>SHYT01000020.1 GCA_009692665.1 Dehalococcoidia bacterium | reverse complement strand
CTAGACCCTGCCAAGCGGCAGCTGGTTCTGTGGGCCTTCACCCGCTACATGTTTGATCAAATGTATGGCGTCCACTTTGGCACACCCACGGTCTACTGCCACTTTGCGCCGTGGCTGCGCAACGCGGCCTGCCATGTGTACGGGTACGCGGGCGTCCACAACATGACGGGCTGGATCATGTGGGTGGAGCCTACAGACCTGCCTAAATAACGCCGCCTTACGAGGACGCCGGTCGTTGAAAACCAACGCCCATTTTTGGTTGTAGCGCTCAAAAATGAAACAGGAGGGGGTTACATGGCGATAGGATGGGGCATAGTTGGACTTGGGGGCTGGGCAGACCGGTACTCGACCCCGGCGGTGCGTCAAGCAAAGGACACGAAGCTCGTGGGGGTCGTGAGCCGGGATAAGGCGAAAGCGCAGAAGTTTGCTGCTTATCACGGGGCACAGCATGCGTACGACAACCTGGAAGACCTGCTGAACAACAAAGAAGTGGACGTGGTCTACGTCCTGACGCCGAATAATCTTCACGCGGAGACAGCGATTCCGGCGATGGCGAAGGGTAAGCACGTGCTGGTGGGCAGCGCGATGGCAGTGACGGAAGAAGACTGTATCGCGATGGTTGAGGCGGGCAAGAAGCATAACGTGCGGCTTGGCACCGACTTCCAGACGCGCTTTGCGCCAGCGTTCCGGGCGCTCAGGGAAGTTATGCACAACGGCACCATCGGCGACATTGTGTCGATGCGGTGCCAGTGTGGACCTTGGGATGGCAACAGTGGAGGTACCACGCGGCAGGCGTGGACCGTCCCGGCGAAAGGCGTGCTGGGCGCGACTGAACACGAGTGGAAGGAAGTCCTGAGCATGCGCGGATCCGGGGTCATGTCCGGCAGCGCGATGTTCGGCACGGATATGATGCGATTCCTGATGGGGCGCGAAGTCGAGGAAGTGTACGCCTACTCGGACGTGGTCACCGCGGCGCGGAACCAGGAGAACATCGTGGAGGCGACGCTTATTTTCCAGGGGGGCATCCCGGCGAGCTACGCGACGACCAACCGTTCGCCGTTCGGGGACAACGTTACGACGGTGTATGGGACGAAGGGGCGGGCTTCCGCCTCTCCGCTGAACCCGACGGTGACGTCGGATGGAGTGCTGCGGGTGCGGACAGCACAGGGCGAGACGGTGAAAGAGTTCCACGGGACGAACATGTTTGTGGACGAGATTGAGGCGTTCAACCAGGCGATCCAGACCGGTAAAGAGGCAAACCCTTCCGGTGTCGATGGCTGGCGTGAGCGGCAGATTGTGCTCGCCGTCCGAGACTCCGGGATGAAGAAGTCGGTGATCAAGCTGAAGACATAGGACTACCTCACCGGTGCCTGGCTGGGCTCCTCCTCGTACCGACATCGGGCAATACGCTCGTTAGGAATGACGGGAGCCTGGCAAGCGTAGGAGCTTTTGGGCGTTGGAATTCTATAGATGCTGAATGATCCGGTGGAGGGCAAGATATGAAGTTCAGTACATTCCATCTATTCCAGGTGCCCCCGGGCGGGAGTGCTCAAGACATCACACTCCAAGAAGTGGAGATGATGAAGTATGTAGATGAACTAGGATTTGACGGGGTTTGGATTGGTGAGCACCATTTTGGCGGCGAGGGCGTTGCAGGCTCGTCGTCGGTACTGCTGTCTAGTGTAGCGGCAGCTACAAAGCACATTCGCTTAGGGTCTGGCATCAGCGTTCTGTCATTGACGGACCCTATTCGCAACGCGGAGGACTACGCGACCCTGGACGTCATTAGCGGTGGCCGCGTGAACTTTGGCGTGGGGATTGGGAATCGGGCGGCTGAGAGCCTGGTATGGGGCATCCCCCAAGCAGAGCTTCGTGGGCGCTTTGAGGAGGCGCTGCAGGTTATCTTGGGCGCTTGGACTGAGGATGAGTTCAACTACGAAGGCAAATACTATCAGGCCCACCACCTGACGCTGGAGCCCAAGCCGATTCAAAAACCGCACCCTCCGCTGTTTGAGGCGGCCAGCAGCCCGGCCACCTGGGAGCGCTGTGGGCGGGACGGGATCATTCCCCTAGTTGCTCCGCAGGGGCCATCGCCGCAACTGCAGGAACGCCGTGAACTGTTCCAGAAAGCGGCGCGCGCTGCGGGACGGAGCCAGCAGGAGATCGCGGGCATGTTGAGCGAGATAGCGTACATGCGCTACTCCCACGTTGCGGAGACGGACGCAAAGGCGCGCGAGCTTGGAGAGGGAGCGTTTGACCGGGTGAAACAAATCAAGCCTGCCGCAGACCTACAGGCCGCCAAAACATTTGGATTCGAGATGCCGGCCGGCTTTTTGGAGCGTCTCACGGGGAACCAGCGGCAGGACTGGAAGGCGCTGGAGGAGGACAAGGCGGCGCTCTTTGGCTCGCCGGAGCACGTGGTGGAGAACATTCACCGCATGCGGGAGGCGCAACCTGGCCTTGACCACATCATGCTTTGGGAGGTCCAGGGAGATTTGCCCAAGGAGTCCGTGAGGAAGTCGTTCAAGCTGTTTGCTGAGAAGGTGATACCTCACTTCAAGTAGAAGCAGGTTCTTTAGAGCAGAGTCCCGGTGCACCCAGTGGAGAACGCGAGGGGAGGAAGCCATGGTCACCCACCAGAACAGAATGGTGTTGTTTCTAGCCGGTATCGCTGTCGTCATGCTTCTGGCAGCTGCGTGTGCGAGAGAAGGGGAAAAGGCGGCTACGCCCGCCCCGGCGTCCGGCACACCTGCTCCCACAGCCGCGCCTAAGCCGGCCCCGACGCCCGTAACGACGGGCACACCAGCTCCTGCTCCCGCTGCGCAGATATACCAGCCAGGGGCGCCGCCCCCGGTAACGGGCGGGCCGCTGGTTATTGGTGTCCCTATCCCGCGTTCCAATGAGAAAGACCCTGGCTTTGCTACGGAATCGTTCTACAAGTACCATCCGGACAAACTCCGCCTCTGGCAAAAGGCTACCTATGGCGGCGAAAACCGTGGCGCAGGATTTGCGACCCCAACCTATTTCGACCCCATACGGTTCAATGGCCTGATGCGTCCCATCATGTGGGGGATGCTCTTTCTCCAGGACATGGGGCGCTGCAGCCTGGTAGGCCAGCAGGACTTCTCGGTGTGCAATGGCACGCGGGCCATGAACATGACTACGGTGGTAGTGCCGGGCATTTTTAAGACTTGGGAGAACCCCGACTCGTTGACCTACATTTTCCACTTGCGTCCCGGTGTTCTCTGGCCTGCCATTGCGCCCATGCTGCGTACTGATCGCGAAGTGACAGCAGCGGACGTGAAGTGGTTCTATGAGACTATGCAGCGGGAGTCCATTTCTAAAACGTCGTTAGAGCGTGTGGCAAAGATTGAGGCTCCCGACAAGTACACAGTGAAGTTCACCATGAGCGCGCCCGAGGCGGAATTAATTTACATGCTGGCGCACCACAACTTTGGCCTGTTCAGCAAAGAATGCTACGACGACAAGCAAAACTGCTGGGGACAAAAGATCATTACGCCTGCGCCCTTCCTGATGAAAGAGAATGAGACGCGCGTACGGACTGTGTGGGAGAAAAATCCGGAGTTTTGGCTGAAGGGGCTCCCCTATGTCGACCGCAAGATCCAGAACCAGATTGCCGACCCCAGCGCCGTTACCGCAGCCTTCATAACCGGAGCAATTGACGACACCACCGTTCTTCTACCGTCGCAGGTGGCCCAACTTATCAAACAGGTGCCCGGAGCGCAGGTGAGTGACATCTTTGGGGCGCCTGGCCAATACCACTTTGACATGCAGTTGGACAAACCGCCTTTCAATGACATACGCGTGCGGCGGGCCATTTCTATGGCAATTGACCGCCCGACAGCCTGGCAGCTGTGCTGCGAATCGCACACGATGCCGCCGATGCCGATGCCCTGGCATTTGATGGGCCGGGAACTCTCCATTCCCCTGGCCGAGGCGGGGCCGTGGTACCAATACAACCCGGAAAAGGCCAAGCAGCTTCTTACGGAAGCGGGCTTTGGCAACGGCATGAAGATCACCGTTACCTCAGGGTACCCCAGCGGCGATAAGGCTGACCTTATGCTTGCTGTGGCCGCTCAACTCAAGAAGAATGTGAACGTTGACCTGGATGTCAAAGTAGTAGATAGCGTGGCGCACAGCAACGTGTTCTATGAGGCCAAGTGGGAGGGCTTTTACTTCACCTGGTGCGCCATTGCCGGCTGCGCGGCCCAGGATGCTACCACGTACATCCTGCCGTACTACTCCAAGAGTCCTCAGAATACGCGTCACCTCAACGATCCCAAGTGGGACGATCTTTACTCTAAGTGGCGTGCCGCGAAGGACACCAAGGAGTACCAAAACCTGCTGTGGGAGATGAACCGGTACGAGATGGATAACGTCTACAAAATCTGGATTGGCGCAGCAGGGCTTTTTGACGTTATGCAGCCCTGGATAGAGAACTGCACGCAGCATGCCACAACATGGGGATGCAGCTTCAATGGCATGGGTTACTTGGTCATGATAGACCCGGCAAAGAAACCCAAGTAGTGGTCCTATTCTCCGGTCAGGAGAATAGCGGTGTTCGGGAACCTTGGATTGAAGGTCTGGCTACTGCGCGATAGGTCTAGAGGCTGGAAGGCAGCGAGCTTGAGAAGGAGTGCACAGTGAAGTTCGGCGCTTTTGGAGTGGGGGGGTCGTTTGACCAGATATTGGAAGCGGCGCACCTGTGCGAGTCCACCGGCTATGATGGGCTGTTTTTTGGGCACCATCACTCGCCTGACTTGCGGAAGAGGGTCGGGCTAAAGCAGGCGCCGTCCACGGGGCCTGGAGGACTGGTCCAATGGCCTTTGCTGGGGGCGCTGGCTTCGCACACAAAGACTTTAGAGCTTGGCACGGCGATCTACCTGCTAGCGTTTGCGCACCCGATCCACGTGGCTGAAGAGGTGGCGACGATAGACCAAATCTCCAAAGGGCGCATCATTCTTGGTGTTGGGCCGGGATACAACCCCGCTGACTTTGAGATGTTCGGAATCCCGCAGCCCAACCGCGTGTCTTTGTTTGAGGAAGGGGTGGAGGTCATCCGGCGGGCGTGGACGGAAGACCACTTCAACTTTGTTGGCAAGCGGTACAGCATCCGCAACGCACGGGTGGTGCCGCGACCGTACCGGAAGCCGCACCCGCCTATCTGGATTGGGCCGTGGACTGTGGACGGGTTCAAGCGCGCCGCGCGGCAGGGGGACGGCGTTGTGACTGACCCGATGCAGAGCATGGCGGCGCTTAAGGAGTTTGTAGCGGAGTACCGAACCTTGTGCGTGTCAAGGGGGCAGAAGCCGTACGTTGCCCTGATGCGCAGGGTCCTGATTGGCCGCAATAAAGAAGAGGCGTTGCTGCGCTTTGGCCCAGGGCTGGTGGAGGGTGCGCAGTACGCGGCGTGGAGCAACTATTTGCAACGAGAGTACGAGCCGTGGCTTAAGAACATAAAGTCGCCGGAAGAGATCACCTTTGAAATGGTGAACCAGGACCGCCGGCTTCTCTGGGGATCACCGGACGAGGTGGTGGAGCAGATCCATGAGATGGATAAGGCGTTTGGAGGCATTGACTACCTGTTGCCGTCGTTCGCGCCCGGCACTGGCCCTCAGGGGTGGCAGCATGGGATGGAATCGATACGACTGTTTGGGGAGAAGGTGATACCTCACTTCAAGTAGCAGGGTGGAAGTGTCTCAGGTTGATGGCGAATTCCTGGGTGACATGCGCAACAGTCCAGTCGTCTAGATCAAAGCGTCGAGGCTCAGATGAGTCCCGCCAACGGTGGAACGGCGCTAGGCTGGCATACGATGCATTCTAGGTTCCGAGTCCAGCAATAGAGGGAAATGCGATGGCAGCGACGAACATGATTACCACACTCGATGAGTTCGAGGAGGAATACCGAAGGACATTGGGAAAGCCGCTGCGGCCGTCACCGTGGAAAGAGGCTTCCGCAGAGACTATTAAACGGTTTGGAGTTGGCGTAGGAGACTTCAACCCGCTGTGGCGGGATGAGGAGTACGCTAAGAAGAGCCGCTTTGGCATGCTGACGGCTCCCCCAACCTTCGTCTTCGCCGTGGACCCTGCTGCTTCCATCATTGGTGGAGGCGTCGACCCATCGCGCCTGAGCAACGAATACATCTCGCTGTTTTACACGTCGATTGAGATGGAGTTCCACCGTCCCATCTGGGTAGGTGACAGGCTTTTTGCTCAAACGACGCCGATTGATATTATCCGGAAGAACACCAAATCGCTCGGCCCAGTATGCTTCGTCACGGGACAGACCGAGTACTACAACCAGCGGATGGAAGTTGCGACTACGACCAGAACGACGTTTGCCCGTTTTGTGAACCTTCACAAGGGTGTTGAATATGACCGGGGGAATAATTCAGAAGCCGGGAACGAGGCGCCGGACCCGCTGGTGTGGGAGCGCAAGACGCGTGGCAGCCAGCGTCGGCACTGGGAAGAGGTGCATGAAGGAGAGCAGTTGCCGGACGTCAAAAAGGGAACGTATACTTTGACCGAAATGTTCTATTTCACCATGTGTGTGGGCACGCCTTCGCGTCCGACGAGGAAAACAATTGAGGAGGCGGGCACAATAGACTTCGGCGGCTCAGGCCGCGCAGATGCAGGCTATTCCCAGAAAAAGCGTGCACAGCAGGGGCAATTTGATTTTGGGTATCAACGCGTATGCTGGGTTGCCCAGGGCGTAACCGACTGGATGGGTGATGATGCGACGCTTAAGAAACTGAGCGTCGCCATTCGCCACCCCAACCTGGTCGGCGACACCAATACGGTAAAGGGCAAAGTACGGAATACGCACGTTGAAAATGGCGAACACCTGGTGGACGTCGAGCTCTGGAACGAAAACCAGGCCGGACTCGTCACCGCGCCAGGCCTGGCTACCATTGCGCTGCCCTTGAAGTGAGAGGCTGCTTTTGATGTGTTGACGTTGTGTTGAACATGGGTAAAGGCAAGGGTTAAAGAAGCCGGAGAGCGCTCCGGCTGAGGAAAACACGCAACAAAACTTTTGCACAGGAAGAAATTGGCGGTAGCTACCGCCATAATGTTTTACGAGGAGGGACTGTGAAAATATCGCTACTTTTCGAGCTACAACGGGAAGCCGGGGCGCCGGACTACGAGTACAAGGCCGTACACGAGGCAATTGAGCAGATCAAGTTGGCGGACCAGGCGGGCTTTGACACGGTTTGGACGACGGAACACCACTTTCTGCCGAACTTCTGCGCCAGCCCGTGCAACGACGTCTTTTTGGCCTCTCTAAGCCAGACCACCAAGCGCATTAAGCTTGGGCTTGGCGTGGTGATCTTGCCGTACCACCATCCGGCGACGGTAGTGGAGCGGGTGGGGATGCTGGACATCCTCAGCAACGGGCGCATTGAGTTGGGCACGGGCCGCGGGGGACCGTACGAACAGGTGGGCCTGGGTGTGGACCCGCGGGAGACTCGCGCGATGTGGGACGAGTCGGTGCGGATGATAGGCAAGTGCTTCCAGACGGAAGGGGAGTTTGCATACGAGGGGAAATACTGGAAGATGCCCTCGCGTACAGTCCTTCCCAAGACGCTCCAGAAGCCACATCCGCCGATGTGGCTGTCTTGCTTGCAGCCGGACACCTACCAGGTTGCCGCGGAGCGCGGGCTGGGTGTGCTTTCCTTCAACGCCAACACTCCGGCTGCGGTTGAGCCATACATCAAGGCGTACCGAGAGACGATTGCGAAGTGCACGCCGGTAGGGGCGTTTGCGAATAACAACTGGGCGAACTTCTCCGTGGGCATCTGCGGACCGGACAACCGGGCAGCACGTGAGCTAGGCGCAAAGTCCGTACGCACCTTCTTTGGGCCGGGCAAGCCGTATGCGGCGGCGAGCGCATCGCTGTTCAAGGACTTGTTTGCGCAGTGGGGCGGGCAGGTGCCGGACCACCTGAAGCGTGCGTTCAGCGCATTTCTTGCGCCCGGCACAGTGCCTGACCTGACGGGCGCTGAAGCTTTCAACTACTCCAATGCGGCAGGCCAGCAGGCGGTGAAAGCGATTTGGGAGCAGCTAGACGCGGACACGCTGTGCGATACCGGCTCTATCATTGCGGGGAACCCGGAGTCGTGCATCAAGGCGATTGAGCAGAGTGAGAAGGTGGGCGCAGACCAGGTGATCATGATTATGCAGACATCGACAGTGACGCATCAGGATGTCATGACATCGATTGACCAGTTTGGCAAGCACGTCATCCCACATTTCCAGAAGAAGGCGTCGGCGGCGAAGGTGCCTGCCAAGACGCGGTAGGACCTGCTGAATTCACAGTGAACAAGGGTTTTAGAGGGTGGAGACCGGCGGTCTCCACCCTCTCTATTTGTAATGCTACATTTCTTTCATTTGACGCTGGGTCATGAGCACACCCAACACGAGGGACAGTAATGACAATACCAGCGCCGCTACGGCGAATACCATTTGGCTGGTGACGCCTGCCCCTTCGTAAATGAGGTAGCAACCGGCTGCCGCGGCAGCGACCACGCCGGAAACAATGAGGAACCAGCCGGTCCACTTCGGGTACACCGGGTTAGTTGCGATGCCGATGCTTGGATGTCTAGCCGTTAGTGCGAATGGCGCATTGTGAGGCAATGGGTTCGATGGCACACTGGTTTGTGAAGTACCGTATCGCTTTGAAAAGGGCTGTGTCGAAGCTGTAACACGACTGACCCAGAACTGTAACGCCGTTGTCATGTGGCCTGTTTATTCTTACGGCAGAGGAGCAAATACCCTCACTGCTCAGAGGAGGAACCACATGAGCAATGCAACCCTTTGTCCCAAATGCAAACGTACACTGACGCTGGAACAGGATAATGCTGGGGCGTATCGGCACTGTCTTACGTGCGGGTTTATGAAAGATGTGCCTGACCACGGGCAGGTGGTGGAACCGGAAGTTAAGGTTAAGGCAGCGGCAGCGCCAATGGAGCCAGCGGCGCTTGTGGACGAGTTGCCGATAACGGTAGGGTAGCAGGCGCTTCTGGACTGACTACAGGGTGCGGCCGCCGTCAATGCAGATGGTCTGGCCGGTCACGTAGGCAGCGGCGTCTGATGCGAGATAGGCTGCTAGCAACCCGACTTCTCGCACGTGGCCAAAGCGCTTGAGGGGATTTGTTGGGTCACCTTGCTCCAGCCGCTTTTGCCGCTCATCTGGCGGCATGAGGTCGATATCAGGGAAAGACCCCGGCGCTATGGCGTTGACGCGCACGCCGAACGGAGCCCATTCCAGAGCCACCGATTGGGTGAACATGGTCAGGCCGGCTTTTGACGCCGCGTACGCGCTCATATTAGCGGCTGGCCGGACGGCGGCGAACGAAGAGATGTTAATGACGCAGCCTTTTTTCTCGATGAGGATGGGGCCGAAGACATGGCATCCTACAAAGGCCTGCGTGAGGTTCACGTCGACGACCTTGTGCCAATCGCTTTCGGTGAGGGCGCGGCGGGTGCTGCCAGGCAACGGGGTTACGAGGCCGGGGATGGAATCGCCGAGGCAGTTGATCAGGATGTCGACGCTGCCCATTTGCGCCAGCGCCTTCTTGGCCAGGTCCTGCATGGTATCTACTTTGGTGCCGTCCGCGGCCCAACCGAAACCCCGGCGGCCAAGGGCCTGGATTTCTGCGGCGACCTTTGCAGCGTTCGCCTCGCTGAGTGCGGTTACGCCGACGTCCGCGCCGGCCTCTGCCAACACCAGCGCGATTCCCCTGCCGATGCCGCGCGCGGCGCCGGTGATGATGGCTTTACGGCCGGTCAAATCGAATTCGCGCAGCATGCTTTTTCCTTCATGGTTTCTTTATTGGCTCCTGGACTCGGGAGTGCTTTGGGGCGACTGAGCCACAGGACTATGCAGAAGCATTGGGTGTGCTGGCGCAATTGTATCTAGATACCGACCTGCCGGTCAATCGCGCTGGCGCTGCTAGGCCGCTTTCTCTGCGGACGCTGTGTTGTGCCATGCATTCACCCACGTCATCATGTGGTTGGAAGTCTTTTATTGTTCCTTACTGGCTTCCGATTGTCTCCCAGGCGACGCCGAAACAGGTGTATGTCTGGTGGTATCAGGTTGATTGGGTACACTAAAAGCGCTGGCTATCCGCAGGATATTGCGGTGGCTGTCTGGCCGGTAGTGGAGCAGCGGATGGGCGGAGTGCGGGCCTTGCACCCAGCGTTACTGCAATTCTTCATCTTGGTCTTCTACAACGGGCTCTCCGGTGAGATGAGCGGGAGCTTCAGCAACTCCACAGTCACATTTGGGACGGTGGCCATAGTGGAGCCAGGTTTCCAGGACGTCTGTGAGGGTGAAGCCCATCTCTTCCGCGATCTCTTGGGAAACAGGGAAGGGGTCATCTGCCTCTGGCCCGGGGCAGAGGTAAGGGAGGCCGGAATTCCATTCGGTGAAGCTGTCTTGTGGCAGCGAGGTAACGCGGTCCGACAGCGCGTTAAGGAACTGAGTAGCTTCTGCGTTGCTGAGGATCGCCATGGCTTTTTTCCCAGACTGGAGTGCCCCACATTTGAGTACGATGGGAGGGGCTCGAGGAACACGATGAAACGGGGCAATGGCTGTCTCATAAATCAGGCTAGTACCCCGAATGAGTATTACAAACGCGGGAATGCGCCCTAATTAATGGCTGGCCTCATTGCCGGCGTCGCGCTGAACGTGCAACGCGGCCATTACTACAGACACGTCAATGCCGAGTGCGGTGGCGATCTTCCGTGGTGACTCTCCTTGGGCGGCCCGTCCACGGATATCCCGCTCAAGGCGGCGCTGGGCAGCGGTGCCGACGGGTGCTGGTTGGTGCGACTTGGGTGTCGTCATGAAATGTCCTCTTCTGCTGATCTGATTCGTCCTGTGCTCAGGGCATGTGTGATGAGAAGCTCATGCCGTTGTGCTGTGGGGACTGCCGAACCCGGGTCTTGCTTCATGTTCGATCATTTGAAGAAGCATTGCGTCTAGCCGCTAGTACGGCACTTCCGTAGGCCTTTCTAAGTAATTGTACCTCTTTAGTCTTATCTAAAGTACGATGCGTCGAAAAGACCCTAGCCGATTAAGTGGTAAAGACGCGGGAGAACACTCTCGTCTTCTATATCGGTTGTCACTCGTTCCGCGCTTTCTTCCTATGCTCGCCTGCACGGCACTCTGAGCAGATGCCGCTTACGAGGACGTGAAATGCCTTGCACTGCCGGCACATGCCCTGTTCGCCATCTGGCACATAGGGATAGCGGCGTGGGCGGCCTGAGTCACCCGGTGCTGGCATGAATTACCTCTTCAGTCGCGGCGAGCGGCACCTTAAACAGAACGACCCGCCATAGTGTTGAGCGGGTCGCAACGTGGCCCGGTGGAGCACGTGTCTCCGTGGAGGCCTTACAGACATGATACACCATTCATGGCCCACGCGCACGCCAAACGCTGTAGGAGGGAGTAGCCTTCTGTAAATCCGTGAACAAGCGCCGTTAAGCCCTCATCTATCGTAGGGGGTGTTCGAAGCGTGTTCTGTGGTTGTTGTCTTGGTGCCGAGGGCGAGACTTGAACTCGCACGACCTTACGGTCCGCAGATTTTAAGTCTGCCGCGTCTGCCGTTCCGCCACCTCGGCACGAGGTTGGGGCCACCCTTGAATAGGGCACGAGACTGAGTACAAGCCCAGCCCCAGGATGGTATTCTAAGCAGACTACTCGGGGCATCGCAAGCAACGGACTTGGGCTGGCGGCGGGTACTGAGTGAACGTGTTCGACAAAAGTAACCGGTTCGTCGTCTGCTTGGCGATTTCGGCTGTTGTACTGTTGCTTGTTTCAGGCTGCGGTAGCGATAACGCTAAATTGCCTAGGTGATGGGAGTGCCTACCAGGATGCAAAATCGCCGACCAATAGCCAAGGTAGTGCCGTCCGGCTCGACATTGTACGGACGCGTCGGCGGGGACGCGTTCTTTGGTGCCCTGGTCGAACGTTTTTACGCCAGCGTCGAGGGCGATTCGGTCCTGCGGCCGCTGTATCCCGCCGACTTGACACCCGGCAAAGCTCACCTGACGATGTTCTTGATCCAGCTAGCTGGCGGGCCACCTCGGTACAACCAGGAGCGTGGCCGTCCTCACTTGCCGGTGCGCCATAGACCGTTCAGCATCGGCCAGCAGGAGCGCGATGTTTGGGTGCGCCACATGACCGCTGCGGTGCGGAGCTCGACGGCCTCGCCCGAGGATCAGGACTACCTCATTGCGTACTTCGAGCGAACGGCGTCGTTTCTCGTAAATCGCCACTGATGGCCCGTCTGGTCCTCAGAGCTCTGGCACTCATCTTGCAGCGGTGCAACCACGCCATGCGAGTGGCGCAGGCGTATTCAGAACGGAAACGATGAGCGCTTATGCCTATCAATTGAAGATGTCGATGAAGGTTCTCGATTTGGTGCAGCGTGGTGGAGCATGGTAATCGAATGTG
>SHYT01000010.1 GCA_009692665.1 Dehalococcoidia bacterium | reverse complement strand
TTTCTTGAGACGGTCAGCCAGGACGCCGCCCATGAGCGAGAACACAAGCATGGGAACAGCGCTGGCGAGCGACATAATGCCCAGTGCTGTCGCGGAGCCGGTAATGCGGTATACCAGCAGCGCCTGCGCCATCATCTGCATGTTCATGGCGGTGCCCTGGCCCACCATGGCCGCGAAGTAATAGCGGAACGCCGGAACTTGGAACGATCCGAACGTGCTCAGGTTGCGGAGGGGAAAGCGCGGCTTTGGACCATGCGGCTCAAGCATCTCAGGCGGTGTTTCGCCGTTGCTTCCGGTGTCTGTGCTAGATTGAACGGCTGTAGGTGCGCCTGGCTGCATCCCCGGCTGCACTCCACCTACAATAGGGAGTAGGCCAGGCCGCATTTTCTCGTTCATTGTTAACTCGCCTATCCTCTGTCCGGAACGGCTTCCGTTTTCCGGGGCTTTGGCATATTGCGCCTATTTTGCTATCAAGACCGAAACAAAGCAAGTGCAAAAGTCATGACTACCATTTCTGATGCTACACACAGTTGCGACGATTCCATCTGCACGCGCTCACAAAAACGATGGGCGGAGTAACTGAGGCAGCAGACATCAAGAGCTACCAGGGCCAATTCTGGTGCTCTGGCAGCTTGCGTTGTTCCGCATCGAGCGCTGTAAATACGGAGGCAGCAACAAGCCAGAAGGAGCCCCAGAAGGAGCACATGGAACAACCACGCGTGCACCCGCGTGTCGCCAAGGCGCTGCAGGAGCTTGGCATCAAGCATGAAATCCTGTTCGTGGAGCCGGAATACGCGGACACCGCCACGTTCTGCGCGCACTACGGGTTTCCATTGGAGACGAGCGGGAACGCCATTATCGTCACGTCCACACGCGGGGCCAAGCAGTTCGTCGCGTGCGTGCTGCCTGCCACGCACCGGCTGGACGTGAACCACGCGGTGCGGAAGCTCATGGGAGCGTCGCGGGCGTCGTTCGCGTCGGCGGAGGAGACGGTGGAGCTGACGGGCATGGCGATTGGCGGTGTCACGCCCATCGGGCTGCCGACGGAGATGCCCATCTACATTGATGAAACGCTGGGCGCGCTGGACTACGTGATGCTCGGCGCAGGGACACGGCGGGCGAAGTTGAAGACGTGGCCGGAAGAGCTGGCGAAGATTCCGAACGTAACGTTTGTGCGAGGCATTGGACTTCCGGGCTAGCCGTCTAACAGAGGTCGACGTTGGATGCGGGTATTGCGACGGCGGGGGCTCGTGCATTCCGGGTATAGAGGAACAGTGCTGCTGTCACCAGGAGCAGGATGCTCGCGCTTAGCCCAAGCGACCAGTGAATGCCAACGACTGCTCCCAGAAACCCTACCGTAATGCCGCTGCCCACGCGCAACCCGTTCAGGGACATGTTGAACACGCCCATAATTTGCCCTCGCCGTGCCGCCGGCGCCTCCAGCTGCACCAGCGATGTGGCCATCGACGTGAAACCAATCAGCAGCACTCCGGAAGCGAACAGCGCAGCAAGCGCCAGCAGATAGTGCGATGCCGCCGCAAAGACTACCATGCAGACAGCCCAAAGCGCTGCCATAACCGTCGCCTTCCTTGGGGTTGGGTGCAGGAACGATACACTCTCCATCGCCAGTCCGCCCACAATGGCGCCCGCCGCGTTTGCCGCCAGCAAGACCGAGTACACGACGCCCGCGTTACTCGTAAGGAAAGACTTGGCAAACTGCGGCATCTGCGCTTGATATGCGTTCCCAACCAGCAGTGAGGTTACCCCTACCAGGACAATCATCGTCAAGATCGTCGGGTTGCTAGACGCTTCTTTCATAACGCCAAACACTGAGCCAAATCCCCAGCGCACCGCGGCCTTTGCCCGCCCTTCCATGTGGCCATGTCCCGTATAGGTCTCTCGCAGAGACCACCACATCATCGGTACATAAATGAACGCGTTGACCAGCAGCCCAATACCCGGCCCCAGGACAAGCAGCAGCAGACCGCCTATTGCCGGCCCCAGCAGCAGGCCCACCTGGCGCGACGTGGCCGTGAGCCGCACCGCGCTTGGAAGCTGCTCGTTGCCCACAATATCGTGGATGACAAGCTGGCTGGCCGGCACAAAGATAGCGCCCGCCAGGCCGTGAATCGTCAGCAATACCACGGCGTGCCATACGGCGATGGTGCCCGTCAGAAAGAAGTACGCCCACGCCACCGACACGGCCGCGAACATGCCCATTGAAATCAGGAACAGCTTGCGGCAGTCGAACCGGTCTGCCAGCGCGCCCATGTGTACGCCCAGGAACAGAGACGGCGCCCAGTGGCTAATGACCGCGAAGCCGCCCAGCATGGACGACCCAAACTTCTCAAAAATCACCCAGTAGCTGATGACGTGCTCAATGTTGTCCGCCATCATCCACAGCATGCCCGCCGTGGTGAACCAGGCAAAGCTCGCATTTCTCAGCGATGCAAAGGATGTTTGAGAGGGGCGTTTAGCTGCTGCGGTGCTCATACATCTCCTGTGGCCAAGTCCCTCTCCCGGGGCAAACGAGGGTCAGACAATAAAAACACTCTCATGTCGCTACCCGCCATCCAAGCATTGTGCATTCCAGCAGGTTACCTTGCGAAATCGCCCTATCCCCGCAATGGGACTGCCTGTAGAAAACACACATAAAATAGGGGCGAGGTTACCTGGCCCCTACAGCCTATGTACGGCGGTACAGGCGCCTGCCAATTGCGCGTTAGGTCCCTGAGGAGAGAGTAGGCGAAATTGAATGGGGCAATGCCCTGCTTAGCGGAGCCAGATGGTGATCACTACCAGGATGACGGCGATGATGGCTACCACGACAGTAATACGCCGCAGGTCGCCGCCCACCGAAGGCATAAGCAAGTGCGCCTCCAGGCGAGGCGTAGCTCCCCTGCTGTTCCCGGCCGACGAGGGTCGTGCCACCCGCGCCGCAGGAAGCGTTTGTGACGTAGCCGTCTGCGGTGCGTCAGGCGCCATGATCTCCGTAGCGCTGCCCGGAGTGCGCTCGTGCTGCATCCGCCGTTCGCGTCGCGTCAGGTGCCGGCGTGGTCGGTTGGTCATAGGTTGCTCCTTAACTATGGCGTGCACTGTCCGTTTGTCATAAGGACAGCTACCTCTTCAAAGTGCGCTTCTAGGATACTGGTTTTGAGGCTGCTTTTGCAGCTTCTACGATAACACGGGCAGTGGTCTGCGATGGCAACATTCCTCCGTTGATCACCATGTGGTAGGTCAAGGGGTCCATCGGCTCCGACTTGTAGAACCTGCGGAAGTACGATGCCCGCGCTCGCTCCCCCTCGTCCACCAGCTTCTCCGCCGCTTTCTTGGTGATACCCTCACGGCGCATGGTCGTCTGCACCCGGAACTCCAGTGGCGCTACAATCCCCACGTGGAACGCATCCGGCCAGTCGCGCAGCACGTGGTTCGCCGCCCGTCCAAGGATCACCACGTTGCTTTCCTTCGCAAGGTCGCGGATTATCTCGCTGATCACTTCCACAAAGCGTACGTCATCCATCTCCTGGCTGAGTGTGATGGGCTCGTGGAGCGTTTCAGGATACGGGCTGGCCCGGAGCGCCTCAAGGGACGGCAAGAAAAACGGGTCGCCTGCTGTGCCGGTCAGTGCTGAGCGCGCCATCGCCCGCTGGAACAGCCTGGCAATGCGTTCGCCCACTGTGGGGAGCCGCTGCTCCTTCTCAGTCAGCGCGGCCACAGACGCACCTACGCGCCGTCCGGCCTCCGCCAGGAGCAGCCGGTCAACATAGTCCATGCCGCTCAGTTGCGCCACCAGGGGGCCAATTTCCAGGGCGCCGCTGCCTTGCAGGCCGTTGATCGTAATGATTGGCATGTCCACCCTCCCGTTGTCGTTTAGGTATGCGCTGTCTTACTGAGCCGGTCGCTGCCGACTTCGCTCCTGCGGAAATGTGTTTTGCCACCCGGAGTCTTCGCACGGCTAGCTTAGCAGGGAAGCAGCTCCTTTGTATTCATGACCTACCGAGGAACCTCTTAGTCTGTGTTACGCGCAGAAACGGCCCGTCATCGCGAAGGAAGGGCAAATTTTCAGCGACGCCAAATCTTCCTGCTGATTGCCGTATCGGCGTAGTGTAGGGGCAGGTTTGAAACCTGCCCCTACACTACTGCTACTGCCTCCAGTAAGCCGTAAATGCAGGTGGAGCGAACGTCGCCAAGCCCCATCTGTCTCTAGAGGCGCAGCCGAAGAAGCCAATCGTGTGCCGTGCCTCGACAAATTGGGCTTCCCGCTCTATCCTGCTCAAGATGATTATCAGTCACCGAGGCCTCCGTACCGGGGCCCGGGAGAACACTCTTGCTGCGTTCGAGTCTGCCATCAAGCTCGGCGCCACCGCATTTGAGTGTGACCTGCGCCTCACCGCCGATAGGCAAGTCGTCATACATCATGACGACCGCGTCATGCTGTCCGGCAAACGCCACTCTATCTCCCGCACTCCTCTGGCAACGCTCCTCGACGCGCGCGGCCCCGGCCCCGAGCGTCTGCTTACGCTGGACGAGGTGCTGGACTTCGCCGGCCACAAGAAGGTTCCCGTCTTCCTGGAGACCAAGAGCGCATCAGAAGCAATGGTCTACGCCGTTGGCGATGCGCTGGAGCGGCGCAGGTCCTGGGACCAGGCCTACGTTACCGGGTTCTCCATCTACATAAGGACTGCCGTCCGCATGCAGGACCAGTTCCCGGACATGCGCGTGGTCCAGTTTTTGGAGTTGCCCCTTATGGCCCGCACTATTCGCATGCCGCGCTCCAGCTACGGCGTCTCGCTAGGCTGGATCGAAGGCATGGTCGGCAGCGGCATACTCTTCAACGCCACTGTCACCCACGGCAGCCTCGCATCGCTCAGGCAGCGGCTGGAAGACCACGGCTTTAAGGTCTTTGGTGGCATCCTGAACAACCGCTGGGCGCTGGAAAAGTTCACCAGCGCCGGCATTACGGACATTATGACTGACAACGTCCGCGGTGTTGCCGCCTTCTTCGCCCGCCAGGCCGCGCTGGAACGTCGCAATACGCGCTTGCCCTTGTCGAAGCGTTAGGGAATTACTTCGCCAGCACGCCCGGTTGTGCCACACGCGCCAGGAATTCGCGGACGGTTTTCTCATACACTTGTGGGTCAACGTTCCATGAGCGCACATGCAGAGCGCCCGGAGTGCGCACGTACTGGACAAGATCCGGCCTGGCGTGCGCAAGCCGGTCGCTTCCTTCAACCGGCACCGTCTCGTCCGCGTCGCCATGGAACAGCAAAATCGGGACTTTTAGCCGGTCGGCAGAACGGACGTAGTCCAGGTTGTTCCAGGGAACCCCAAACCGGATACCCGCAATCCACTTGCCCACCGAGGCCAGGAGCGCAGGAGCGTGCTGCCGCCTGGCGCCAAAATCGACCGTCGCGCTGAAATCCAGTAGCGGCGCGTCCAGAATCACGGCCCGGGCCAAGGTCCTTTGAGGAGCTTGGTACAAGAAGTTCAGAACAATTCCGCCACCCATGCTGTAGCCAACCAGCACAACGCTCTCCGCACCATGCTGCCGGGCGTAGGTCACGGCCGCGTCAACATCCTCCCACTCAGTTTGCCCAAAGCGATAGAACCCGTCCGGGCTTGCGGGCGCATCGCGGTCATTGCGATAGCTAAGAACCAGGCTGGGCAGTCCCGCCTCGGCCGTCACTGCAAGCAGCCGTAGCGCCTCACGTCTGCTTGCTCCCCTGCCGTGCAAAACACCAATGCCCGTCCGGCCCGTGCCGCCGGCGCATAGCCATTAGGTGTGCAAGACGTAGGGGCGCAGCATGCTGCGCCCCTACGGTCTTAGACCGAACTGCGTGCCTCATCCCGACCCACAATGCTCATCCATTTCCGCAATGTGGGTCGTAGGGCACAGCCCTACACCGCGCGCGGGTGCGCCTTGTCGTACTCATCGCGGACGTGCTGGTCCGTCAGCAGCGTGTACACCTGCGTTGTCGTAATGCTGGCGTGGCCCAGCCACTCCTGTACCTGGCGGAGCGTTGCGCCGCCGCGCAGCATGTGCGTCGCAAAACTGTGGCGCAGCGTGTGCGGGCTGATGGCGCTTGAAATGCCCGCGCGCTTCGCATGCTCCTTGAGCAGCAGCCAGCACCCCTGGCGAGTCAGCCGCTCACCGCGGCGATTCACAAAGAGGGCGTTCTCATTCGGATTCTTCACCAGTTGCGGGCGGCCCTGCTCAATGTACGCCTTCAGCGTCTTCACCGCGTCATTGTGCATCTGCACCACGCGCTCCTTGGAACCTTTGCCGAAGCAGCGCACATATCCGTCGCCTTCCACCAGGTGGAGCTGGTCAACGTTCTGGTTCACCAGCTCGCTCACCCGCATGCCCGTCGCGTACAGCAGCTCCAGCAGCGCCCGGTCGCGGAGCCCTTCCGGCCCGCCGCCGTTCGATGCCTCTGTCAGCAGCTTCGTGGCGTCGTCTTCTGACATCGGGTGTGGCAGCCGCCGTCCCAGCTTCGGTGACGAGATATCGTGCGCCGGGTTTTGGACGATAGACCCCTCCTTCGCCATGAACTCAAAGAACGACTTGAGAGACGCAATCTTCCGCGCTCTCGTTGCACGGGAGTAGCCCCGATCTTGCTGGCTCAGCACGTATTGCGCCAGCAGCTCAGGCGTCACGTCTCTGCACGATACGATGTTGTCCTTATGCAAGACAAAGTCTGCAAGCTGGTACAAGTCGTTGCGGTACGCGGAGATGGTGTTGCCTGAGAACCCCTTCTCAATTGCCAGTGCCTGAAGAAACCTGTCGACGTCTGTTCTCATGTGACCTCACTCCTATTGATGTACGTTTGTACGCGCATGGCTAACGTCGGCTTCCGGCTAAGGCGGCTCTTCTGCCGCCACGGCGCCGTCCTCCCGCGCTAGCGCGTTCTGACCCACTGTTTTTAGAGGATGACTTGGAGCCAGTAGACATAACAACCATAGGCATCGCCCACAGCAATGCCGCCGGCGGGAACGGCCCCAGGGCCGGCAACATGGCAAAACCCAGAAACCCGGACCATAACGGCAGCGACTTCCGCTGCAGTGCAACAATGAGCATCAGCACCGCCCATACCACAATCGCGTATGCGCCGTAGTGCAGCACCTGGTGATACGAGTCGTACCGCGTCAGTAAGTTCGCTAGTGATGTCTGCGTCGCCGGATTGTCTGAAGCCTGCCAGGCGTTCACCAGCGGCAGCTCCACCAGCGTGTGCCACAACCGGCCAAAGCTCTCCGTCACCAGCGCAAACACACCCGCGGCAAAGCTCACGCCCGCCTCCGCTGGATGAGCATCCTTCATCTGGGAGTACGCCAGCCACAGGGCCGGGATGAGCAACAGGAAGTACACGGCGTACATCGCGTTCGCCAGCCCCCACAGCGGCTTTTGCCCAGAGGTCAGTGTCTGGAGAACAACGTTGGGAGTGGCCCCAAGCGGAAGGTGTCCCTCGGCGCGCCTATAGAGAAGCACGCCAAGCAGAAATAGCACTGCCACCACAGCGGTAGCGGTCGCAATCATAGCGAGCTTGCCAGGGTCTGTCTTCACGACAGTCCATCCTTATCAAGGCCCGATGGCTCAGGCAATTCTGGAGTGCAGCCGAATTATGCAATCCGCAGCACTGCGTTTGCGGCATTCTTACAGACCGAGGGTGGCTATGTCAAGGTAGACGGCGCAGCTTCCCATAACGGAGACCGCCACTGTTGCTTTCAATCAAGCGACAGGTTTCCAGCGTTGAACGACCCGAATCGGACAAATGAGAGATAACGAGACGTGATCTGCAGTACGACTCTTAAGGAGGTGCTTAGTGCAACTTCCAAGGGTACACGGCCTCATTCGGCGTCGAATGCTCGTCAACTTCCGAGTTGCGCCTGACGTCATGGCCCGCTCGCTTCCTCATTGCGGGCTTGGCTATAACGGCTCGACAACAGAAAAGGGTTCTGCCACCTCTCGGGTGTTCCGGAGGTTTTGACTTGCTGGACTGCGTCCGACTGCACCTGAAGGCTTGGGACTGGCGGCTCTTCACTTTTATCCTGCTTTTTCTTGGCCTTCCAAACGTGTACCAACTCTACCGGGGCTACCTCATTGGGAACGCCATTCCAGAAACAAACAGCCTGGCAATCGTTTCACAGTGGCAATTCGTTAGTCTTGTAATTGAGATTTTCCAAGAATCCACGGTCCTAGCGATTTTCTTTTTCTTGGGCAGCCAGCTTCGCAGCCCTGCCGCCGTTCAGTTAGACCGTATCAAGAGCGTGCTCACCGTCACGCATGACAACATACCGTGCCGTTCTCGCCGCACCATGGTTGCCCACGCTCGTTGCCACATGAGAAGATAGTTGTATGACAGAAGAAATCGTTCCTCAACCCATCACCATAGAAACCCGGCGCCCGCGTCCGCTCCTCGGCTACAGCGGGGACGAGTTGCGCCAAATTATGGCCGCGAGAGGCCATAATTCCTTCCGCGGCACGCAGCTCGCCAAGTGGCTCTACGCTAAGGGCGCCACCTCCTTTGACCAGATGACGGACATACCAAGGCCCCTTCGTAATGAGCTTGCTGCCGATGCCTATATCATTGGCCGCTCCACCGTCGCCGTCGCCCAGCACAGCCGCGACGGCACGGCCAAGCTCTTGCTGGAGCTGCAAGACGGCCAGCGCGTCGAGACCGTCGGACTCCCGTACGAGGGATGGCTCTCCTGCTGCGTCTCCAGCCAGGTCGGTTGCCCCGTGAGGTGCGGCTTCTGCGCCACCGGCCGCAGCGGCTACACCCGCAACCTCACCCCCGGCGAAATCGTTGACCAGGTGCTCACCGTCCATCAGGTGATGCAGCAGCGCCGTGGCGGCGAGCAGCGCGTGGACCACGTCGTCTTCATGGGCATGGGCGAGCCCCTCTTGAACTACGATAACGTTCTCAAGGCCGTCCACCTCCTCAATAAAGAGGTCGGCATCGGCATGCGCAACATCACCATCAGCACCGTCGGCTACGTGCCCGCCATCAAAAAGCTGGCCGAGGAGAAGCTGCAAGTCACCCTTGCTATCTCGCTCCACGCTACCAACGACACGCTTCGCCACCGCCTCATTCCCACCATGACGCAGTGGAGTGTGCAGGACATCGTGGACGCCGCCCGCGAGTACGCCAACGCCACCAGCCGCCGCGTCACTTTTGAGTATTGCCTCCTGCGTGACCAGAACGACAGCATCGTCCACGCGCAAGAGCTGGCGCGCTTGCTGCGCGGCGTCATGGCCCACGTCAACCTTATCCCCTACAACGCCGTGGATGGGCTTGGTTTCCTGCCGCCACTGGCGGACCACGTCAAAGCATTCCGCAGCATCCTGGAGCAAGCCGGCTTCGAAGTCACCCAGCGCGCCCAGCGCGGCGCAGACATAGATGCGGCCTGCGGCCAACTCCGCCGAAGGCAGGATCAGTCCACCCTTACCAAAACATGACCAATCGTCTTGCCCTTACTCAAAAACCACATGTCGCCGCCCAACCACTCCTCGGCCTGAATACAGACGAACTGACCAGCCTCGCCCTTTCCCACGGCCAGCCTGCCCTCCGCGGCGCGCAGCTCGCCAAGTGGCTCTACACCCGCCCGGTCACATCCTTCACCGCCATGACCGACATCTCCAAAGCCTTCGCCGCCGAGCTTGCCGCTGTCTACACCTTGGGCCGCTCCACCGTGGCAGTCTCTCAGCCAAGTCAGGACGGCTCCGTAAAGATGCTCCTGCAGCTCCATGATGGCCAGCGTGTGGAAACCGTGGGCCTCCCGTATGAAGACCGCACATCGTGCTGTGTGTCCAGCCAGGTAGGCTGCCCCGTCCGCTGCGCTTTCTGTGCTACCGGCCGCAGCGGCTACACCCGCAACCTCACCCCAGGCGAAATCGTTGACCAGGTGCTCACGGTCCAGAACGCCCTGCGAGAGCGCCTCGGCCCCGACCAGCGCGTCAGCAACATTGTCTTCATGGGCATGGGCGAGCCGCTTCTGAACTACGACAACGTGCTCAAAGCCACCCACCTGCTCAACAAAGAGGTGGGCATCGCTATGGAGAAAATGACGGTGAGCACCGTCGGCTACGTCCCATCCATCCGCAAGCTGGCCCAGGACAACCCGCGCGTCACCCTCGCCGTCTCCCTCCACGCCCCCAACGACATGCTCCGCCGCCGTCTCATCCCCACCATGCAGCAGTGGACCGTCCAGGAAATCGCCGCCGCCGCCGGAGACTACGCCGCCGTCACCAACCGCCGCGTCACCTTTGAGTACTGCCTGCTTCGTGGCGAGAACGACAGCCTAGAATGCGCCGAGGAGCTAGCCCGGCTGATGAACGGCGTTTTTGCCCACGTCAACCTCATCCCCTACAACACCGTGGAGGGCCTCGGCTACTACGCGCCGCTGCCGGAGCAGGTGTACGCCTTCAAAGAAACGCTGGAGCGCGCGGGCGTCCACGTCACCCAGCGCGTTCAGCGCGGCGCCGATATCGATGCCGCCTGCGGCCAGCTCCGCCGCCGCCAAGAACACCCCGCCTAAGCGTGCGTTGTCATGCTGAGCGGCGAAGCATCCGTCCCAGACTTCTGCCGCTCACCAGATATGTTCCCGTTCGTGGTGAGGCGCTCGAACCATGAACGGACGTCACCTCTCTCTTCCCTCCACCTCGTACCCCATTCCTCGCCCCAAACCGCATAATCATCTTAGGGATACTGTGATGCCTAGTGCAAAGCTCAACCGAGGCTGCCTCTTCACCAATATCATGCTGAGATGATAGAGGCTCCATGACATCCCAAGCTGGCATTCTGCGTGCAATAACTGTACCTTGAAGTATTCGTAATACATACAAATTGTCGAAAAACTGTCCCTCGTTTCCTATGGATCCATACGCATCGGGAATTGTTTTCAAGAAAACGCAAAAACAAAGGAACAATTCGTAGACGGGGTCACGGCCTAAGAAATTTGGTCCAAACAGCATTTGAATCAAAAAAACAAATCCCCTTCTTCTCACGAAGAAGGGGATTGAAAGGCTTTACCAGAGTGGATTACAGAGCTTAAGCTACAGGCGCCTTGTGCAGCACCGCAACGAGGTCACGCACAGCCTCGGCGGACTTCCGCAGCATCTGGAACTCTTCCGGCGTCAGCGTCAGTTCAATAATTTGCTCCAGGCCCTTGGCGCCCAGTTTGCACGGCACTCCAATAAACAGGTCGCGGATGCTGTACTCACCCTTCAGCAGCACACAGCACGGCAGAATCGCATGCTTGTCCAGGATAATCGCGGCCACCATCTGCGCCACGGCAGCACCCGGTGCGTAGTACGCGCTGCCCGTTTTCAGCAGGCTCACGATCTCGCCGCCGCCCTCTTGCGTCCGCTTCACCAGCGCCGCCAGCTTCTCCCGCGAGAAGAGATGCGTCAGAGGAACTCCCGCCACGTTGCTCGCATTGACCAACGGCACCATCTGGTCGCCGTGGCTCCCCAGCACATACGCGTGCACATCGTCCACTGAGACCTTCAATTCCTGTGCAATGAACGTCCGGAACCGCGCCGTGTCCAGCTCGCCTGCCATAGCAATGACGCGCTCCCGCGGGAACTTGCTGGTTTCCAGCACGTACTGCGCCATCGCGTCCAGCGGGTTCGTGACCGGGATGATGATCGCGTTTGGCGATGCGGCGACGACCTTCCTGGTCACGTCGCCCACAATCTTCATGTTCGTGTACAGCAGGTCGTCGCGGCTCATGCCCGGCTTGCGTGCAACGCCGGACGTGATGACCACAATGTCGGAGTCCTTGGTCTCGTCGTACCCGTTTGTCCCAATGACCTGGGCGTCAGACCCAACAATGGGGCCGGACTCCAGCATGTCCAGCGCCTTGCCCTGCGGTAGGCCCTCGACGATGTCCACGAGCACAATGTCCGCGTACCCTTTGGCGAAGACATTCTGCGCGACGGTGGCGCCCACATTCCCCGCGCCGATAATCGAAACCTTCTTACGTGTCATGGTTCCCTCCGTCTTTCCTTGTGTTCTGTCAGTATCACTGAGCCCGGTGGCGCGAGGCGCAATCTCCAGGAAGTGGGGGGGTGCCTATGGAATCGTTGCGCCAATTTTTCGGTCGGCTATTAATGCTACCGTTCCGCAACAGCCCTGTCGACTCCACTAGCGGCAGCGCCTGCGATTGGCTTTACGCAAGTACGGACAAGCAGAAGGGCGGCCATAAAGCCGCCCTTCTGTGCTCATCCATCGGGGTTATTTCGTTGCGTGGACGTATGCGTTCCAGCGGTCCCTTGTCTTGGAGTCGCGGACCGTCGCTACAACGTAGTCGCCAAAATCCTTGCCCGCGGCGCCATTGCTGCGGCCCGTCATCACCAGCTTCTTCTCATACTGCCCGCAGATGTCCAGCGCCATGTGCAGCCGCTCGCCCAGATCTTGGAACCCAATGTGCTCCAGCATCATGGCGCCTGCGCGAATGATCGAGCTGGGGTCCGCATACTGGGCGCGGCCCTCCTTCACCATCCGCGGCGCGCTGCCATGGATCGCCTCGAACATCGCGTACTTCTTGCCCAGGTTGGCGCTGCCTGCCGTGCCCACGCCGCCCTGGATCTGGCCCGCTTCGTCCGTAATGATGTCGCCATACAGGTTCGGCAGCACCATAACCTGGAAGTCAGACCGGCGCGCCGTGTCCAGCAGTTTGGCCGTCATGATGTCAATGTACCAGGCGTCCATCTCAATGCCGGGGTAGTTCTTTGCCACTTCCTTGGCGATGTTCAGGAACAGGCCGTCCGTAGTCTTCACCACGTTCGCCTTGGTGACGATGGTTACGCGCTTCTTGCCATTCTTCTTGGCGTACTCAAATCCCGCCTCTGCAATACGCCGGGAGCCGGGCCTGGAAATGACCTTGTAGTCAACCGCCAGGTCGGGGGTAACCATTTGCCCCTGGC
This sequence comes from Dehalococcoidia bacterium, assembly GCA_009692665.1. Taxonomy (GTDB): domain Bacteria; phylum Chloroflexota; class Dehalococcoidia; order Lucifugimonadales; family SHYT01; genus SHYT01. The sequence continues at coordinate 44,630 of SHYT01000010.1, read as the reverse complement.
TGCCCACGGCGTAGATGTCCTCCGTGTTCTCGCGAAAGAACGTCCAGTCAATGTTCTGCGCCGGAATGCGCACCGGGCGCACGTTTGCAAACAGGTCCAGGTACTTGCGCATCGCCACGTTCGCGCTCTCAATGTTCGCCCGGCCCTCGCCTGCCTCCGGCGTTTCCGTTGGGCCCTTTAGCGTCACATCGCACTTGTAGATTTCGTCCAGCACATCCATGGGAATAGCCGCATTTTTGGCAATGCGGTTCTCAATGGTCATGCCTTCAATGACCTTGAACGTCACCTTGCCGGACTTCACCTGGTCCATCAGCAACAGTTCCAGGCACCGCTGCGCCTCAGCAGAAATCGCCGGCCCAATACCGTCGCCGCCGAGAATACCAATCTTGATCGGCTTGAGCTTGGAGTAGTCTGTCCATTCCTGCGGCTTCTTGATGTTCTCAATCCGCACCAATTGCTCGGCCATCACCTTGCCGAATGAAGCTTTGGCTGCCTCAATTGCTTGCTGGTTGACCATCCCCTTTTCCCTCTAGGCGAATCCTGTTCGCCTTTTCTATTGAGTACTTTGGCTTGCTATTACTTTATGTAACCATGTGAGCTACGTTCACGCAGGGCCAATAATAGCAAGCGCTTGGCCCCTTGTCACTTTCGCGCCCGGCGCGGATGCATGCTGCTTCACCACGCCGTCTATAGGAGATGAAAGAGCATTCTCCATTTTCATTGCTTCTAGCATAACCACCGTCTCGCCAGCTTTTACTCTGGCGCCGGAGGCCACCAGGTATTTCACAACCATACCCGGCATAGGAGCGGCAATTGAATACTCGCCGGCAGCCAGCGCTGGGCCGGTGCTCGGCGGCGCAGCAGGCGTAGCACTGATCGGCGCCCGGGGCAATGCAGCCTGTGCGGCCGGACGTGTCTCGGAAGCGTGGGCTGGCCCGGTGCCCGACACAGGGTCCACCGTCACCTGAAACGACTTGCCCTCCACGAACACGTTAAAGGTGCGCGCACGCGCGGACGCAGTAACCGGCCTCTCGGCTTCAGTTGGTGCGGGTGCCGCGGGTGGCGGCGCGGCCGGCCTCACTGGCTCAGGGGGCGGCGCTTGCCCGTACTTCAGCTTGAGGAACTGCAATCCGGTGGTTGGGTACAGCGCGTACGTAAGCACATCGCCAATATCCTTAGCAATCGCTTCTGTATCCGTCTTCGCCTGCTCCATCTCCGGCGGAAGAATATCGCCAGGGCGCACGGTAATCGGCTTGCTGCCCCGTTTGTACCCTGCAAGCGCCATCTCCTGCACGTGCAGGTCAACCGGCTTGGGCGGCTTGCCGTACAGTCCGTAGCAATAGTCCCGCACCTGGTCGGAAATGACCTTCCATCGGCCAAACAGCACGTTCTGCACCGCTTGCACGCCCACAATCTGGCTGGTGGGTGTCACAAGTGGCGGGTAGCCAAGCTCTTTCCGCGTGCGAGGCAGCTCCGCCAGTACCTGCGGCAGCTTATCCAGCGCCTCGGCCTCGCGGAGTTGGGAGATCAGGTTGCTCACCATGCCGCCAGGCACCTGGTGTGTCAACGTACGGGGGTCAATCACCGCCATCCGCGGGTCCGTAATGAACTGCTTCAGATACGGCGCCAGCGTCTCAAAGTAATCGCCAATCTCAATTGCCTTGTTCAAGTCCAGCCCCGGGTCTCGCGGCGATCCCTTCAGCGACACTAGCAGTGGCTCCAGCGCGGGCTGCGCGGTGCGCAACGCCAGCGGTGCAACGCAGGTGTCCACCACATCCACGCCCGCCCGCGCCGCCTCCCAAATGCTCATGGACGCCAGGCCGGCGGTGTAGTGCGTGTGCAGTTGGATGGGTACCTTGACAGCCCTCTTGAGCGCGCAAATCAGCTCGTACGCGTCCGGGGGCGCCAGCATGCCCGCCATGTCCTTTACGCAGATGCTGTCCGCGCCCATCTTCTCCAGCGTGCGTGCCTTGTCCACGAAGTACTGCAAGTTGTACACCTGGCCGCCCATCCTGCCTTCCTCGGTGACCGAGTAGCAGATGACCAGCTGCGAGTGCTTTCCCGCCTTCTTCACCGCCTCGTGCGCGCGCTTCAGGTTTCGTTCGTCGTTCAGCGCGTCAAAGATGCGGAAGATGTCCATCCCGCACGCCGCCGCGTGCGCCACAAACGCGTCCACCACGTCGTCCGCGTAGTTGCGGTAGCCCACCAGGTTTTGCCCGCGCAGCAACATCTGCAGCGGCGTGTGCGGCATAAGCCGCTTGAACATGCGAATGCGGTCCCACGGGTCTTCGTTCAGGTAGCGCGTAGCCACGTCGAAAGTAGCGCCGCCCCAGACCTCCGCCGAGTGGTACCCCATCGCGTCAACCTTTGCCGCAATGGGCGCCATGTCCTGGGCGCGCATGCGTGTGGCCGCGATGCTCTGGTGCCCGTCCCGCATCGTCGTGTCCGTGATCCGTAGTGGCTTCACCGCATTTGGTGTAGACCTGCCCTTGCCGGGTGCAGGTTTGCCCATCGTTGCGCGTGTTGAGGAAGTCTGTCGGGTGCGGCGCGTTGTCATCGCTTCGCCACCGAAAATGCAGGCCGCGCCTGCCCAACACCGCGCCATGAGCTGGGCCCTTTGACGGGGTGACGCACCACAAGGCTACGCCACAGCAAAGCAGGGCGCTCCACTGTGGGCGTGACTTCATCGACTAAGAATGCTTCTACGGCTGCAAGGACTGCAGCCCGCAATACCGGATCGTTCATCTGGTCGTCCTGGCTCATGCCGCTTTCCCTACATCAGTAACCTGTGCTGCACTAACGGTCTCTCGGCTTGCACCCCAGCTTGCACATGGATGCCCGCGTTGACGGGAACCGTTAAAGCGGGATGTTCCCGTGCTTTTTGGCAGGCACCGTGTCCCGTTTATTCTGCAGCATCGCAAACGCCGCAATCACCCTTTGCCGGGTTTCGGCAGGGTCGATCACGTCGTCAATAAATCCATAGCCTGCGGCAACATAGGGGTTGGCGAACTTTTCCTTATAGTCGGCGATAAGTCGTGCGCGCTCTTTCGCCTGGTCTGCCGCCTTCGCGATGGCCTCGCGGTAGATGATGTTCACCGCGCCGTCCGCGCCCATGACCGCCACCTCGCCGGTGGGCCAGGAGAAGTTGATATCGCCGCGCAGGTGCTTGCTGCTCATAACCAGGTACGCGCCGCCGTATGCCTTGCGCGTCAGTACACTTACCTTCGGCACCGTGGCCTCCGCGTACGCGTACAACAGCTTGGCCCCGTGTCGGATGATGCCCCGGAACTCCTGCTCCGTCCCCGGCATGAACCCAGGCACGTCAATGAACGTCAGAATCGGGATGTTGAAGCAGTCGCAGAACCGGACAAAGCGTGCCGCCTTCACAGACGCGTCAATATCCAGCACGCCCGCGAGGTGCTCCGGCTGGTTGGCCACAATGCCAATCGGCTTGCCGCCCAAGCGTGCAAACCCTACCACAATGTTGGGCGCAAATCGCTCATGTACTTCCATGAAGTCGCCATCGTCTACCACCTTTGCAATGGCGTCCTTGATGCTGTAGGACTTCATTGGGTCTTCCGGCACCAGCGTCCGCAGCGACCCATCGCTGCTTCCCGCGTCAACGCCTTCAGTCAGCGGCGGGTCCTCCAAGTTGTTCGACGGCATAAAGGAGAGCAGCCGCCGCACCTCGGCCAGACAGTCCTCCTCGTTCGCGTACGCAAAGTGCGCAACGCCGCTCTTGGACGTGTGTGTGTCCGCGCCGCCAAGCTCCTCGTGCGTCACTTCTTCGCCGGTGACCGCCTTGATGACGTCCGGCCCGGTGATATACATCTGACCGGTCCCTTGCACCATGAACACAAAGTCAGTGATAGCTGGCGAATAGACTGCGCCGCCAGCCGCAGGGCCCATGATGACGGAAATTTGCGGGATGACGCCGGATGCAAGCGTGTTGCGCGTGAAGATCTCGCCATACGCCGCCAGCCCAAGAACACCTTCCTGGATGCGCGCGCCGCCGGAGTCGTTCAGCCCAATCACGGGCGCGCCGGTCTTCATCGCCAGGTCCATGAGCTTGCAGATCTTCTGGGATACTGCCTCTGACACAGACCCGCCAAGCACTGTGAAGTCTTGGGAGAACACGAAGACGGGCCTGCCGTTGATCTTTCCATAGCCGGTCACAACCGCGTCCCCAAGGAACTTCTGGTCAGCCAGACCAAAGTCGGTCGCTCGGTGCTGCACAAAGGGGTCAAGCTCTTGGAACGTGCCTTCGTCTATTAGCTTGGCAATCCGCTCGCGCGCCGTCTGCTTCCCGCGTTTGTGCTGTGCCTCAATACGCGCCTGGCCGCCGCCAACCAGGGATCTCTTTTGAAGCTCCTGCAAGCGGTCCAGAGCTTTGCCCCCGGTTGCCTTTTGGTTCGTCGTCACTACTACCTCTCCAGCACAGCATGGATCGCGTTCTAGATGAGTCATGAAGAGACATTTCGTGGATGCGCCGCACAATCCCAATGGCGCTGTTCACGTGGAAAGTACGGCGCGTAGTCTAGCATAGTGCGAAGGGCGATGTAAAACTGCACCACCTCCCCGCCCCGAACAATCGTTCCACCTGTCGAGCCCCGCTTGCGGGTGTATCCCACCTTAGTTAGGCTTGACCCGACTCTACTCTACTTGCATTTGCCGTACCCACTGGTTTGGAATGAGGCTACAAAAAAACCTACAGAAACGTCTTGAGCGTAGACGAATCCATCCGGCGGAGCGTGAGCCACGGCTTCGCCATCAGTTCCTCAACGCGCTTCTCGTCCCACTGCTCCCAGTCGTCAGTCGGCGCGTTAATCAGCTTGCCGGTCAGCTTGCCCGCTGCGGGCGAGGCCAGCCACACAACCAGGGAGGCAGCCACCGACGCCGGCACGGTGCCCTCTCCGGTCTCCCGCATATTCTTCATCCGCTGGTTCGGCGCCCCCGCCCGTTCGCGTCCGTCCACCACGTCATCCATCATTTTGGTGCGCACAGCGCCAGGCTGAAGGCTGTTCACCTGGATATTGTGTTCCTTTACTTCCTCCGCCAGCGTCTCCGTAAACCGCACCAGACCTGCTTTTGACGTAGCATACGCGCTCATCAACGGGGACGCTGACGCTCCGCCACCGCCCGACAAATTGATAATCGTACCGCTCTTTTGCGCAATCATCAGCGGCAGCACCGCACGGCAGCACAGGAAGGTGCCAATCACATTGACCTGAATGGCTTGTATCCACTCGTCCACATTCGCGTCAGCCATGGGACCAACCCAGCCAACTAACCCAGCGTTGTTCACCAGAAGGTCCACCCGCCCAAACCGCTTCTGCGTCTCCGTAACTATCCGCGTGGCGTCCGCCTTGTTCGCAACGTCCGCCGCAATGGGGAGTGCCTCGCCCCCAAGCCCGTGCACCTTCGCAGCAACCGCATCAACCTCAGTCTTGGTGCGGGCGGTAATCGCAACACGTGCACCCGCCTGTGCCAGCGCCAGTGCAATAGCCTCCCCAATCCCACGCCCGCCGCCCGTCACAATCGCGACTTTATGCTTAAGAAATTGTGGTGCAAGTGTTGTCATTCGTGCTCTCCACGCAGGTTGCTCTCTGACCATATGGTATTTCATTTGAAAACATGGCTGGGTTCCCTCCTGACCAGCACCAGGCCAGCATCAGGCAAACCGCTCTTTTGAGGCAAGATAGCGGGTACCCTACAATGTTCGTGTATCGAACAAACGCTTTCGGGAGCAGTCATGGCTCACCTCAAAATTGGCAACGCCGACTTCCATTGGGGCGAGCGCACCTACCTCATGGGCATCGTCAACATGACCCCTGACTCGTTCTCCGGGGATGGCCTTGGCATAAACCTGGAAGCCGCCGCGCAACAGGCATTGTCCTTCGCGCGTGACGGCGCCGATATCATCGACATTGGCGGCCAGTCCACCCGCCCCCCGGGCCGCACCTACGGCGCAGGCGCAGCGCCCGTTACCGATGCCGAAGAGGCCCAGCGCGTCGTTCCGCTCATTAAACGCCTCGCACAAACCCTGAATGTCCCCATCAGCATCGATACCTTCCGCGTCGAGGTCGCCCGCCAGGCCTTAGACGCAGGCGCTTCCTTAATCAACGATGTCTGGGGTCTTAAGAAAGGCGTGGAGCTTGCTCGGCTCGCGGCTGAGCGGCATGTCCCCATCGTCCTCATGCACAACCAGGACGGCTACGAGTACAAAGACCTTATGGCCGGCGTCGTTGCTAGCTTGAAAATCAGCGTCCGCCAGGCTAAAGAAGCGGGCCTCCCGCTGGAGCATATCATCGCCGACCCCGGCATCGGTTTCGGCAAAGAAGCCGCCCAGAGCATCGAGCTCATCCGCCGCCTCAACGAGTTCAAAGCAGCGCTCGGCCTTCCCGTCCTCATCGGCACCTCTCGCAAATCCCACATCGGCCAGGTCCTTGGCGGACTGCCGCCCTCGGAGCGCTTGGAAGGCACCGCCGCCACTGTTGCCCTGTCCATCGCGCGAGGCGCAGATATCGTGCGCGTCCACGACGTCAAAGAGATGGCCCGCGTGGCCAAGGTCGCTGACGCCATCGTCCGCGGCTGGCCCAAATGAGATTCCCCCATATGGAAGTACCGTATGGCGAACGTTAGCAAGCCTGACATTTCTTTTCGTCTCTTGACCAGAGTGGACTTTTCTCTTCTGCGACGTTGGCTGAACGCGCCCCACGTTCAACGGTGGTGGAGATTGGAAGCAGATCCAACGTATGGAGATGAGAGATACTTGGAGGAAGGGTTTGGCCCTCTGATAGACGGCACAGACGCAACCGAAGCATTTGTCATCCAGTTGGCCGGCGAGCCTTCAGCGGAGTCCGTCGTTGCGGGCGCACCCATCGGCCTTATTCAGCGTTGCCGCCTCAGAGACTACCCTGAGATCGGCTGGCCAATGCCTTGGAAAGACGCCAACGCCGCTGGAATCGACTACTTTATTGGCGAAGAAAAGTACATTGACAAGGGAATTGGCACCGAAGCGATTCGCCTGTTTGCGCGGGACGTGTTTGACCGGTACCCCGAGGTAGAGGCGATCATCGTGGACCCGCAACAAGACAATATTGCATCGTGGCGCGCTTTGGAGAAGGCGGGCTTTGAACGTGTGTGGGCGGGACAGTTTGAGTCCGTTGGTCCGTCAGACATGGGGCCAGCCTACCTCTATCGCCTCGCACGCCCAACTCGGGAATCCAGCCCGGTATGACCACCGCCTACCTCGCCCTCGGCTCCAACCTTGGCGACCGCCAGGCCAACATCCTGAAAGCGCTGGCCCTGCTCGCTGACAACGGTGTTGAAGTGACCAAGACCTCGCCGTTGTACGAGACCGACCCCGTTGGCTACGCAGACCAACCCCAATTCCTCAATGCTGCTTGCGCCATCCGCTCCGATCTCCCCCCCAAAGACCTCTTAGCCCTGGTCAAACGCATAGAAAAAGAAGTCGGCCGGATGCCCACCTTCCAGAACGGCCCGCGCGTCGTCGACATAGACCTGCTGCTCTATGGCAACACCGTGCTCTCAGACCCGGACGTCGTCGTCCCGCACCCCCGCATGCACGACCGCGCCTTCGTCCTCGTCCCCCTCGCAGACATTGCACCGCGAGCACGGCACCCGCTACTCAAGAAGACGGTGGCGCAACTAGCGCGGAATGTCGATCAAAGCGGCGTGCGGCGATACGGTCAGTAAGGCAGGTGTGCACTGCTATTCCGGTAACAACGTGCTATATTTACTCCATTGTGCGCAGGGTAGCGTAAGGAGAAGAGAACACATGGCCCAGAATGACTTGCTCGGGCGCGTGGTGCGTGTTCTTCGGGTGGATGCCACAGTCTATGAAGAAATTGAGGCGGACAAGGATGCCCTGACCCAAGCCCTGATCATTGTTGTGGTGGCGGCAGTGACAGGCGGCATTGGCGGCATAGGTGCCGGTGGCGCAAGCGGTCTTGTCCGAGGGATCATTGTCGGACTGCTGGGCTGGTTTATTTGGGCCGGAGTCATCTACCTGTTGGGGACGAAAGTCTTTGCCACACCGCAAACCAAGGCGGACTTGCCGGAAGTGATGCGCGTGCTGGGCTTCGCATACGCTCCATCAGTGTTCGGCATCGTGGGCATTCTTGGCATCCCGGTACTTACCAGGCTGGTTGGCCTTGCCATACTGATTTGGGTCGTGGTAGGCATGGTCATCGCCATTAAAGCAACGCTTGATTACACCAGCACAGGCCGCGCGATTTTGGTGGCTGTCCTGGGACTCGTGGCGTACATAATCGTCGGCGTCATCATAGGCGCGCTGACTGGCGGCGCTGGAATGATGGGCATGTAAGCCGGGACACAGACCCCTTGCTTCCAAGCGTCCAGGATAAGGTTCGGCCTCGGTCTCCATCTGGATGGAGACCGAGGCCGAAGGACTATATCTCAGTTCGTTACGCCGCCTTCTCCTGCGCATTCTCTGTCCGTCCCGGCCGCAGCCGACTCCGCACCGCCCGCCGCGCCAGCGATGCCTTCCTCCGAATCAGTACCCGGTTCTCCTTGCCGCTATACGGCGTTGCCAGTATCCCCGCGGCAAGCCCCAGCGCCGCGCCCCCAACAAATAAACCTAGTGTCCGCTTCCCCATGTGTCTCCCTAATACGACTATCCAAAAGATTGCGCCTTAACCATAAGCTAACTCTGCGGCCCAAGCATCCATCCAAACAGACCATAGCGACGCGATAGCTCTTTGCGGTCTATTGCCCGTCCAGCGGTGGTTGCTCGCAATAAACCGGCGTCAGATCGTTGCGGCATTCGGGCGACTGTTGAACAGAGGGCGCATAGTGAGGAGCCCGACGGTGACGATGTATACGCAGAAGGCCAGTAGGCTTATGCATACGCTGCTGGGTAGCCCGGTGTAGAAGCCTATCGTGATACCCGTCCACGTGAAGCAGACCGCCAGCAACGCGGCGAGCCAGAGCCCTGCATACGGCCGGGTCGTCAGCCTCTGCGCCGTGGCCGCCGGTAACAGCAAAAGTGCGAACACCAGGAGCGCTCCTACGGCTTGCACCGCCTCACCCACGGTGATGGCGAGCAGCGCCATGAAGCCGAGTCCCAACAACCGCACGGGAACGCCGCGAGCCGCCGCCACATCCGGGTCCAGCGAGGCGAAGAGCAACGGCCGGGCGATGGTGGAAACCACAAGCATTATCCCCGCGCTCAACAAGACTATAGTCAGTGTCTGGGACGCCGACACGCTCAAGATCGAACCAAACAATACCGTGACGCCTGAGAACCCCGTCCCCGTGCCGCTGACATGCGAGGAGAAGAGCGTCAGGAAAAGTAGGCCAAGCCCCAGTACCCACGCAAGGACCGTGCCTATGGCAATGTCTCGCTCGCTCAAACGCTCTGCAAACGCGCCCATAGCCACCGCTGCCGCGACGGTGAACACCAGCATGCCGGCCAGGGGGTTAATACCAATCGCAGCGCCTCCGACCGCGCCGGTAAAGGCAACGTCAGACAGCGACTCTCCGGCAAAAGCCTGATGGCGGACAATGACAAAATAGCCAACAAGCCCCGAGACAATGCTCAGGGCTGTGCCGGACAGCAGGGCGTTGCGCATGAACTCGTATTGCAACATCTGCTGTATGTCGAGCCAGAGATTCCAGCTAAACACCGGGAAGCTGCCAGCGTCGTTCATCGAAGGCTCACGCTAGCACGCTGTTGGCAAGCCTGGTTCGTTGAGAGCGGGCCATCAGGAGCTTTGCCCCGCGGACGAGCAGATACGTCCCAAAGGCGAAGCTCGTAATGAAAAATCCCACCGGATACGGCGTGTAAAAGCCGACGGCCAGACCGCACCACGTAAAGAGTATTGCCAGCAGCACCGCCATGCCGACGGCCAGGGCCGGATGCGGGGTAAGGTAGCGAGCGGTGGCAGCAGGGGTGACCAGCAGGGAAAAAATAAGCAGCACACCCACCACCTGCACCGCTACCGCCACGGTCAGGGCAAGGAGTATCAGGAATCCGAGTCCTAGCGCCCGCACGGGAACGCCTCGTGCTGCTGCCACATCCGGGTCCACGGACGCAAAGAGCAGGGGGCGGGCCGATACCACAAGTAAGGACAGCAGGACAGCGGCGGAAATCGCGGTTATCAGAACGTTCGCGTCAGAAATGCCCAGGACGTTACCGAAGAGGACGTCATAGATGTTCACTGTAAATTCTTTTGGCGCCAGCCGAATGAACAAAAATCCTAACGCTATCGCGGCAGTGAATATCGCGCCGACAGCAATATCATTTTGGCGTGTCTGGCGCGTGCCCAGTCCCAAATAGTGAATCCCACAAGCAGCAGCCACCCCCGCAGCGAAAAGGCCCAATATCGGCGGCGCCCCAAAGAGTGAGGCGCCTGTTGCGCCGGCAAAACCCACATTCGCCAGACTATGGCCTGCAAAACTCTGGCTCCTCAATACCATGAAGTAGCCAAGCACGCCCGCCATAATAGCGACCAGCGTGCCCGCCAGAAATGCGTTTTGCATGAAGTGATATCCAAATGGGGAAATGAAGTGGCTCTGGATTTGCGCAGAGCAGTTCTGAGCGCACTGCAATATCGAGCAAGAGCCTGAGGCGCACTGAGCCCCGTCCGCGCAGCAGTCAATGGCGGTCATGGTGAAACACTTCTTCCTCGCCCGGATGGCCTACGACTACTACGCTGCCATCGCTCGCGTGCAGCACCTCAACGGGAGAGCCGTACAGCTTGGACAGTGTTTCACTGGTGACGACCTCTTCGGGAGTGCCCACAGCCACTCGGCCGCCCGCCATGTACACTACGCGGTCAAGCGCGGACAAGATTGGATTCACGTCGTGCGCAACCAGGAGCACCGCGGCTCCTGTGTCCCGCGCAATGCCGCGGATGAGCCCGGCGACTGCCTGCTGGTTTTGGATGTCCAGGCTGTCCAGTGGTTCGTCAAGCGCCAGCAACCGTGGATGGGTGACCAACGCCTGGGCGATGAGCAAGCGTTGCTGTTCACCGCCGGACAGTTCACCGATGGGACGGTCCGCGTAAGCGGCGGCGCCGACACTCTCGATGACGTCCTGCACTTGTTTTTCAAATGAGCGCGCCCGCCCTCGTTGCACGAACGGCAGCGGCAATCCCCACCGGACGCCATCAAGCCCAAGGCGCACAACGTCACGGCCCCTGACGCGCACGTCAGCTTCGAAGTGCCGCCGCTGCGGAACGTAGCCGATCTCTGGATGGCCGCGTCGGGCGGGCTGGCCAAGCACAGAAATACTTCCTGCTTGCAGGGGCAAGAGGCCTAAGATCGCCTTGATCAGAGTCGATTTGCCTGACCCGTTTGGCCCAAGGATGGCGATGAATTCGCCGGGCCATACTTCCAGATCCACGTGCTCCCAGATGGTGCGGCCCCCCAAGCGGACCGCGGCGCCGGCGACCTGAACCACGGGGCCGGTTTCGCCATTTCCTGTCGCTCCGCCTGCTGCGGAGTTAACAGGTTTCACAGGCCCTGCCTTGCGAATATGTCACTTTCCCGTCGCTTTCTGCAGGGCATCCGCTATGCCCTGCAATTGGGCCGATTGCCAGTCTTGGAGTGAAGCCGTTGCGGGCGTCAGCGTCTCATTGACCGTCGCTACGGGTATGCCGGCCGCCTTTGCCTTATCGATAAGAAGCTGCACGTTGGGCGGTGTGTTTTGGCTATTGTACACAAGGATTTTGATTTGCTTTTGGCCGATTTGCTTTTCGACCGTTGCCTCGTCGGAGGCCGTGACGTCTTCCCCTGCGGAGACAGCGTTCAAGTAAGAGGGAGGTGTTATGAGGTTCAGCCCTAGCGCCGGAGCCAAATAGGAGAAGATGCTCTCGGTTGCTCCAACCGGCGTGCCCGCATACTTTGCCTTGATATCGTTGATGTGGCTGGTGTATTGTTTCAGCCCCACGCTGATGTACTGCTGCTCAGCCTGGTCATAAGCGCTCGCGTTGGCCGAGTCAATCGTCTTCAAATCATCCCGTATCCTGCCCGCGACTGTCATCACATACTCGGGGCTGTACCAAAGATGGGGGTTATCGCCTTCCTTCTTGCCCAGGGCATCGCCAATGTTCAGCACCTTCCGGCTCTTTGACGGGTTTGCCGCCAGCAATTTGTCCGCCCACGCGTCATACCCTGCGCCGTTGACGATGACATATTGAGCATCCGCAATGGCGCGGGCGTCTGCCGCCGTCGGCTCATAGTCGTGTGGGTCGGCATTCGGATTGTTGATGATATTGGTGACCTGGACGTGGCTCCCGCCTACCTGGGTGGCGATGCTGCCCCAGAAGTTCTCAATGGCTACCACTTTCACCCCTTTGCCGCTTGAAGCGCCCCCTGTGGAACACGCCGTTGCGAGTACGGCCACCGTTACGAGCGCGAGTACTACCAGACCGGGAATGAAGCGAAAGCGTGCTTGGGACATGGTATCAACTACCTCCACATATTGATATGAAGTCTCATTATTCGCCATGAAATGATACGAGACGCTGGCTACGGGTAATGGCGCCCTAGGCAGCCTGACACTCCGTGCAGCGGCCGTACACCTCCAACCGGTGGCTTTCCAGAAGCATCCCTTGGGCCTTGGCCTTTGCCCTGAGTTCATCCTCAAAATCGCAGCCAAGAAGGTCAGTAGTCCGTCCGCACCGGGTGCATACCAAATGGTGGTGATGCCGGCGCTCCGCCACCTGGTACTGTACGCCGCCATCTTCCAACACAACCCGGCAGACCAGGTTCATCTCCAGCATAAGCTTGATGTTGCGGAAGACCGTTGCCCGCCCCACCGTCGGCAGCAGTCGGCAGATGTCTTCCACGGAGAAGTGGTCCTGCTGTCGAAAGACCGCGAGGGCCACTTCTTGCCTGGACTCTGTAACCCTATAGCCGCCCTCGTCCAAGCGACTGAGGAATATGTCAGTGAGCGGATTCCCTTGAGCAGTCGCCATTAATGATACCTCATATCGATACGCCCCCAAAGAGTATCTTCAAGCCCTAACGATTGTCAACAGGCCAAGCCGAGGAGGAAAGCCAACTTGTGATTGAAAAAACGTTTGACTTGCCGCCCAATCAGACCTGAGTGAACGTACCTGCGACCAGGCATTACCTTCTTGAATGCCCCTCAGATTCCGCAGCCTCGCCCGGCGCCTTAGCTCCGCAGGAAAGGGTTCAGGCGTTTCTCCTGCCCTATCGTCGTGCTCGGCCCGTGCCCCGGATACACCCGCGTCTCCTCCGGCAGGACCAGTAGCTTCGTCCGAATGCTCGTCAGCTCCTGCTCCCGATTCCCGCCCGGAAAATCCGTCCGCCCAATACTCATCTGAAAGAGCGTGTCCCCGGTGAATACCACGTGCTCGCTCGCCACGTACAGGCACACACTCCCCAGCGTATGCCCCGGCGTCTCCAGCACCAGCACGTGCAACGCCCCCACCATAACCACCTCCCCGTCCCGAAGCGACCGCTCTGGCGGTGGGGGGTTCTGAAACCCCGGAAACGCCTGCCGGAGCGCCTCGCCCCGACCTAGTGTCACCGCGTCGTTCGCATGCGTCCCGTACGGCGGCGGCACCTGTTTAGCCTTCGAGTACGCCTCGCGCAGCGCCCGAACGCCGCCCGTGTGGTCAAAATGGCTGTGCGTGCTCACCACTAGCACCGGCCGCAGCCCGGCGTCCACCAGCGCGCGCGCCACCTGCTCGCCCTCCGCGCCCGGGTCCACCACCAGCGCCTCCCCCGCGATCTCGTCCGCCAGCAGGTAACAGTTCGTCGCCAGCGCGCCCACCACAATCGTCTTCAGCAGCATATCCACCTCAAACCAAAAGTACGCGGCACATTTTCCCGCGCCGTCACATCTGGGTGATGTGATATTATGCGCCAGACTACCGTGTGTCCGGCACACCAAAAGAGAGCGTCGCTAGGGAACAGCGCCTTCCGGTTGTGTTCATCCTACTTGCCCTGACCGGCGCCCTGGCCGTGTCAGCCGGGCTCATCTGGGTCACCTTGGACTACAAGCAGCGCCGGCAGGCCATCCTCTCTGGCGTATGCATAGGCGTGGGCGCGGCGGTATTCACTCTGGGCATCATCCTCATTGGCAACCTGCCGGCGCCGCCCCAGTCGCCAGATTCTTTGCAGGTGCCTATCAAAGCTCTGGCCCTTCCACTAGACAAGGTACCCCTCACTGGCTACCACATCACACAAGACGAGCCGATAAGCGCGTCCCAAGTGAGATGGGAGCGGGAGTTCTCGAATCGTTCAACTATAGGGGGGGGCTACGCCTGGGTGGATATTCGCCTCTACGTCGTGGCGGACCCCAAGGTGTACGGTGGAGGCCGGGAGCTGCGACTTCACGCCCCAGCCAGGCGCCAGGATGCCACTCACCAGCGCGGCTACTACTGCCACCATTGTGGGAGCGGGAACCAAGGCATGCAAACACACCTTTGAAGGCGGCGCGCGTACCTTCGCGTTCCGCACGGCGACACAGCAGATCGGCATATTCCTCCAGGCGGGCCCGCGCTCTGATATCTCAGACGATGCCGCTATGGGCCTGCTGGCATCTTTAGCCACGCAAGAAGTGGACATCGTGAAAGCCAAGTTGCCCGCTGAGCCGCCACCGCCGCCGCCCGACCTGCGCGAGGCAGTCACCACAGCCCTCACGGTCCTTGCAGTCCTTCTCCTTGGCACCACCAGCATCCCATCCGCTTGCATCAAAACCAGGCATCAATCGTTAAGAACTCGCTACGAAAGAACCGCGAACTCGCCCCGTGTCCCTACACAACCTACAACGACGCCAGTTGCGCTCTGTCAGCCCGTCCACTACCCTGTTCACAGGCATAAATTTCACCCACTAACCCACCTAGTCCAAACGACCAATCCACTCTCCAAAAGGTGATGGGAAATCCCTCTCCTCGTGGGAGAGGGATTTAGGTCGCAGACCCTGAGTGGAGTCGAACGGGGTGAGGTTGGTGGGGCGGCGAACTACCAGTCGGAGGATATCGTGGCCAGAACCATTGAGCACGTTGACCTGGAGACCATCGTCTCGCTTGCAAAGCGGCGTGGCTTCGTTTTCCCCGGCAGCGAAATCTACGGCGGCCTCGCCAACGCCTGGGACTACGGCCCCGTCGGCGTCGAGCTCAAGCGCAACGTCAAAGAAGCCTGGTGGCGTGAGACCGTCCTCAAGCGCGACGACGTCGTCGGCCTCGACGCCGCCATCGTCATGCACCCGCGCACCTGGGAAGCCAGCGGCCACACCGGCAACTTCAGCGACCCCTTCCAGAACTGCCCCGCCTGCGGCCGCAACTGGCGCGCTGACCACCTGGCCGACCTTCTCTGGACGTCCGAGTGGTGGCTCTCCCTCCGTCGTGCGCTCCGCAAGGCCGACGGCGCGCGACAGCTCCAGCGCTGGGCGGAAGGCGACGGCAAAAAAGCCGCACCCAACCTCGCCGTCGTCCAGAAGCCCGCGCTCACCGCATCCGTCGCCACCGGCGGCGCCGTCACCGTGGACTTCGACTCCGCCGACGAAGCGTTCCTTGAGCTAGCCCGCAAGCTCGCTGACAGCAAGAACGGCCCCTGCCCGTCCTGTGGCGCCACACTGTCAGATCCCGCCGCCGCAAACCTCATGCTCTCCACCTTCCTCGGCCCCGTCCGCGCAACCGCCACGGAAGTGTACCTGCGCCCGGAGACCGCGCAAGGCATCTTCGTCAACTTTAACAACGTCCTCACCGCCACGCGCAAAAAGCTCCCCTTCGGCATCGCCCAGATCGGCAAGTCCTTCCGCAACGAAATCACGCCCGGCAACTTCACCTTCCGCACCCGTGAGTTCGAGCAGATGGAGCTGGAGTTTTTCGTGAAGCCCGGCACCGACGAAGAGTGGCACCAGCGCTGGATCGATGAGCGCTACGAGTGGTACATCAAGCTCGGCATGCGCCGCGAAAACCTCCGCAAGCGCAAGCATGAGAAGGAAGAGCTATCCCACTACTCCAAGGGCACCACTGACCTGGAGTACAAGTTCCCCTGGGGCTGGGCCGAGCTGGAAGGCATCGCCAGCCGCTCCGACTACGACCTCACCCAGCACACCAAGTTCAGCGGCCAGAAGCTCCAGTACTTTGACGAGGACACCAAGGAGCACATCACCCCCTACGTCATCGAGCCCTCCGCCGGCGCCGACCGCGGCACGCTCGCCTTCCTCTGCGACGCTTACGACGAAGAGCAGGTTCCATCGGCCTCAGGACCAGGAGAGAAGCGCGTCGTCCTCCACCTGCACCCGGCGCTCGCCCCCATCAAGGCCGCAGTCCTGCCCCTGTCCCGCAACGAAAAGCTCACTCCCCTTGCGCGGGAGGTCTACCAAGCCCTCAAACAAAAAGGCCGCTGGCCCATCGAGTTCGATGACGCCCAGTCCATCGGCCGCCGCTACCGCCGCTTCGACGAGCTCGGCACTCCCCTCTGCGTCACCGTAGATTTTGACTCCCTGGAAGACCGCGCCGTCACCATCCGTGACCGCGACGCCATGACCCAGACCCGCGTCCCCATCGCCGACCTGGAAACCGTCATCCAAGAAAAACTCGGCCTCTAACCATACCCGCAGGGGCGAGGGAAACCTCGCCTCTAGCGTTCCGTCGGCAACCACATCCCCTTCGTCAGACCCCGCTTTTCATTGTCATGCTGAGGACACGCCGAAGTTTATCCCGAGGGATCGAGGGGCATCTCTAACAAACAGTCAAACTAACCAATAAACTTCCCTCGCCATTTGGAGAGAGGGACTAAGGGAGAGGTCGAGTTGGGGCGTAAGTATGCATCACAAATACCCATCGTCCCTTATGTTGGACAACATCCCCTTGACCCACGCCCGCGCGGCGTTATCCTCTCTGTATCTGCCCCCCTGCCAAGGTCAAGCGGGGCGGGTGCGTGCTCTCCCTTCCTTTTAGAGCTTGCCCTGAGTGTTACCCGACTGCTCACAGTAGGGCGGAGCGCAGTAGTACCCGACTGTCTACAACAGGGCGAAGGAGGGGGTTAGGTGGGCGGGGTGTGGGCGAGGGGAAAAGGGTTCCCACACAGGTTTTACATAACCCAATCCGCTCACGGACAGCCAACAGTTGCCTGCTATCCCCCGCGGCGGAATACTTAGAAGAAGGCAATAACCAAACCCTATACGTATGCAAAACCAATACTATAAGTCAAAATACTATCCGCCTATCGGACAAGACGCCACTAAGAACAAAGGAGCAAAGAATGCGAGCCCTGCAAAAAATCGCTATTGTTGCCTCCCTGTTGCCAGCAAAAGAACACGGCTCGGTGGAGCGGGAGCATTCTGCAACACCCTTAGCATGCCATCCTACGCGGGCCAGTTGTAACACAATGCGCTACGGTTCGTCACCAAAGCCCACCCAGATGGCGGTTTCCATCTTGACCAGCCACCTTCCGACCAGCGACCAACACCAAGTCCCTCCCGCTTCAGGGGAGGGATTTAGGGAGAGGTTGGCGGGCCGCACAGTGCCACCCTCCGCTACAATGTCCCCAGGGATGAGGAGTCCAACCAGCTATCTCCCCTCGCCATCTCTCAGATGGAGAGGCGGAGTCGCAACGGAGTCCCACTCGGAGAGTCGGGAGGGTAAGGGGGAGAGGCCATGCGCATAGTCCACTTCGCAGACGTACACATCGGCGTGGAAAGCTACGGACGTCCCGCCTCAGAGCAGGACATCGCCGCGCTGCCCTCGTCATTCGCCCCCGGCATGACCGATGCGGAAAAGCACCGCACCTACACCGGCCTCTCCACCCGCCTCCTGGACTTCCTCGCCGCCCTAGACCAGGTCGTAGACCAGGCCATCGCCCGCCACGCAGACGTCGCCCTCTTCTGCGGCGACGCCTACAAGTCCCGTGACCCCTCACAGACCCAGCAGCGAGAGTTCGCCCGCCGCATCGCCCGCCTCGCCGCCGCCGGCATCCCCGTCCTCCTCGTCGTCGGCAACCATGACCAGCCCCACAGCCTCGGCCGCGCCACCGCCCTGGACATCTTCCCAACCCTCCACCGCGCCACAGACACCGTCCCCCAAATCCTCGTCGCAGACCGCGTGGATCTCTTCCGCATAGAGACCCCCTCCGGCCCCCTCCAGGTCGTCACCGTCCCCTGGGTGCGTCGAGGCGCCTTCATGGCCCGTGACGAACACCGTGGCAAGTCGATGGAAGACCTCACCCGCTTCGTCGAAGATGAGCTCACCCGCCGCATCTGGGAGTCCGCCCAAACCCTTGACCCGGACATCCCCGCCGTCCTCGCCGGCCACGTCACCGTCATGGGCGGCCTCGCTGGCTCTGAGCAGCCCATGACCCTCGGCCGCGACCACGTCCTCCAGCGCAGCGCCGTCGCCCTCCCCGCCTTCGACTACGTCGCCCTCGGCCACCTCCACAAACACCAGGTCATCGGCAACAACCCGCCCGCCGTCTACTCCGGCAGTCTCCAAGCCGTAGACTTCGGAGAAGAAGGCGACCCCAAAGGCTTCTGCCTCATCGACATCGTCCTGTCGTCTCAAGACCTTCGAGGCGATGCATCAGTCGCCCCCGTTCGTGGTGAGCTTGTCGAATCCATGAACGGACACCCACCTACGAGCCGCACAGCCCGTCGTATGACCTGGCAGTTCATCCCCGTCCAATCCCGCCCCTTCGTCACCATAGACGCAGACGTCACCCAGACCCCAGACCCCACCGCCAAAGTCCTCCAGGCCATCAGCCAAAAGCCCATCCAGGACGCCATGGTGCGAGTCCGCATCGCCGGCCCGGAAGAAGCCATGCGCCACCTTGATGACCGCGCTATCCGCAAAGCCCTCGAGCCCGCCTACTCCGTCGTCGCCATCACCCGCGACGTCGCCCGTGAAAAGCGCCTCCGCCTCGGCACCCCGGCAACGGGGCTCGCCCCGGAAGAAGCCCTCAAAAAATACCTGGACACCAAACAACAAGTCTCCCTGGAAACCAAAGCCCGCGCCCTCCAACTAGCCAAGCACCTCATAGCAGAAAACCAGGCCCGCTCCAATGACTAAGTTTTACTGTCATTCCGTCTGTCATTTTGAGGGAGGAACGACCGAAGAATCCGTGCCCGAGCGTAGTAGGTCAACCTGCCTTGTACCCGTTCGTGGTGAGGCGCTCGAACCATGAACGGACACTACCTCTATGCAGAGAAACCAAACGCCGCGGCCCAAGTCCGTCAGGCGCTCAGCAATCAATGACCGCGAGCGAAGTGTTCCTCCTGATAGTCCGCTGGCTCCACATCCTCGCCGCACTGGCGTGGGTAGGCGGCAGCCTCTTCTACTTCCTCGTCCTGCGCCCCGCCCTCAGGAAGGAAGGCGGCGGCGCTACCTCCACGCTGCTCCAACGCCGTGTCGGCGCCGAGTTCGGAGCCGTCGTAGACACCTGCATCATCGTCCTTGTCCTCACCGGCGCCATCCTCGGAGTAGACCGCCTCTCATCCCGGTTCGCAGGCGTCCCCTACTTCACCGTACTCACCCTGAAAGTAGCCTTCAGCCTCTGGATGTTCGCCCTCGCCCACAGCCGCCTTCGTGGCCGCCGCGAGCTCTTTGCGGAACCCGCGGGCACAGCCCCAACGGCCATGCAACGCATCGTCCGTGGCCTCACCTGGACCAACCTCATAGCTATCCTCGGCGTCGTCGTCTTCCTCCTGTCCGACCTGTTGCGGGCACTCTTTGAACTCGCCCTCCAAAGGGGTGTGTGATGATCGTGCAGGAGATTCCGCTACACTGTCTCTGCGAAGTCATAAAGCTTGACCGGAGGCGTAGCCGTGCGACGTGATTTGATGGACATTCTGGCCTGCCCCATGTGCAAAGGCCCGCTCACGTTGACCGTCGCCAAGGAAGAAAAGGGCGAGATCGTCACCGGTTCCCTGCACTGCGCCAAGTGCAAAGAGACCTACCCCATCGAAGACTCAATCCCCAACCTGCTGCCGCCCGCCATGCGCAAAAAGCCGTAGCCTACGCCAGCCAGCGCACAAACTGCTCCGCCGGAGTCCGCCGCGACGTCAAAACCTTCTCTGGATACCCAATCGATATCATGTTCGCAAACGTCCACGTTGGCTCCGCGCCAAGCGCCGCACCCAGCTTGGGGTGGCGCGTGGTGCCACCAGTCTCCCATGTGGCCGCTAAACCCTCAGCCACGCACGCCAGAGAGATGTTCTGCGAAGCGCACATCACCGCCGCGTAGTTCTCACGTGTGGTCTCCTCGTTCGGGCCCGGCACGCAGTACACGAAGAGCAGTACTGGAGGCCCCAGCACCTCTTTGCGGGCGTGCTCAGCTTGTTCTGCTTTGCCGTACCGCTGCATTGCCAGCTCATACGCCATCTCGCCCAAGTGAGCGCGGGCGGCGCTGGCCTTGGGCAACACGAAGAACCGCCAAGGCTCGGTCATCCTGTGGTTTGGCGCCCACACTGCCGTGTCCAGCACGTGGTGCATCGCGTCCTTCGGCACACCCTGCTCTTTGAACCCGCCGCCCATTCTGCGCCGGTAGAGCGCTTCATAGATGGTCACTTTGGTCGGTGGGATGTGGACTTGGTCGGCGGCGATGCGGACCGGGTTGGTAGTCATACGGCTCCTTACGCTCGGGCCTTCATTATGCCGGTCAGCAGCTCAACGTGCCCTCGGTGTTCTGACTCATGGATCATAAGGATGCGCAGCACGAGGCCTTTTATGGGTTGAGGGTTGGCTGGATTCATTGGTTCGTCCAGGCGCGTCGGGTTAAAGGACGTCAGCACTTTCGTGGTCTCGTCACGCACAGCCTGCCCATATGCCAGTAACTCTTTTAGTGGCGGTACCTGGAACGATGCGACGTCCTCCGCTGTCCAGCCGTTGCCTGCTGACCATAGAGGGCCCGTGGTTGCGGACGGCGGTGGTAGCTTCCAATGTTTAGCCCAGCCATCCTTGTCCCAGATTTGTGTGCCTGATGTCAGGCGCGTATGGATAAACACATCTTCAGAGCGAAACAGGTTGAGCAGAATGAAGCCGATGTGATTGGAACCAGGTGCCGGTACCCACCGAATCTGCTCCTGCGTCATTACCTCGACGAGCTTCAGTGTGGCTTGCCGTTCCTTATTCATAGAGTCAAGAGCAAACGAAATGGTATCTATCATCAAGCGGCCTTCCGTTGCAACATGCCGACCAGGTATTCGATCTGACCTGCGTGCTGCGGAAGGTGCGTGGTTGTCCGATATAGCACACTGCCCACGGTGGCCGTTGAGCCGGGCTCCGTGCTTGTTCGCGAGAGGTCTGACAAGTCCAGCGTTTCCAGCTTGCGCATGGCGCTCTGGTACACCGAATCGCCGTAGGCCAACAGTTGGTCTATGGGTGGCACTTGGAACGAAGCAACCTCCACCGACGTCCAACTGTTGCCTGTTGACCAGGCTGGGCGCACGTTTGGCGGCGCGGGGGGCAGTGCGAAGTGGCGTCCCCACTTGTTGCGCTCCCACAGCTCGCCCTGAAGGGAGAGCTGGCGGTGGAAGTGTTGGTCAAGGACTCGGAACGTATGGAACATCAAGAACCCAATATGGTTTGTGTCCGGTGTTGGTTGCCAGTGAAGCTGGGCAGGCGTCAGGTCCTTGGTGGCCTTGACGATGCGCTGGTGGTTGAAGGTGATGGTGTCCCCGATAAGCGTTCGCAGTTCCATGCGCGGCTCCTACTTTGCCATCGCGCAGGCGGTCTTGAGCCAAGCAAGGAGCTGTGGGTCAACATCTTTGGGCGACGTCAGCTTCAAATGATGGAGGCACTTGTGCTCTGAGATCTTCAGCCTCTTTACGATGAGCTTGTCGTCGATAGGCTGGTCAAGCAGGAAGCCAAGGTGCAGGCAGTCCTTTTGCACTTGCACGCCGCCGAGGTGTACGCGAACCATCAGGTTGATGTTGCCTTTTACCGCGTCGGTGCGGAGTGGGGCGAAGTGCTGGAGCTGCGATATCAGCGTGTCATACGTCTCGCGCAGCACGGGGGGCTTGCCCGCAAAGTGCTCGTCCACGGAATTGGTGGTGCAGGAGTGTGAGCGGTTGACCGCAGAAAGCTGCCTGCCGCATTTGGGGCATGTCCAGCCGGTGAGCCTTTTGGTGGCCTGCTTCGTAGCCATCTAGCGGGCTGCCAGCGCAATGACCAGTGGCGTCACAGCCGCCCTGGGAGCCTCGATGAAGCCGCCGCCGAGGAGTTCTTGTCCACGATAGAAAACGCAGGCCTGGCCGGGAGTGACGGCGCGCTGCGGGTGCTCGAACTGAACCTCGGCGGTATCACCGTGAGGGGTGACGAGTGCGGGAGCCTCGCTGGCCTTGTAGCGGATTTTCACGGTGCACTGAATGGGTTGTGCGGGCTGCGTACCAGCGAGCCAGTTCACACGCGAGATGGTGAGCGATGGCTGCGACAGCGCTTCCTCCGGGCCGACGACGACGAGGGCGTCCTCCGGGTGGAGCGCGATGACATAACGGGGGGTGCCGCCAGCGGAGCCAAGGCCGCGGCGCTGACCGATGGTGAACGCCTCGATGCCCTGGTGCTGGCCGATGACCTTGCCGTCGGTGTCCACGATGAGGCCCGGCTTGGGCGTGACGCGCTGGGCGACGAACTGGCGGTAGTCGCCGGTGGGGATGAAGCAGATCTCCTGGCTGTCCGGCTTGTCCGCCACGGGTAGCCCGGCCTGTCTCGCGAACGCGCGAATCTGGTCCTTGGTGTAATCGCCGACGGGCAGCAGGGTGTGCGCAAGCTGCGCCTGGGTCAGGCCGAACAGGACGTAGGACTGGTCTTTCCGTGGGTCAACAGCTTTCAGGATATGGGACGCGCCATGGGCGTCCGTGGTGCGGCGGGCGTAGTGGCCGGTGGCGACGTACTCGGCGTCCCAGACGAAGGCGCGCTTGAGCAGGAAGTCGAACTTGATGCGGTCGTTGCAGGCGATACATGGGTGCGGGGTGCGGCCTCGCTCGTACTCGCTGACGAAGTAGTTGATGACGTGCTCGTCGAACTCTTTTTCGGCGTTGATGACGTAGTGCTTAAGGCCGAGCACCTGACAGACGCGGCGGGCATCTTCGACGTCCTCAACGCCGCAGCAGCGGTTGGCGCGGCCCATGGCGTCCGTGCGCTCGTCCGTGTAGAGGCGCAGGGTGACGCCGACGACGTCATATCCCGCGCTGTGCAAGAGCAACGCGGTTACGGAGGAGTCAACGCCGCCGCTCATGGCGACTACTACGCGCTTCTGATTCATCCCATTCATCTCTGAAAACGATAGCACAGCAGAGCACTGTCCTGCACGCAGTTGCGGAAATCGGAGGTGTGTTAGGAGTGGGATAGAGCGTTGCAGATTGCTGCTTCGGTACCGCCGGTTTTGTTTCTGATACTGCGGAAATGCTTGTATTGTGTCGCAGCTGGGCAGCAATGGCCCACAGCCAAAGGTGTGGCAGGTGCTCTAGCTGGGCCGTTGGGCTGCGGCTTGCTCCTCGGCCCGGCTCGGGGTCTGCGACAGGACTGCGCCTGCTGTTGGCAGTCGGGTTCTACTGCAGCTTGGATAGCGTATGCCTACATATTGGTAGCGCATACGCAGGCCCGCTACAGAAACGGCCCTTTCCCTCCTTGCCCACCCCTCTTCCTTCTACCCCCCCCGTTTGGCTTCGGCTCCTCCTCGGCTCGGAGTCTGCGACCTCTCCCCTAGTTAGCGAGAGGGAAGAACAGTTAGAGTATTGCGCCGTGGGCCATCAGCTTCAAGGGGACGGTGTCGTTGTGGTCTTTGGCCTGGGGCTTGATTAGCCGACGGGGCAATGGGACTGTTGCTCATCGCGGTCACGCGTGGATTGACCGGCTGCGGGGCGCGCTCTATGCTGTAAGGGATGACAATCACGAAAAGGACAGCCACCAGCTCGCTGGACTCTCTTGAGTTGGCGAGGCGCATTGTGGACATTGCTTCTGACAAGCTGGCTTCTGACTTGGTGCTGCT
The DNA here is from genome assembly GCA_009692665.1 of Dehalococcoidia bacterium. GTDB lineage: Bacteria > Chloroflexota > Dehalococcoidia > Lucifugimonadales > SHYT01 > SHYT01. The sequence goes on along the minus strand of SHYT01000010.1, from coordinate 20,678 downwards.
TGATCTGCGCGGCATGTTTGCGTTTGCTGACTATTTCATCCTTGCCAACGGAGAAAGCACGCCGCAGTTGAACGCCATTGCAGACTCGGTTGAGGAAGAGCTCAAGAAGCTAGGTGTGAGGCTGCACCATAGGGAAGGCACGCCGGAAGAGGGCTGGCTGCTGCTGGACTATGGGGATACTGTAGTCCACGTCTTTGACCCAGTGGCGCGCAACTACTACGGGCTTGACCGCCTTTGGCGGGAAGCGCCCGCGCTGCTCAAGGTGCAGTAGGGTTCCTCTCTCCTTATTTGTGCCGGAGGCACTTCTTGTGCAAAGCCGGTCACCCCCTTAAAAGAGAAAGGAGATCGCAAAGCGGTCTCCTTTCTCTTTTAAGGCTGGACCAGTAGAGCTCTTACGTCTCAATAATCCAGGCGTCGGCGTCGCGTTGCCAGTCAATGATTTCGTTGGGACGGAAGTAGAGGGCGAGCTCTTGGGCTGCGGACTCCGCGGAGTCTGAGCCGTGGATGATGTTCATGCCGATGGAGAGGCCGAAGTTGGCGCGGATGGTGCCTGGGGCGGCTTTTGACGGGTCCGTGGCGCCCGCGATCTGACGCATGACTTCCACCGCGTTGACGCCTTGCACCGCCAGCGCAACCACGGGGCTGGAGGTGATGAACTTGTGCAGACCGGGGAAGAAGGGCTTGTCCACGTGAGCGGCGTAGTGGCGTCGGGCCAGCGCGTCGTCAATCTGGATGAGCTTGAGGCCGACGATTTTGAGGCCGCGCTGTTCAATGAGGCTGATGATGGTGCCGATGAGTCCGCGCTGAACGGCGTCCGGCTTGAGCAGGATAAGGGTGCGGGATTGTGCTGCCACGGTTCTAGCCTCCTGATGATGTTAGATGATTGTAGCTTGGATGGAGGATGTGTGGTGGGGAAGTATCAGCAATTGCCAACGGCAAGGTGACAACGACGCGAATGCACAATTGGCAAGTGCCCGGGTCTAAAATAGCGTAAACCCGAGAGGCAGAAACATAGTGCGATTCCCGCGCGTCACGATACTGATGATAGGAGCACCGCTATGACCGTCGGATGGGCTATTGAAGGTCTGGCCGTTGGGCAGACCGAACAGTTGCTGCAGCGCTGAAGCAAGCCAAGGACACCAAACTGGTGGGCGTAGTCAGCAGAGACTTGGCGAAAGCCCAGAAGTTTGCCGCGTACCATAGTGTGCCGCATGTGTACGACAACCTGGCGGCACTGCTGAACAACAAGGATGTGCACGCTCTCTACGTTGCTACCCCCAACAGTCTGCACGCGACATCTGTGGTAGCCGCTGCGCAGCGCGGAATCCATGTCATGTCCGCCGTGGCCATGACCGCGACTGAAGAAGACTGCATCACGATGGTGGAAGCCTGTAAAAAGCACAACGTGCGGCTTGGGGTGGACTTTCAGACCCGCTGGCATCCAGCGTTCAGGGCACTAAAGCAGACGATGGTTGATGGCACGCTTGGCGAGATTATTACCGCCCACGTGCAACTTTCCAGCGCAGGCAGCGCGCTTCGTCCGTTCCAGGGGTGGCGTGTGTTGAATGACGGCATGGGCCGCGTGAACATTGTGCCAAGAACGGACGCCGCTACTACCTATACGCGTCCACCTGATGCATGGCAGCGTAATCTGGCCATGCGTGGAGCGGGGGTACTGTCTGAGGGAGGCATGTTTGGCACGGACATGCTCCGCTTTCTCCTTGGTGACGTTACTGAAGTCACCGCCATTGCCAATGTGGCTACTGCGCCGCGCAACCAAGAGACGTATGTGGTTGCGAGCGTGGTGTTCAAGAGCGGCGTGGTGGTCAGCTATGACTCAGCTGACAGTACTCCATACCCAGACAACGCGGCGACCGTATATGGCACAAAGGGCACGGCAATAGCCACTGGCCTGCAAACGTTGAACTCGGACGGAACGCTGGAAATACGGAATGCCAGCGGCAGGCAGAACCGCGAGTTCTTTGGGCACAACATGTACCAGGACGAGTTTGAAGCATTCAATGCGTGCATCGCGATCGGTAAGGACCCAGACCCTTCCGGCGTGGATGGTTGGCGGGAACGGCAGCTAGTGCTGGCCATGCGGGAGTCAGCGGTCAAGGGTGTGACGGTCAAGCTTAAGATGTGATGCTGGCTTGGGCAGTCAACCCTCCCGCAGGTCTATGCTGACGAGGTCTTTGGCCCAGCGGCCGGGTTTGCGGTCGAAGGGGACCATGAGGCGTAGGTTGCCTTCAGTGCTGGCGAGCGGGGCGCCGTTGTGCTGAGTGGCGATGATGACATCGCCGTTCATGAAGCGCGGCTCGATTTCCCCACCGGCAATTACGACGACGTGACCGTCTGCGCTGGTGACGACGATGACCTTGCCGAGGAAGTCCTCGTTCACCTTTGGGTTGAGGCGGATGCCTGCGCTATCCAACAGGTCGTACAGGCGGACGCCGGTATATCGCCTTGGCGCAATGGGCTGGCCGCCATGGCCGGTGGCGGCGACGGTAGTGACATTGACGGCCTTGTGCGCGCGGAGGCCGACGGCATCAATGAAGCCTGGACGATTGAGGAGACCGCGGAGGGCGACGCGGTTGGGCTCGCGTGGCTCAGTGGGTTTGGCGGGCTCGATGCGATGGAGCTCGATGCTGACGATGCCGCCGAGCGAACGACCGCCGAGGTGGTCGCCGGTGATGACGAGGCGGATACCGTTGCGGATGAACTCGCCGTCCTGCTGGTAGGCGAGGAGCACTTCTTTGCCGGTGATGTTGGGCCAGACCTCCGCGAGGGCGATGGCGACGCGCGCGCCGTCCTCAGCGGCGATCGTGAAGTAGCCGTTGGCAAGCATGCCACCGCCCATCTTGGAAGGGAAGGCCCCGGCAGCCACGATGTAGTCGAACAACCTGGCGCCGACGAAGGCGCGCTCGGAGGAACTGCGCGGGTTGCGCATGGTGGTGGTGAGCGTCTTGGCCGGGAGGTCTTTTATAACATTGAGGATCTTTGTGGTGCGGTCGTCCATGTGCGGTTTCCTCCACTCTACGGCGAGCCGTCAGCCTTTCTAAGCATTATCGCTGATACGGCCGTTGAAGGGGAGCGCCAGGAGTGCTAATCGTCGTCTATGCTTTAGGCGTTTTAGGGAGCGAGATGCTGGGACGGCGCAGATAGAGCGGCTGCAGGATTGCAGGGTCGTCGATCCCACCCCGTTCGAAGCGCTGCCATGCAAGGACGGCGAGGGTTGCGGCGTTGCGAGTTGGGGGAGCGGCCTCGTGGAACGTGTCGTTGGGCAGGGTTGTTTTTAGGATCGACACACAGGAGGCGAGACCTTCGCCGCAGAAGACGGCGGGGTGCCCGGCTGCTGCGGCAAGCTCTTCCGGCGTGGTGACTTGCGGCTCCGCGATGCAGCGCGTGCCACGATAGCCGGCCCAGGCGATTTGGCTGCGCCCTGCTTCGATAATTGCGTAGACGGGAGTTGTGTACGCGGGCTGGCCCGTGGCGAGGTATGGGTGTGCTTCTATTTCCAGGGTGCAGATGCCAACCAATGGAACGTGCAGCCCTTCCGCCATTCCTTTGGCAAATCCCAGGCCGACGCGAAGGGCGCTGAAACCGCCGGGGCCGAGGGCGATGAAGACGGCAGTCAGGCTGGAGGGGGTGGCATCGACCTTTTTCAGGAGGCGGTCAACGGCGGGTGCAAGCTCAACGGTGTGGTTTTGCTGGGAGTGCCAGGTCTCGCCGCTGATGAGGGCGCCGCGCTCTGAGAGGGCGATGCTGGCGTAGCGCGTGGAGGTGTCTATGGAAAGTTCCACGCTAGAGCTCCTGCATCTTGAGGGCGGACGCAACTGCGGCGAGCAGCGCTTGGTAGCGCGGGCCGTGGGCGGTGAGCGTGATGTGACGCGCCCATCCGCTTCTCTCAAGGTGCATTTCGTCTTTGTTTGTGGCGATGTGGATTTCCATGCGGTCCTGCGGGAAAGCCTCAGGGGCTTTTTCCGCCCATTCTATCACGCAAACGCCGTTCTCCAGGAACTCCTCAAATCCAAGCTCCAGGGCTTCTAAGGGGTTGTCGACGCGGTAGAGGTCAGCGTGGTAGAGGGTGAGGCGGCCCTGGTATTGGGCGACGAGGACGAACGTTGGGCTGCGGGCGGGCTCCGCAGTGTCGAGGCCCTGCGCGATACCCTGAGTGAGCGTGGTCTTGCCTGCGCCGAGTCCGCCAATGAGCAAGATGAGGTCGCCGGGCTGCGTGTGGCGGCCCAGAGCACGGCCGATGTGGCGAGTATCGTCCGAGGTCCGGGAAGTGAGGGTCAGGTGATCCATAGTCCCCTTAAGAACGAACGTGGTCCCAGCCGGTTTTGGAAAGTGGAACAGGTTGTCCTTCTGCGTCTACGACCGTTACTGCGCCTGCGGCGCCTGGCAGGATTTCGCCGATGATGGTCGCGCTTGTCGACAGAGTGGGCAGTGCCTTCTGCATCACATCTGCCGGCGCAGCAAAGAGGAGTTCGTACTCTTCTCCGCTACTGAGCGCCATGTCGCGAGCTTCCTGGGGGAAGGCTTTGCGGACTGATGGGTGCAGAGGCAGTGCGTCTGCGTTCAGGCGGGCAGAGACGTTGCTGGCGCGGCAGAGCTTGGAGAGGTCGGCGGCGAGGCCATCGCTGATGTCCATGGCGCAACGGACGCCGGCGGCCAGCAGAGCCTTTCCTTCCGCGATACGAGGCGTGCGGTGGAGGTGGGCGAGCTTTAGGGCCTTTGCAGTCGCGGCATCGAGCTTCAGGTTGCGCTGGAGCATGCGGAGGCCGCCTTCCGCACCGCCGAGAGTGCCGGTGACAGCGACCAGGTCGCCTGGGCGAGCGGCGCTGCGTAGCAGCAGCGGGCCAGTAGCGATGCCGCTAAGGGAGATGGTAATGAAGAAGACAGGTGAGCGGACGATATCGCCGCCGACGATATCGCCGCCGTGCGCGTCGCAAGCGTCCAGGAGGCCTGCGTACAGATCTTCAATGGCGCTGATGGCAATATCTGCAGCCAGCCCAAGTGTGACGAGGGCGTAGGTGGGCTCGCCACCCATGGCAGCAATGTCGCTCTGGTTGGCGACCATGACTTTCCAGCCCACATCGCTCCAGGCAGCCGTGCGGCGAGTGAAATGAACGCCTTCTACCATGGTGTCGGTTTTGCTGAGTTCGAAGGCGGCGCCGGAGTGCCAGGCGGCCGCGTCATCGCCGATGGCGATTGCGAGGGGGGAAGCGTTGGGGCCGGGCATTCCGCGGCGAAGGCGGCGGGAGCGCACGAGCTGGTCGATGCGGTCGATGAGGCCGAACTCGCCGAGTTGATGGAGGTCGCTCTGGTTCGTCATGCTTCCATTATAGGTTTGATTCCGTAGGCAGTGTCTGGATAGAGGCTGAGAACAATGACATTGCAATGAGCACTGGGTTGCGCGAACAGGGAGCGCATAGCGTGACAGTGGACTACTAGGGGGAGCGGCCCTTCACGATCCGATGATAAATCCCTTGGACAGAACTGGGAATGTCGGATGCTTCTAGCGCAGGGGATTGGCATACGATTGGGGTACGAGCTGCTTTCTTTTTGTGATTAGGTTTCCGAAAGTCAACGAGTACGTAACCTTCCCACTGTGGAAGCATCAGCTTGACAAGGTACGAAAGTGTCCGCAGAATGCCTTCGTTGGCGGGTTGACAAGATGTCCTACGTTTGCTATTGTCCAATCCGTTTTTATGCCGCTTTGCGAACGGGGCCCGATAGCTCAATGGCAGAGCAGCTGACTCTTAATCAGCGGGTTCCAGGTTCAAATCCTGGTCGGGTCATATTACCTGCAAGTGAAGCACACAAGGGGATGTGTCGGAACTGGCAGACGAGCATGACTTAGGATCATGTGCCGAAAGGCGTAGGAGTTCAAATCTCCTCATCCCCACCAGGTTGGTGAGGTATGCGCAGAGGCAGGATCCAGGTCGGGCGCACGGCGGGGACAACACTCAGATTACATAAGGAGGGGGATTGGCAACACTGCTTGAAGTCAAAGACCTCAGGACGCATTTTTTCACCCCTGAAGGCGTTGTCAAGTCCGTTGACGGCGTCAGCTACGATGTCCAGGAAGGCGAGACGCTCGCCATAGTGGGGGAGAGTGGGTGCGGAAAGAGTGTAAGCGCCCTCTCCGTGATGCGCCTCGTTGCAACGCCGCCGGGCAAGATTGTTGGCGGACAGGTGCTGTTTGAAGGGCAGGATCTTCTTAAACTGGACGAGGATGAGATGCGGAAGGTCCGGGGGAACCGCATTGGCATGATCTTCCAGGAGCCCATGACCTCACTGAACCCGGTGCTCACCATTGGCCGGCAGATGACCGAGTCGATGGAGTTGCACTTGAAGCTGAACAAGTCTGCGGCCGAGAAGCGGGCTGCGGAGCTGCTGGCGATGGTGGGTATCCCTGACGCGGCGCGGCGGCTTCCCGACTACCCGCATCAGTTCAGCGGCGGCATGCGCCAGCGTGTGATGATTGCAATGGCGATGTCATGCAACCCCAAGCTGCTCATTGCGGACGAGCCTACTACGGCACTTGACGTGACCATTCAGGCGCAGATCCTGGAGGTTATGCAGCGGGTAGCCAAAGAGAACAACACCGCGATCATCATCATCACGCACAACCTGGGTGTGGTGGCACGCTACGCAAACCGTGTGAACGTGATGTACGCGGGCCGGATTATCGAGCGCGGCTCGGCCAAGGACATCTACAAGAATCCACACCACCCATACACGCTTGGTTTGTTGAAGTCAGTCCCTCGTCTTGACCTGCCGAAGAAGGAAAAGCTAGACCCGATTGAAGGGTTCCCACCCGACCTCATTGCCTTGCCGCCGGGCTGCTCGTTCCGCCCGCGCTGCAAGTTTGCAGTTGAGAAGTGCATGACGGAGTTCCCTCCGCTGCAAGCGGCGGGCCAGGGGCATACCGCGGCGTGCTGGGAAACCCAGAAGGTCAACGCGAGCTTTGTGCAGTCTCAGAAGGGGGCATAGATGACACAAGTCCAGCGCGCGCCTCAGCCACAACAAAAAGGTGAAGACATCCTAGTGGATGTTAAGAACCTCAAGATGTACTTCCCGGTCATGCAGGGCATCATGGTCCAGAGGAAGATCGCGGACATCAAAGCTGTTGATGACGTGACGTTTTACATTAAGCGCGGCGAGACGTTGGGCCTGGTGGGCGAGTCCGGCTGCGGGAAGACGACAACCGGCCGCTGCATTTTGCAACTCTACCGGCCAACTTCCGGCTCTGTCGTCTTTGACGGCCAGGACTTAATGAGTATGAACGCGCAGCAGCTCCGGACCATGCGGCGCCGGATGCAGATCATCTTCCAGGACCCATACAGCTCGCTGAACCCGCGGATGACTGCGGGCAACATTGTGGGCGAGCCGCTCGTTGTGCACAAGCTGGTGAAGAGCAAGCAGGAGTACCGCGATAAGGTCGCGGAGCTGCTGACGACGGTGGGCTTGAACCCGTACATGGCAGACCGGTTCCCGCACGAGTTCAGCGGCGGCCAGCGGCAGCGCATTGGCGTAGCGCGCGCGATTGCGACGCGGCCTGAGTTCATCATGTGTGACGAGGCCGTATCCGCTCTGGACGTGTCCATTCAGGCGCAGATTATCAACTTGCTTCAGGACTTGCAGGACCAGTTCAACCTGACGTATCTGTTCATCGCGCACGACCTGTCCGTAGTACGCCACATCAGCGACCGTATTGCCGTGATGTACCTGGGGCACGTAGTGGAGATTGCAGACCGCAACGAGTTGTATGCAAACCCGCTGCACCCGTACACAAAGGCGCTTCTGTCCGCGGTGCCGATCCCTGACCCGATTGTGGAGGCACAGCGCGAACGAATCATCTTGCAGGGCGACGTGCCGAGTCCTCTACGTCCGCCGTCCGGCTGTGTGTTCCACACGCGCTGCCCGATCATGATTGAAGAGTGCAAGGGTGGGGTGCCGCCGCTGCGTGAGGTTGCGCCGAACCACTGGGCGGCCTGCATCCGCGTATAGCCCGTAACTTCTGGACTGGGAAACAAGGACGGCTCTCCGAAAGGAGAGCCGTCCTTGTTTTTAGGGGCTGAGTCTCATCCGTGTGCCTGTGCGTGGCTTGTTGAAGCCGTGGCGCTGTGTTAACATGAGCCCATGACCGAGCCGAGCAACATCCGCAACTTCTGCATCATTGCCCACATCGACCACGGCAAGTCCACCCTTGCGGACCGCCTACTGGAGATTACCGGCACCGTGTCCTCACGCCAGCTTACTGCGCAGTTCCTGGACCGCATGGACCTGGAGAAGGAACGAGGCATCACTATCAAAGGCAAGGCTGTGCGGATGAGCTACACACACTCCGACGGCAAGACGTATGAGCTAAACCTTATCGATACGCCCGGGCATGTGGACTTTAGCTCAGAAGTGTCGCGGGCGCTGGCGGCGTGCGAGGGTGCGCTGCTGGTGGTGGACGCCACACAGGGTGTGCAGGCGCAGACGATGGCCCACGGCTTGCTGGCGATTGACCAGGGCCTGTACCTCATTCCCGTCATCAACAAAATCGACCTGCCGGGCGCGACGCCTGAGCGCGTTGCGAATGAGCTTGAGCAGGTGTTCGGCTTCAAGAAAGACGAGATGCTCTACGTCTCGGCTAAAGAAGGCACCGGCGTGCCGAGCGTGCTCTCCGCGCTGGTGGAGCGCGTGCCCATACCTAAAGGCTCCAGGGAATCCCCACTGCGGGCACTTATCTTCGACTCAATTTACGACGTGTACAAAGGCGTGCTGGCGTATGTGCGTGTTCGTGACGGCCGCATCAAAACGGGCGACCATGTCGTTCTCATGGGCGCAAACATGCCGGCGGACGTCGTGGAAGTCGGCACGTTCAACCCCTCGCTGACGCCCGTAAGCGTGCTGGAGGCGGGGGAAGTGGGGTACATCGCCACCGGCATGAAGTCAGTGGGTGACTGCCGTGTGGGCGACACGATTACGCTCCGGTCCAATCCGGCTTCGGTGCCCCTGGTGGCGTACATTGAGTTGAAGCCGATGGTGTTTGCGGGATTCTATCCGTCTGAAGGTGAATCATACGAGGCGTTGCGTGAGGCCCTGCAGAAGTTGCAACTCAACGACGCGGCGCTGGTGTACGAGCCGGAGAGCAGCCCAGCGCTAGGGCAAGGGTTCCGGTGCGGGTTCCTGGGGTTGTTGCACATGGAGATTGTGCAGGAGCGACTGGAACGTGAGAACGGGCTATCGCTCGTCGCCACCGCGCCCGGCGTGGCGTATGAAGTGGTGATGCCGGATGGGTCAATGCAAGTAGTAGCCAGCCCGGCGGACCTGCCCGAGTCAGGGCGGTACGCGGAGATCCGCGAGCCGTGGTTTCGCGTCAGCGTGGTGGTGCCTTCGCGGTTCATCGGCAACATCATGGACATCACGAACACCCGCCGTGGGAGCTATCTGCGCATGGAATACCTGGCGCCTGCCATTGACGGCGGCGATCCGAACAACGCGGCGTACGACGCACGCGTGATGCTGGAATACGAGATGCCGCTGGCTGAGGTGCTGGTGGATTTCTATGGGCAGCTCAAGTCGCGGACGCAGGGGTACGCGTCGCTGGACTATTCGCTCATGGGATACCGCAAAGGCGACCTGGTGAAGCTAGACATCCTGCTGAACAACAAGCCGGTGGACGCCCTGAGCTTCATTGTCCATAAGGACAAGGCATATGAACGAGGCAAGGCGCTGGTGGAGCAGCTTCGGAAACTCATACCGCGCCAGATGTTCGAGATTGCGGTGCAGGCCGCCATCGGCAGCCGCGTCATCGCCCGTGAGTCCATTGCCGCGATGCGCAAGAACGTGCTGGCGAAGTGCTACGGCGGGGACATTACGCGCAAACGAAAGCTGCTGGAAAAGCAGGCGGAGGGGAAGAAGCGGATGAAGCGCGTTGGTCAAGTTGAAGTGCCTCAGGAGGCGTTCTTGTCGCTGATGCGGCTGGAGGGTGAGGGATAGTGTTACCGCGATTCAGCGTTGGCTAGCGTGCAATACGGTCAGACCAATCACCTCATCGCCCTCATACCTGATGATGATGTCATCGTCAGTAAGCTCGCTATTAGTGGTGTGGCTAGGCTTCTTGAAATTGACGTAGAGAACATCGGCCTCTGCATCATAAGACGACCATAGATAACCGCCCGGCGATTGCCGCACCGCTGGAATGAGTTTCATGTAGTCCTGCACGTTTTTCAGGGCCATAGCTGCTTCCTTTTCTGAAGTGATACCACCCTGTTGGTTAGAAAAGCAGTAATAACAAATCCATCAGTAGCACGAACGCAGGTGCATGGGCAGGGCGTCCGGTTGGCACGTACGCGGCGTGTACGTCGTATAGTAGGGCATGGGTGTCAGACAGTAGGAAACATCTGTGAAGATCTTGTTTAGTATGCTTGCGCTGATTGCGGTGCTTGCTGCGGGGTGCACCAAGGATGTGCCGCCGAGTGCGCCAACCTCCGCACCTACGAGCCCGCTGGCACCCTCGCCGAATCCTTCTTCGCCAGTCGCACCCGCTCCCACAACGCCGTCAGCTCCGTCCAGCCTTGGGGGGAACTCGCAGGCGCTCCGCGTTGAGGTGCGGGATGTGCGCGTGGCGGTGCCGCCGCTTGGCGTGCCTGAGGCCGTGCTGGTAATGGCGCAGAAATTTGGGACATTTGAGGAGCGCGGACTACGGGTGACGTATGTGAATGTCCCGAATACAAAGGCGGCGCTCCAGGCAGTGCAGCGTGGGGACGTAGAGCTTGCGGTGGTGACGCTTCAAGATGCTGGAGACGCCGCCAAGTCGCAGACACCGGTGAAGGCAATTACGGCTGTCCTAGGGAGCAATCCGTACAACCTGGTGGTCACGGCGCAAGCGGCGGATACGCTGAAGCTGAGCAATACGATGCTGGTGCAGGACCGTATGGCGATGATGAAAGGACTTCGCGTGGGCGTGACAGACGAGGTAGTCGCCACGACGTCGCTGAACGCGCTTATCCAGGCGGCGAACATAACGCCGCAGGAGATCACGGTGGTCAAGCTACAGGCAGGGCAAGAGCTTGCAGCTATGCGGGATGGCAAGGTCAACGGATTGTTCGTGATGGACCCGGTCCTGGAGCAGGCTATTGTAGATCTTAAGGCGAGGATGCTTATTAACTTGAGCCGGGGAGAGGTGGCTGCGCTGGAGCCGTTCCCATGGCTGGTGCTGGTGACGACCAATACGTTTGCGGCGCGGGCGCCAAATACGCTGGTGGGTATGGTGTACGGCGTGGTGGCGGCGCAACGGCAGATCCGGGCAGACACCAAACGAGCCACGGATATCCTTGCCGACCAGTATGCGAGCCTGCCGAAGGACATTTATCTGGAGGCGGTGCGCATTTACTTCCCGGCGATGCCCAGCAGTCTGCTTACACTGACGCCTGCGTCGTTTGGCAGGGTGATGAAGACGATTGGCAACAGTGAGGCAACGTACGGCCAGGTGGTGGACAACCGGTTCGTTGAGGCACTCATCCCCAAGCAATGACCTTTAACGGTTTGACACTGGAAAGCACCAGCACCTACCATTACAGATGCCCAATATAGATGAAGTGATGAGCGCGAAAATCGCGCTCATTCGCGTCTCAGGGCACCTCCGAGGGTGTGGCCGTCAGGGAGGTAGTTACCGGGTCCTGCGCGGCGAAGGCCTGCAAACCCCGCTAGGCCCGGAAGGGAGCAACGGTACCCAGGTACCTTCGGGTGCCGCAGGGTTGCCTGGCGGACATCTCCCTGGCGGCCAGACTCTCGAAGGTGCTCAGCGTTTCGGGCGACCACCTCTGCTGGTGGTACACTCATCCCACGCCACATCTACGGCGTGGAGGGCCTTCTACGAACGCTGAAGCGAAACCATCTGCCTCGTCGCTGAACGTTGGTGACCGGCTGCGAGAGCTTGGGCTGCACGCGCGCAAAGGGTTGGCGCAGCACTTCCTCGTGTCCGCCGGTATTTTGCAGCGCATCCTCCACGCCGCGGATCTGCAGCCGGATGACTATGTGGTGGAAGTCGGGCCGGGACTTGGTGTGCTCACCGACTCGCTGATAGAGCGCGTGCGGCAGGTGGTAGCGGCAGAGCTGGACGAAGAGCTGGCGAAGGCGCTCCAGGCGCGGTACGCCGGCAAATCGAATGTGCGGGTGCTGTACGCAGATGCGCGGCAGGTACCGCTGGATGAGCTTGTTGGGCCGGAGCAGCCGTACAAAGTGGTTGCCAATCTCCCCTATTACGCCGCCAACCCCATTGTGCGGCGTTTCCTGGAAGCACTACACCCGCCCACACTGCTGGTGGTGATGGTGCAGCGTGAAGTCGCGCAGCGCATGACCGCTCAGCCGCCAAACATGACCGTGCTGAGCATAGGCACGCAAGTTTACGCCAGGGGCAAGATTGTAGCGTCAGTGCCACCAGGCGCATTTCGACCGCCGCCGGAGGTAATGTCGGCAGTGGTGCGGTTGGAGCCATACGCGGCGCCTCTGGTCAAGGCCGAAGACGTAGAAGGGTTCTTCGCGCTCATACACGCGGGATTTAGCACGCCCCGCAAGCAGTTGCAGGGCACGCTGGTGCATGCACTGAAGAAGTCACCCGGCGAGGTGAGCGCGCTGCTGTTGGAAGCAGGCATTGAACCAAAGCGCCGGGCCGAGACCGTGACCATACCGGAATGGCAGCGTTTATATGAGGTGCTTTGTGCCCACGGTAGTTAGCGCGTACGCTCCCGCAAAAATCAACCTTACGCTGGAAGTGCTGCGCAAGCGGCCGGATGGGTATCATGACATCACGTCCATCGTTCAAACGATCGATGTGTGGGACCATCTGACCTGTACAGAAGCGCCGGAGATCACGCTGGAGTGCGATGTTCAAGAGCTTGAGGGCGAAGACAACCTAGCGTTCAAGGCCGCCCGCCTCCTGGCCGACGAGACCAAGACCACACGCGGCGTGTTGATGCATTTGCACAAGGAGATCCCAACGTCAGCAGGGCTTGGCGGCGGGAGCACGGACGCGGCGGCGGCGCTGCTGGCGCTCAACGAGCTATGGGGGACAAACCTCCCGCACGAGAAGCTCAGCGGGTTGGCGGCCAGGCTAGGTTCAGACGTGCCGTTCTTTCTGACGGGTGGGACGGCGCTGGCGACGGGACGCGGTGAGCACGTTACGCCGCTGCCACCACTGACGGAGACGTGGTTTGTGCTGCTGATGCCTGAGATCCCGCTGAGAAACAAGACGGCGGCGATGTACCAGGCGGTCACCCATGAGGAGTACACGGACGGCGAGGCGACGGAAGACGCCATCGAATATCTCAAACGCGGAAGGGCTATTCCCGCAAATGAAATAGTGAACACCTTTGAGAAGGTCGCGTATCGAATGTTCCGCGGGCTGGATCGGCACGCAGGCGTGCTCCAAGCTGCCAGCGGCGACGATGAAATTCGCCTAGCCGGAGCGGGACCGACGCTCTTTTGCGTGGTCCCAACGCAGGCGCGCGGAGAGGCCATTGTCCAGGCGCTGGCGCGCCGCAGCGAGCGGGCTCGGTGTGTGCGGTCGGTGCAGCAAGGCGTGCGCATCGAAGTGACAAAGGCATAGTGGGAGGGGCGCATGGTGCAGCAACAGGTGGTGATACACGCGGCAGCGCCAGGCACGGAAGTCTTATGGAGGGTCACGTACCTCCCGGTGCAAAAGTACCGCTATATCCCAGCGTTCCTCGGCGCGTCCGATGCAGTGTCGAAGCAAGTGGAGTGCAGCGAGGGCGCCGTGAGGTATGGCCTGAAAGCCAATCCAATCACGAAGAAGTTCTGGGCCGCCTCCGTTTGGAAAGACCACACGGCAATGCGGGCCTACGTGCGCGCGGAGCCCCACTTGTCCACAATGAAGCGCTTCGAGGAATGGGCTGGCGAGGGTGCGGCGTTCGTGGAGTGGAAGGCACCGGACGGGCCAATTGACTGGCGTGACGTGGAGCGCCGGATGAAGACGCCAACGTTCTACTACAAGAAACCGAGCGGGACGTAGCTGATACAATCGCGCGTAGTTTGTGAACGGGGTCTGCCTTGATCGAATTATTCTTTGGCGCGATCGCTGGTGCGGTTGTGGGCGTCTGGTTTGACATCGTCGGCGTCATCGTTTTCTTGAAGCTCTGGAAGGTGCCGGGCTCCTGGGTGGCGCGCATCTGGGGCGACCGCCCCGGCATCATGCTCACATCGCCCATTCTCTTCTTCCATTCGCTGTGGACGCTGCTGGGCATGGTCACTGGGTTGCTCTTGGGGCTGCTGAGCAAGGGGATAACAGGACCGAATCAGCCGTTCATCTGGGGCATCGTCGTCGTCTCCGCCGTCGCTGGCGTGGTCGCCATGCAAAGGGGCGGACCGTTGCGCTGGTGGCTGTTCAGTTTCGTGCTGGTATTCTTCGGCGCTTTCGGCGTGCTGCTCCCGCTCTGGTCGGCTGCAATCCATTGACCGTACCCCAACTCATCCGTACAATTGTTCGCTAGGCAGGCGGCTGCCTTACATAAATGCAGGCCGACGCCAAATCGCTGGCTAGGAGCCCGCTCCCTTGGTGCTTTTCTCCACAGATGAAGGCCTGTCGCCGTTCTCGCAGACCATGGTGGCGCTCGACCTCGAGACCACCGGACTCGACCCGCAGCGCGATGCCGTCATTGAAATCGGCGCTGTTAAGTTCCGGGGGCGAGAAGTCCTAGGCACCTACACCACGTTAATCAACCCGTCCCGGGCGATTCCCGCGTTTGTGCAGCGGCTCACCGGCATTAAGCAAACCGATGTAGTGGCAGCCCCGCCGATGGCTGTGGCGAGCGGGCAGCTTGCGCAATTCATGGGTGACCTGCCCATCGTTGGCCACAATATCGCATTTGACCTGGGGTTCCTCACTAACAACAGGATGCGATTCACCGCGCCTGTCTACGACACCTATGACCTGGCGAACATCTTCCGGCCGAAAGGCGAGTACTCGCTCATAAGCCTGGCGCGAGCCTTCAAGGCGCTGCACGACCGCCCGCACCGCGCGCTCTCGGACGCCCAGGCCACGCACGAAGTCATGATGGCCCTTGTGGATGAGGGCCTCCAGTCTGACCCTTCAGTGCTCGAAGAGCTGCACCGGCTGGCGTCCGTCGCCGGCTGGCCGCTGCGTTCGCTGCTGCGCGAAATGGTTGCGGAGCGCAAGCGCACCGCAACCTCGGCGTTCAGCGCCATCCCGCTCGGGGGCGTGGACTTCACGGCCATCCGCAAACGGCAAAGCGCAATGCCAGGCTTCGGTTTCATTGCGCACAAGCCAATTGTTGCCGATGTTGACCTGATGGTGAGCATGCTCAGGCCCGGCGGCGCAGCCAGTTCGGTAATGCCCTCGTTTGAGCACCGGCCCCAGCAAGAAGACATGCTCCGCGCGGTAGCCAAAACGCTGGACGAGGGCGGGCAACTGTTTGCGGAAGCCGGCACCGGCGTGGGCAAGAGCCTTGCGTACCTGCTCCCCGCCGCGCTCTACGCGCTCCAGAAAGGTGTGCGCGTTGTTGTGTCTACCAACACCATCGGGCTCCAGGAGCAGCTCGTCACCAAAGACCTGCCGCTGGTCAGCAACATCATCGCAACGGCGTTCGGCGAAAGCGTTCCGCCGCTACGGTTTGCACAGCTCAAAGGGCGGAGCAACTACCTCTGCGTCCGCCGCTGGGCCTCGCTCCGCTCGTCGCAGACTCTGGGCGAAGACGAAGCACGCGTGCTGGGCAAGCTGCTGCTCTGGCTCCAAACCACCGCGTCCGGCGATCGCGGCGAGCTCCGGCTCAACGGCAAGGACACCGATATCTGGATGCGGCTGTCCGCGCAAGGCGCCAGAGGGTGCCCCATGAACGGCGAGACGCCCTGTTTCGTGCAGGCCGCGTACCAGCGTGCGGAAGGCGCAGAAGTCTTGGTGGTGAACCACGCCCTGCTTCTGGCGGATTTGGCGCTTGGCGGCAGCCTGCTGCCCAAGTACGAGCACCTCATCATTGACGAGGCGCACCATCTAGAAGCGCAGGCCACCGACCAGTTCGGCTTCGAGCTTTCGCAAGAGGCAATGACCATCCACTTCGACGTACTGGCGGGCGCTCGTGGCTTGAACGCGCAGGCTGTGGCATCTTACGCCGCCGCGCCCGACCTGGTAGCCCGCCGGCAGGCCACCGAGCGAGCCGCGCTGACACTAACCGAACGCGTGGCCGCAGCGCGCCGGGACACAGCAGACCTCTTTATCGGTATCGCCGCATTTTCCCGAGGCCGTGGCGATGCCAACAGCGGGCAGCGCAAACCATCGCTACGGGTGACACAGGGCGTGCGCGCGCAACCGGACTGGAGCCACATAGAGATCGCCACGGATGCTGCGGTGGCCGCGCTCGAAAAGGTGAAGACCGTCGTGGGCCAGGTGAGCATCAGCCTGGACGGGCTCGACATCGAAGAGGCCGCGCTGGTGCAGGCGGAGCTAGACGCGCAAGCAGAGCTGACGGGTGAGATCATCGCGCACCTCGAAGAGTTCTTGCTGCGCCCGGAAAAAGAGTCCGTGTACTGGATAGAGGAAGAGTTCAATGGGAGTATGCAGCTGCATGCCGCACCGCTGCGGGTGAGCGAGCTCCTGAAGAAAAAACTGTTCGATGAGAAACGCGCGGTTGTGCTGACGAGCGCAACACTGAGCACAGCGGGCAGCCTGAAGCCTATTAAGGAATTGTTGGGCGCGCCAGAAGCCTCAGACGTGGTGCTCGACTCGCCGTTCGACTTCAAACGCGCGGCGCTCCTGTGCGTGCCGCAGGATATGCCGGAACCCGCCACGCCAACCTATGACGGTGCTCTCGCCATGGGCCTTATCGAAATGGCGAAGGCGTCCAAGGGCCGCGCAATGGCGCTCTTTACGTCCAACGCGTCACTCAGAGGCGCGGCGGAACGCGTGCGCCCCGCGCTGGAACTTGCGGGGATTCCCGTCCTCGCGCAGGGCATGGATGGCTCGGCCGCGCAAGTGCTGGAACGATTCCAGGCAAACCCGCAAGCGCTGCTGCTTGGCACCGCCAGCTTCTGGGAGGGCGTGGACCTCGTGGGCGAGCAGTTGTCGTTGCTCATCATCGTGCGCCTGCCATTTTCCGTGCCTACTGATCCAGTATTCGCGGCGCGTTCAGAGACCTTTGAAGACCCGTTCAGCCAGTACGCCGTGCCGCAGGCCGTACTCAAATTCCGCCAGGGGTTCGGGCGCCTTATCCGCAGCACACAAGACCGTGGCGTGGTGGTCATTCTTGACCGGCGCACCACCTCGCGATCGTATGGCCAGACATTCGTGAAATCGCTGCCGCCGTGCCGCCTCATCACGCCCACCCTGCGCGAAGTGCCTGACCAGATTGCCGCTTGGCTGCGGCAGTCGTAATGGCCGCGCAAACGGTTTCTATGAAACTCGGCCTTGGCCAACCCCTGGATCTCGACCTCACCCTCCAAAGCGGCCAGGCGTTCCGATGGCGGCGCGTGCAAACCGGCGGTCGCGAATGGTGGCACGGCTTCGTGGGCGGTGAGCCGGTGCTGCTCCACCAGGGCCGCGGTCAGCGAGACTCAGTCGACTACCTCTGCCGGGACAGCGCGACCAACATCGTGGAACAACGCCTCCGTGCCTATCTTCGGCTGGATGACGATCTCCCAACGCTCTACACGCGGATGGGGGAAGACCCACATCTGGCGCGCGCCACCAAGACGCTGCACGGCATGCGACTGCTTCGGCAAGACCCGTGGGAATGCCTGGTGGGGTTCATCTGCTCAGGGCAGAACAACATCCTGCGCATCATGGGCATGATGGAGCGCATGGCGAACACCTACGGCGAACCGACGGCGCTGTATGGCATAGAGCGCAACGCGTTTCCGTCCCCTGCGCGGTTGGCGAAAGCCGACGAACAGGCGCTGCGTGCGCTTGGGCTGGGCTTTCGTGGTGGTCCGGTGGCCCAGGCAGCGCAAAGGGTAGCGGGTAAGAAGTTGCAGCTGGAACGGTTGCGTAAGCAACCATACGTACGTGCAAAAGACCAGCTCATCGAACTCAACGGCGTTGGCGAAAAAATTGCCGACTGCGTGCTGCTCTTCTCGCTAGAGAAGGGTGAAGCGTTTCCCGTTGACCGGTGGGTGCGCCGCGCGATGGAGGACTGGTACGGTGTCCAGCCGCAGATGGGCAAGCACGGTAAGCCCCTTAAAGAGGCATCGTACGGGCACCTGCGCGACTATGCGCAAGGCCGCTGGGGCAACATGGCCGGCTACGTGAACCAGTATCTCTTCCTTGGCCGCCGCGCAGAAGAGCGCGAGGTGGGGAAGATGACCCACACCAAGCTCCCCAAGCAACAGGCTAGGGCCGTCGCCACATAACTCTTCTGCACTACATAACGCCCACGCGCAGGCGGTAGTGGCGCGGTGCGTGGTAGAATGGCGCATCGAGCCTTACCGCTTACCCACGTATTGAATCGGTTGGTACGCATGTTGAGCCTTACTGGCAAAGGTGTCTTGATTGTCGGTGCCAAACGCGTCGGCCAGGTGGTGGCCGAGCGCCTTGCCGCTGAGGGCGTGAACATCGCGGTGAGCTATCGAAGCTCCAGGCGCGAGGCGCAACAGCTCGTTACGTCGCTCAAGGGCAAGGCCAAGCGGACATGCCTGGTGCAAGCCGACGTGAGCGTGGAAGCCGACATACAGCGCTTGGTGGACACGGCCGTCCAAGAGATGGGCAACCTCTGGTTCGTGGTCAACCTTGCGTCCGGCTACCCAAGCGTGAAGCTGGCGCACCTGGACGGCAAGGCGTGGGACGAGGGCATTTCGGCGGCCAAGGGGAGCTACCTTCTAACTGCGTACGCGGGCCGTCATATGGCGAAGCACAACAGAGGCAATACACGAGGCCACATTATTCTGTTCGGCGACTGGGCGGCTGGTGAGACGCCGTACCGCAACTTTCTGCCCTACTTGACTGCCAAAGCGGCAATCCAGTTTATGACGCGCGCGTTCGCTGTCGAATTTGCGCCGCACGTGCTGGTGAACGCTATCGCGCCGGGACCGACCGCCAGGCCGCCGGACGTTTCACCTGAGTCGTGGCGGCGAGATGTGCTGGCTCATGCACCCCTGCGGCGCCAGTCCTCATCTGAAGAAATAGCGGAACTGGTGGTGACGCTCTTACGGAGCGAGACCATAACAGGTGACATCATTCACGTGGACGCCGGACGGCATGTAGCCGGGCCTGGCCCCGCGTCAGACTAATTCAGGGAGAGTGAGGATGCTGTGGCGCTGCACAAAATAACCAAGACCATTGATTTTTGCTACGGGCACCGGCTGCTGGACTACGACGGCAAGTGCCGCCACTTGCATGGTCACAACGGCTTGCTTGAGGTCGATATGGAATCGTCCAAGCTGGATGGGCGTGGAATGGTCGTGGACTTCGGCGTAGTGCGCGACGTGGTGAAGGACTGGGTGGACGCAAACCTGGACCACCGTATGCTCCTCTGCAAACGTGACCCGGTCATCCCGTTCCTCACCGGCATGAACGAACCTCTTTATCTGATGGACGAAAACCCCACCGCCGAGAACATCGCCAAGCACGTGTTCCAGCAGGTCCGTAAGCAGGGGTTGCACATCACCGAGATTCGGCTGTGGGAGACGCCTACCAGCTATGCCACGTACCGGGAAGTGTGACATGGCGGAGCAGGTAGCGGTGCTGGCGAGCGGCGGACTGGACAGCGCCGTCCTCATCGCGGAGAGCGCGCGTAACGCGGACGTGTTTCCGCTCTACGTGCAATGGGGCCTGCCGTGGGAAGAAATGGAAAAAAAGTCACTGCAAACATTCGTCAGCGCGCTCAAGAATCGGAATGTCAAACCCGTTACGTTCCTCTCGGTGCCTATCAAAGAAATGTACCCGCCAGACCACTGGAGCATGACTGGCAAAGTGCCTAGCTACGACGAGCCGGACGAAACGGTATTCCTGCCGGGCCGCAACATCATTCTTATCGGGCTGGCGGCGGTCTGGTGCAGCACGCACGGCGTCTCGCGCATTGCCATTGGCTCGCTTGGCGGCAATCCCTTCCCGGACGCAACGCCGCAGTTCTTTCAAGATTTTGGCAAAATTCTCAGCAGCGGGCTAGGGTATATAGTAAAGGTGGAAGCGCCGTTCCGTGGGCAGCACAAAGAGGAATTAATCAGGAGGCATCCGGAACTGCCTTTTGAAAAAACGCTGACCTGTTTTGCGCCAGTGGATGGCAATCACTGCGGGCGGTGCAACAAATGCCGGGAGCGCCGGGAGGCTTTTGTTGCCGCCGGCATTCGCGACCGCACTGTCTACGCGGGGTAGATTGGGGGACATATGGAACGAGCTGAACGGATAAAGAGGCTGAAGCCGCTCTTAAAGGAAGTGCTGGAAATCCTTGGTGAAGACCCATCGCGTGAGGGACTGCGCCGCACGCCGGAGCGCTGGGCGGAAGCGCTCACTACGTATACACAGGGATACCAAGATCTGCCGGAGAACCACCTGAAAGTGGTCTTCCAGCTTGACGAGGACGATTACCCCATCGGCTCTGACGACATGATCATCGTGGACAACATTGCGTTCACGTCTACCTGCGAGCACCACATCGCCCCGTTCCGTGGGCTGGTGCACATCGCGTATATCCCCAATCCCAAGAGCCGCGTCA
>SHYT01000019.1 GCA_009692665.1 Dehalococcoidia bacterium | reverse complement strand
CCCATGAGGCCCAGTCCCGGCGCTCCTACATGCAGGATGTCACGAGCGTACACGGGCCGCATCAAATGTATCCCCGCCCCAAAGAAGTTCAGGCTCACCAGAAAAAGCACCCACATCGTCAGCGGGCTGCTCCGAGCGTACTTAAAGCCCCCCACGACATCCTTGAACACGTTGCCGCGCTGCAGCCCGCCTGTTCTCCCTGCTATGGGGATGAGCAGCGTGAACAGAATGCCAATGAGATACCCGGCCCCGCCGGCAAGGTATGCCATCCCGGCACCTGCCAGATAGATAAAAATGCCTCCCAGGGATGGGCCAATGAGACTCGCCGTGCTCGTGGCTGTCGCATTAAAGGCAATCGCGGCGGGAAGTTTTTGCGGGCCCACAATGTCATAAAGGAACGACTGCGTCGCAGGTTGCGCTATCGCCAGCAGCACCCCCGCGGTAATGACCGCTGCGATGATGTGCCATACCTGGATGTTCCCGCTGAAGATCAACACGCTTAGAATCGCCGTCTTGAGCACCAGCGCCGCTCGCGCATACACCAATAGGTTGCGCCTCGGCATCCGCTCTGCAGCCACGCCGCCTAACGGGGACATAGTCAGGATTGCGATTCCCTGGAGCAACGACAGGAGTCCGAGTAGCGTTTTGGATTCAGTGAGGTCCAGCACAATCCATTGGAGGGCAATGAGTTCTACTTGTTGTGAAGTGAAAAACAGGCCATTGGCTACCCACAGCCAGCGGAAGTTACGGTCTTTAAGAATGCCCCACGCTTGCAACGGATTACGCATACGTTCCTTTTATGCACCGCATTGGGCTATTGGCGTGCGCCGTGTCTATCCCGCTATTACTGCAGTAGGTTTATCGGTGGCTTTAGGCTTGCCAAAGTCCCGCAGTGGCGCGGCAATCACGAGCACAACAACCGCAAGAATAACCCTGATACTCGCCGAGATTGCGAGCGCCCAGGTAGGCGATATCGCGTCTGCCAGCGCTCCGACGAAGAACTGCCCTACGAGCACGAACTGCTGCATCATGAAGAAAAAGCCCAGCACCCGGCCGCGCATGTCGTCTGGTGCACTCAACTGCAACATTGCCTGCCCTGATGCCCCATAGAAAGGCGTGACGCTTCCAATGATGACGAGCAGGACAAGACTCAGCGTGAAGTCACGCGAGAAGGCAAACACGACCGTTGCAATGTCGAACTGGAGAACCCCAATGATGATGATCCAGCCCAGCCGCTTGAAGCGATCAAAGACCAGTGGGACCAAAAGGGACGAAATAAGCGCTCCAAGTCCCCAAGCCAGCCCCATGAGGCCCAGTCCTGGCGCGCCCACATGGAGAATATCGCGCGCATAGACAGGGCGCATCAAGATGATCCCGGATCCAAAGAAGTTCAAGCTCACGAGGAAAAGTACCCACATCGTTAGCGGACTGCTCCGTGCATACCTAGCACCCTCCACAACATCCCTGAACACGTTGGTGCGCGGAAGTCCTCCCGTCTTCCCCGCAATCGGAATCATCAGCATAAACAGGATGCCAATCAGATACCCAGCTCCACCGCAAAGGTATGCCATGCCGGCTCCCGCCAGATAAATGAACACGCCTCCCAGGGAGGGACCAATGAGGCTCGCCGTGCTCATCGCCGTCGCGTTAAAGGCAATTGCGGCAGGGAGCTTTTGTGGGCCGACGATGTCGTACAGGAAGGACTGTGTTGCCGGTTGTGCTATTGCCAGCAGCGTCCCAGCGACCATCACGGAGATGATGATGTGCCATACCTGAATATGTCCGCTGAAAATCAGCGCGCTGAGAATTGCCGTCTTGAGCACCAGGCCTACCCGCGAGTACACCAGCAGGTTTCGCCTCGGCATTCGTTCCGCAGCCACGCCGCCAAGCGGTGACATGAAGAGGATGGCCAGTCCCTGGAGAAGCGATAGGAGTCCCAAGAGGGTTTTGGACTCGGTAAGGTCCAGCACGATCCACTGGAGGGCAAGTAGTTCTGCTTGTTGAGATGCGAAAAACAGGCCATTGGCTACCCACAGCCAACGATAGTTACTGTCCCTGAGAATGCCCCACGCCTGCAGCGGATTGCGCATACGTTCCTTTTATGACAAGGAGTCGGGCGCAAGTATAACACCGGAATCCGAAATGTAGCGGACTGATTGTTTCGCGACAACGCGCCCGAACGCCGCTACAATGTGTCGCGTGAATGTGCTACTTATCGGCAGCGGCGCGCGCGAGCATGCAATCGCGTGGAAACTGCGGCAGAGCCCCAAGGTGGACAGGCTCTACCTTGCACCTGGCAACGCGGGTACGCTGCCTGTAGCTGAAAACCTGGATGTTTCTGCTACCGACCTGCCTCAACTGGCGGAGGCCGCGCGTCGCGTGAAGGCTGACCTCACTATCGTTGGCCCAGAGGCGCCGCTGGCCGCGGGTGTTGTGGACTACTTCCGCACAGAGAAACTACCCATTGTTGGGCCCACGCGGGCCGCCGCGCGCATCGAGTCGTCCAAGGTATTTGCCAAAGAGTTAATGCAGCGGCATGGCATTCCAACCGCAGGCTTCCGCGTCTTCACGAGCCCATCGGAGGCGAAGCGTTACGTCGAGTCGCACTCTGTCCCCTTCGTCATTAAGGCGGACGGACTGGCAGCAGGCAAAGGTGTCGTTGTGGCGCAGACGAAGGCGGAAGCGCTGGCTGGGGTCACAGACATGATGGAGCGCAGGGCGTTCGGAGCGTCGGGCGAGCGGGTGACGATTGAGGAGTGCCTGACGGGGCCTGAGGTGAGCGTGTTTGCGCTGACCGACGGCGTGCACGTGGCGCCGCTGGTGGCTGCGTGCGACTACAAACGCATCTTCGATGGCGACAAGGGGCCGAACACGGGTGGCATGGGGAGCTATTCGCCGCCAGAGTTTTGGAACTCCGCGCTTGCCGACCAGGTGATGCGCACCATTATCCAACCGACAACTCGTGCAATGGCCCAGGAAGGTTACCCGTTCCAGGGCACGCTGTACGCTGGGCTGATGATGACGCCGACGGGGCCGCAGGTGATTGAGTTCAACTGCCGCTGGGGCGACCCCGAGACGCAGGCGCTGATGCCTCGGCTGAAGTCGGACTTGCTGGACATTTATCTAGCCATCGCGAACCGCACGCTGGACAAAGTGGCCGTCGAGTGGCGGCCGGAGGCGTGCGTGGGCGTGGCAATCGCGTCCGCAGGCTATCCAGGTGACTACCAGAAAGGCGTTCCCATTTATGGGCTAGAAAATGTTGACCGTGACCTGATGGTGTTTCACGCGGCAACAAAGATGCAGAACGGCCAGGTGGTCACGGATGGAGGCCGTGTGCTCACGATCTCGGCGCTGGGCAAGACGCTGACCGAGGCACGGCAAGTGGCGTATCGCGGTGTAGCGCAGATTCGGTTTGAGGGCGCGCAGTGGCGGACGGATATCGCCGAGCGGGCGGTCGCCAGTACCCTGTGAACAAGTTTTTCAGTTGCCTCACCCAAATTGGTGTGGGCCAGTTCTGGCCTCCCTTATGGGACATTAAACACTTGGTGTTGCTGACACACTGTGCTCCACTTACCCCAGGTCTCTAGCAAGGGTATCAAGGGTGTCAGGCAGGAACAGCGTTATGACAATCAAAACTCGACAGGAATCGTCATACCACATGCTGCACCGTGCGTCGCATTGTGGAATGGCTATCTTTTCTCTGCGCCTTGGCCGTGGTGCGGTGTCCGGGAGGCACTGGTGTCTATGATAGACAGTAGCCTATGCCGCCTGCTACCTGTGCATCCGTCAATGACGCGCAGAAAGGCTCTATGACATGGCAGGAAAAGAGCTGGGTAGTGGGCCGATTTCTGGACGGCGAATCAAAGATATGGACGGTCTCTTCAGAAGTCGCTGTTGGCTTTTGGCAAACACCGGTCTACCCATTCTCTGCCATGCTCGCGCGGCAAACTGAGTAGACGGGAAACGCTGGTTTGGAGACAATGATGGCGGCTATAAGCACTTCGTATCAGCAACCCCCACGTCAGAATTAAAGTGTGGAGGCAACCAACCATGCCATTGGTAGGCATCATCTTGGGCAGCAAGTCTGACGAATCGTACGCGCAGGATACGCAGAAGGTGCTGGACTCGCTGAAGGTGAGCTACGAGCTGACCGTGTGCTCGGCGCATCGGACGCCGGACCGGCTGCGGGAGTACTGCAAGGGCGCGCGTGACCGGGGCATTGAGGTGCTGATTGCGCTGGCGGGCGGAAGCGCGGCGCTGCCGGGTGCGGCGGCGAGCTGGACGACGTTGCCGGTGATTGGCGTGCCGCTGCCGACGAGCGATCTGAAGGGCGTGGACTCGCTGTACACCATCGCGCAGATGCCGCCGGGCATTCCGGTGGCATGCGTGGCGACAGGCACGTGGGGCGCTCGGAACGCGGCGTACCTCGCGGCGGCGATACTGGGGAACTCGCACACGGACGTGCGCAAAGAGTACGACGCGTACCGCGAATCGCTGGGCCAAGAGATGGGCAGGGGGGGGTAGCGCATGATAGACCGTTACGCACTGCCGAAGATGAAGCACGTCTGGTCGGACGAGAACAAGTACGACAAGTGGCTTTCCGTGGAGATTGCCGTCTGCCAGGCGTGGGCCGAGAAGGGCGTCATCCCCGGCGAGGACTTTGAGAAGCTGAAGAACGCTCGCCACGACATGAAGCGGCTGAACGAAATCTTTGCGCGCACGAAGCACGATGTGACGGCGTTCACGCGGTCGATAACGGAGAAGCTTGGGCCGGAAGGGCGCTGGATACACTTCGGGCTGACGTCGAACGACGTATGGGACACGGCAACGGCGCTGCAGATGTGCGAGGCGGCGGACATTCTGGACGCGGACCTGAAGGCGCTGGAAGAGGTCTTAAAGAAGCAGGCGGTCAAGTACAAGGACACGCTAACAATGGGCCGCACGCACGGCGTCCACGCGGAGCCGACGACGTTTGGGATGAAGCTGGCGAGCTGGCTGGACGAGGTGCGCCGGAGTCAGAAGCGGCTGGCGCGGGCGAAGGAAGAGATAGCGGTCGGGAAGATTTCCGGCGTGGTGGGCTCGCACGCGACGGTGCCGCCGGAAGTGGAGCAGCGGGTGTGCGGGCTTCTGCATTTGGGGATTGAGCCGATTTCCACGCAGATTGTGCATCGTGACCGGCACGCGTATTACGTCCAGACCATGGCGCTCATCGCCACGTCGCTGGAGCGGTTTGCGACGGAGCTGCGGCATTTGCAGCGCACTGAGGTGCACGAGATAGAGGAGCCGTTCAGCGAGGGGCAGACTGGCTCGTCCGCGATGCCGCATAAGCGCAACCCGGAGCTTGCGGAGCGTGTGTGCGGGCTGGCGCGGCTGATTCGCGGGTACTCGGTGACGGCGCTGGAAGATGTGCCGCTGTGGCACGAGCGGGACATCTCACACTCGTCGGCGGAGCGGCTGATTCTGCCGGACTCGACGATGGCGCTGGACTACATCATCACCTTGTTCACCGAGATTGTGACCGGGCTGCGCGTGTTCACGGAGCGGATGTACCAGAACGTAGAGTCCACCCACGGGCTTGTGTTTTCGCAGCGGGTGCTGACGGCGCTCATCGAGAAGGGCATGTCGCGCGAGGCGGCGTACAGCCTGGTGCAGGGGAACGCGATGAAGTCCTGGGACACCGGCGCGGACTTCCGGGAGCTGCTGCGGGCGGACCCGGGCGTGCGGAAGCACCTGCCGGGCAAAGAGCTTGAGGATTTGTTTGAGTACAGCTACTACACGCGGTATACGACCGAATCGTTCAAGCGGGTGGGGCTGGCGTAGTACCGGTTTGCGCGGGAAGACCAGGCACCGATTTGTGACGTATATAAGAGCGAGGCTAGTGATATGACAACCTTGCGCGAGACGAATCTGCCGAACCTGTTCCACCGGGGCAAGGTACGGGACACGCACGACCTGGGCGGCGATTTGCTGCTCATGGTGGCGACGGACCGCATCTCCGCATTTGACCTGGTGCTGCCGACGGCCATTCCCTCCAAGGGCATCGTGCTGTCCGCGATGTCGGCGTTCTGGTTCCGGCACACGCAGAACATTATTCCCAATCACTTGCTGTTTTATCCAGCCACAGATGCGCTGACCGCTCCGGCGAACTCGCCGGGACTGCCGCTGGGCGGGCTGCCGAAGCAGGCAAAGGACTTTATCGCATCGCTGCCGAAAGACGTGGCGAGCCGGGGCATGGTAGTGCGGCGGGCGCGGCGCATCGATGTGGAATGCGTGGTGCGCGGGTACATCACCGGCTCGGCGTGGGCGGAGTACCAGAAGAGCGGCACGGTGAACAGCGTGCCGATGCCGAAGGGCCTGCGCGAAGGGGACATGTTTCCCCAGCCGCTGTTCACGCCGACGACGAAGGCCGAGACGGGCCACGACATGCCGCTGACGAAGGCACAGCTTGAGGACATCGTGGGTAGGCAGACGGCGCTGGAACTTGAACAGAAGACGGTTGCGGTGTACAAGGCGTGCCAGGAGTACGCGAAAACGAGGGGCATCATCATCGCAGACACGAAGTTGGAGTTTGGGCGGCTCAACGAGCGGATGATACTCATCGACGAGGTGCTGACGCCGGACTCGAGCCGGTTCTGGGACGCGAAGGGCTGGGCGCCGGGAAAGAACCAGCCGAACTTTGACAAGCAGTTTGTGCGAGACTGGTTGGTGCATAGCGGGTGGAACCGGGAGCCACCAGCCCCGCAACTGCCGCAGGATATTGTGGGCAAGACGCGGCAGCGGTACCTGGAAGCGTACCGGCTGCTGACAGGCCAAGAATTGCAGGAGGCATAAGGTGTCTACTCGACGAGCGATGCGGCGCGCTTCTGAACGCCAGGCCGCAGCATCTAGGAAGGGCGGTAAGTCCGGCAAGTCGGGCAAGAGGAAGTCCGGGGCTAAGCGGTGGCTGGTCGTTGGTGGCATAGGCCTAATTGGCCTGATCACCCTCCTTTCGCTGATCCTTCCATACCTACCGATGCCGAATCCCACGGCGCCAACAACCGCAGGGCCGGGGACGCTGCTGCCGGACTTGGGCCAAACGCACATTCCGCAAGCACAGAGTATGCCCGTTTCCTACTACAATTCGATACCGCCTACGTCTGGCAACCACTGGGGGCCAGTTTGGGCAAAGTGCGGCATCATCGACACCCAGGTGCCGAACGAAGCGCAGGTGCACAACCTTGAGCATGGTTATGTGGTTATTCAGTACAATCCCAGCAAGATTGATCAGGCAACGATTGATCAGTTGAAGGCGACAGTGAAAAAGCTGCCTGGGTGGTCAGACTTCTACATTGTTGCTCCTTACGCTGACATGACCTCGCCGATTGCACTGACCGCCTGGCGGCATATTCAGACGCTTGATACGGTTGACGAGACAGTCATGCGCGCATTCGCAGATGCCTACCGCGTCAGAGGGCCGGAGAACGTGACAAATCCAGGCGCCATTAAGGGCTGCGATGGAACGTGGCAAGGCTAGGTTTATCGGCTACGTGAGGATCAAGACGCAAGATTAATGAGGTATGCGATGCAGTTTCTTGCGAAGGTGTATGTAACGCTGAAGCCCGCGGTGAATGATCCACAAGGGATCACCGTGCAGAGCGCACTGAAGACGCTTGGGTTCCAATCGGTGGGCAGCGTGCGTGTGGGCAAGTACCTGGAGGTCATGCTGGAGGCGGCGGACAAGGCGTCGGCAGAGGCGCAGGCGACTGAGATGTGCAAGAAGCTGCTGGCGAACCCGGTGATTGAGCAGTTCAGGTTGGACGTGGCTGAAGTCGCGGTGGCGGCGAAACTATAAGGGCTCTTCATATCGCGAGTCCCATAATTCCATACATGACTCCCGATAACCCTATCAGAGCTAAAATAACCCGCATCCATGCAGCAAGTCTTGCGCTGCCTGCCAGGACCATCATGATTACGCCCGTAGAGAATATGGGGGACAACATCAACCCGGCCCATAGCTTATTACTCGGCGCGTGAATGCTCGACAAGATAAACAATAGAAAAAGGCGATTGCTAGCGCTACCCCAAGAAGAACTAAAAGGGGTCTGAGTAAGGGCCCTAGTTGACCAAACCAAGCCCAAGACCAACACCCATATGCGACGACCAGCAGAATATATGCCAGTATTACTGCTGCCATCTTTTCCTTATATGTATGTTTTGGCTCTTATTAGCCGCTGATCGTTCCCTTTGTACTTGGCACGCCGGTGCCGCCGCGCGGGTCAACCTCGGTAGCCATGCGCAGGGCCTTGGCAAGCGCTTTAAATGCGGCCTCGGCGAGATGGTGATTGTTCTTGCCGGTAACGGTTATGTGCAGGGCGACGTGCGCTTCGTTGGCGAAGGCTTCCAGCAGATGCGGCAGGACTTCTACTGGTAGATCTTCCGCTTTGTCGCCGGTCCAGGCAAAGTTCACTTCGGCAAAGCCGCGGCCGCTTATGTCCACGGCCACCGTCGCTAGCGCCTCATCCAGCGGAACGATGGCGTGACCCATGCGGCGGATGCCCTTGCCATCGCCGACGGCCTCATGGAACGCGCGGCCAAGCACGATGCCAGTGTCCTCAGCAACGTGGTGCCAGCCGGACGCGTCGCGCTCCGACTTGATGCTGAGGTCGATCAGGCTGTGGCGCGAGAGCTGGGAGAGCATGTGGTCGAGGAAGCCGTTGCCCGTCTGCACGTCGTACGTGCCGGTGCCGTCCAGGTCAATGGTTACTAAGACCTTCGTCTCGCCGGTCTCACGCTTGATGGTTGCGCGGCGGTTGGCCATCACTATTTCTCCAAAATCTCGCGCAGCGCGGCGGCGAGACGGTCAGTGTGTTCCGGCAGGCCGACGGTAATGCGCAAGCAGTCCTTGAGTGGCTCCGTGTTGAAGTAGCGCACGAAGAGGCCGCGCTTGGCAAGCTCCAGGTGCACTTGCTGCGCTGGCTTGGTGGTCAGACGGCAGATCAGGAAGTTGCCTTTTGATGGGAACACCCGGATGCCACGCTGCTTCTTCATCTGCGCCACCATGCGCTCCCGCTCCTCGACGATGGTGCGGACGCGCTGGAGCAGCGTGTCGGTGTCGTCCAGGCTGGCGAAGAGAGCGACTTCGCTGGCGACGCTGATGTTGTAGGGCTGCTTGATGACCATGAGCTGGTGCACCAATTCCGGCGACATGATGCCGTAGCCCAGGCGCATGCCCGCAAGTCCGGCCCACTTGCTGAGGCTTCGCAACACCACCAGATTCTCGAACTCATCGAGCAGGCCCGCTGCGGTGAAGCCGCAGAACTCGTGGTACGTTTCGTCCACGACGAGCAGCGGGCCAAGCTCAGCAAGCTGGCGGATGGTGGACTCGGGCGTGAGGTTGCCGGTTGGGTTGTTGGGGTTGCATAGGAAGATGATTTTGGTGCGGTCGTGCACGCGCCTGCGAATGGCGTCCACATCCACATCGAATAACTCGTTGCGCGGCACGGTGACGACGTTGCCTGCCTCCAGATGGGTGGCCACAGCGTACATGCCGAAGGTTGGCGGCAGGTCTATCACCGAATCACGCGGGCCGACGATAAGGCGCACCAGCAGGTCAATGAGCTCGTCACAGCCAGCGCCGGCGATGACGCGGTCGGGCGTAGTGTTGGTGTAGGCGGCCAGGGCTTCGCGGACGTTGCGCTGGAGCGGGTCCGGGTAGATGGAGTAACCCTTCTGGTCAGCCAGGGCCTTGGCGAGGCTCGGCGACGGGCCGTAGGGGTTTTCGTTGGCGTCCAGCTTGGCGACTTTATCCAGTGGCACGCCGTATCGCTGTGCCAGCACCTCCGGTGGCTCCACGGCAGTGTACGCGTTCAGGGCGGCCAGGTGCGGCTTGAACAGGCTCTTGAGCGACTTCCTAACGGCCACGTGGCGCCTCACTTTGTACGGGTTTCAAACGTATCTGCGCGGCGGCGGCATGGCCGTGAAGGCCCTCGCCCTCAGCGATGTTCACGGTGGCGTCTGCAAGGCGTTGGAGACCGGCTTCGTCGTGGGCCACCAAGGCGGTGGTCTTCAGGAACTGGCGGACGCCCAACGGCGAGCTGAAGCGCGCGGTGCCGCCGGTGGGCATGACGTGGCTAGGGCCTGCTGTGTAGTCGCCGAGCACTTCCGGCGTCTCTTCGCCCAGGAACACCGCGCCGGCGTTGCGCGCTTTTTGGGCAAGCTCCCAGGGCTGGCGCGTCAGGATGCACAGGTGCTCAGGCGCGTAGAGGTTCGC
The DNA here is from genome assembly GCA_009692665.1 of Dehalococcoidia bacterium. Lineage (GTDB taxonomy): Bacteria > Chloroflexota > Dehalococcoidia > Lucifugimonadales > SHYT01 > SHYT01. Next base: position 4,790 of record SHYT01000019.1, on the reverse strand, counting down.
CAGGTCTATGGCTTCATCAAGTGTGCTGACAATGACCGCGATGCCGTTGTTGTCTAGCGACTTCTGCGCGATGTCCCTGCGTGGTGCGGTGGAAAGCTGCTTTGCGAGTTCGGCTTGCACCTGGTCAACCAACGTGGCGGATGTGGTCACAAAGATGGGTGACGCGAACGTGTCGTGCTCGGCCTGGGCCAGCAGGTCGGCGGCGCAGAACATCGGCGAGGCCATCTCGTCGGCAATGAGCACTGTTTCCGTTGGGCCGTAGAGGCCGTCTACGGCAACGTCGCCCCAGACCAGCTTCTTGGCGAGCGTTACGAACATGTTGCCTGGGCCGCAGACGATGTCCACGCGGGGCACGGACTGGGTTCCATACGCCATGGCGGCAATGGCCTGCGCGCCACCGATGCGGAACATGCGGTCAGCGCCCACTATGTCGGCGGCGACAAGTACCGCGGGGTGCGGCCACTGGCCTTCACGCGCGGGAGAACAGAGGATGATTTCTTTTACGCCTGCGACGCGCGCCGGAATGACGGTCATGAGCACGGTGGACGGGTACGCGGCGGTGCCGCCGGGGATGTAGAGGCCAGCGCGCTCCACCGGAATATACGTTTCGCCATAGCCGTTCTTGGAGTCGAACCAGCCGCGGGGCATGGACGATTCGTGGAAAGCGCGGACACGTTCGGCGGCGAAAGTAAGAGCATCGAACATCTTGGCGCTGACTTGGGTGCGCGCATCGCGCCAGATCTCACGGGGCACTTCCAACGCACCGATTTGAGGGGCATGTGGGCCATCCAGCTTACGCGTGTAGTCCCATACGGACGTGTCGCCGTTGGCTTTCACGTCGCGCAGGATTTGCGTGACGGCTGCTTCCGGTGTGAGCGGCTTCCCAAACAGGCGCGTGTTGGCGTCCAACATCGCCGACGAAGGGTGCTCCCACGGCCAGGCTACGCGGCGGTTGAGCAGCAGCTTGCCCGCTTCATAACCACGGACTATGCGCACTTTAGGTACTCCTTGCTAACGGTCAAGCAATGCTCAAGCGTCTGCTCTCGATAGTGGCGCATGTTGGCAACGGACACCTTCTCGGCGAGCTTCTTCAAACCCTTATCCGGCGAGCGCAAGAACTCTTCTGCAACTTTATGCGCAGAATCCAGATGAGTCTCTTCCTGCCTGCGCCCCGCCAGGAAGCGCAGACGCTCCCACGTGAAGTCGCGGGCCAAGTAGTCCTGGATCCATTCGTTCCATGCCAGCAAGGTGTCCGGCGAGATAAAGCCTATTTCGATGCCACGGGTCGCACCGATGAAGAAAGGCGTCGAACTCTGCACCAAGTCCCATCGCTGGCGGTCCAGCTCAAGCTGGAGCGCGCGGTCGAGCACGTTTGCCTCCACGCGGTTCGGGAACACCGCCGGGTTGCCAAAGAACGGGCGGTAGACGTTGGTGATCCACGCCTGGTCGGCGATGAGGTGCGTGCAGTAGCCGAGCAGGAACGCGGCAGTCGGCTCGGACAGCTTGCTCGAGTCCGCCAGCTCAGGATGCGCCGCGAAGAGCGCCTCGACGCCGGTGGTGATGCCGATACTGTCGAGGGTGGTAAAGTGCGTGTCCTCACGTGGGCGGCGCGTGATGATGCGGATGTCCGGCGTAGTGGAGCCGAGCAGGTACGGGCCCGCGTGCTCTTTGAGCAGCGGGATGTCCAGCTTGTCCGCGTTCTCAGCCGCCAGCGCGACGTGCGTGGGCAGATTAGGCATTGATGTACCTCAGCAGCTGCTGGTACGCAGGGCTTTCGCCCGCTGATTGGTCACCGCGCGTGAGCACTTTATCCGGCGCCGGTTTGAGGTGGCCCTCGATGCGGGTCAGCAGGCCGCGCGCAAGCTCCAGCGCCTCGCCGTTCTGCGCGAGCAGCGCCTTGTTCGCGATGAGGCAGGCCTGGGATACACGCACGGTGCCTTCTGAGATTTGCTTCAACCCGTTGGCGCGCATCGTGTTGCCGCTGGCGGTGATATCCGCAACGAGGTCGGCCGTGCCAATGGCGGGGGCAGCCTCCAGCGCGCCGCTCATACGCACCAAGGTGAAGTAATAGATGTCGTTGGCGAGCAGGTACCGCTCCACGAGGCGCGGGTACTTGGTGGCGATGCGTAGCTCACGGCCCTTGTCCTGGAAGTCGACGGAGAGATCAGCGAGATCAGCGATTGAACTAACGTCCAGCCATTCGTCCGGCACCGCCAGCACCAGATCACAGCGCCCAAAGCCCAGGTCTTCGATAACGACAACGGCGTCGCTGCCGTCTCGCCGGAACTCGTAGTAGCGGTCGATGCCGGTGATGGCCAGCTCGGCGCTGCCACTTTCTACCTGGGTGGTGATATCCGCGGTGCGTTGGAGGATGACCGCAACGTTGGGCATGCTCTGGAGTACGCCGGTGTAGCGGCGCGGATTAGGAAGCTGCACCGGAATGCCGCAGCGGCCCAAGAACTCAAGAGAGTCCTTGTATAGCTCACCGTCGCTGGGCACGGCAAGACGCAGCGCCCCGCTAAGGACTTTCGATGAAATGTCGCTCACTCTCTCCACCTTTGCCAACGACCACGACCGCGTTAATGACCTTTGCGCGCGCGTAGTCCATGTGCTCTTCCAGCGAGCGTTCCACCAGCGCCTGCTCCACCGACTCTCCCGCCAGGCGCAGCGTGCTGGCAATGCCAAGCGATGCCGCGTAGGCGTCCGGAGTCTGTGGCACAACGAGCGTCCGTTTTCCGCCCCGGCGTGTCTGGTGCGTGTTGAGCGTCGTCAGCGCCTGCGCCACTTGGTCAATGCTGAACGCAAAACCGATGGCGGCGATGTCCCGCGCTTCTTTGGAGGTCTTTAGCAACCCGTCGTAGCGGCCGCCTGAGCCGAGCGGCACGCTGCTGACCAGCGGCACGCGCAACTCAAAGACCATGCCTGTATAGTAGGCGATGTTGTGCGCCAAGGACAGGTCAATCTGCACGGCCCTGGCGCCAAGGTTGTGAGAGCGAACGGCTTGGAGCGTTTCCTGGAATGCATAAATGGAGGACACATCGACCTGATAGCGAATCGCCAGTTTCCGTGCTTCCTCTAAAATGGAGGCCGGATCGCCGCTCATCTGCGAGAGGTGACGCAGGCATTCCAGCGCGCCGTCGAACTGCTGCGGCTGCGTGGCGGTCGCCAGCTTGCGCCGCAAGCCCTCGGCGACTTCCTCCGGCGAGCGTGAAGAGACCCAGCGCCTTGGCGAAGCGTTGTGGCCGTTTCCGTTTTCGTGCTCTTCGTCTTCAACCGTGCTCAACAAGCGCTTAATATCTTGCGCGTTCTCTTTGCGCAGCAGGCCCACGGATGCGGCGCGGCTCTCGATCGTTTTTACATCGGTCTCGCCGGTCTTCAATGCGGGCAAGTTGCGCAGAAGGAATTGCTGCGAACGTTCCGTGAGGCCGAAGTGGTTCAAGAACGAACGGAGTACGCCCATGTCGCCCATGAGCACTTGCACACCCTGGAAGCCCAATGCCTGCAAGCCCTTCACCGAAAGCGCCACGGCCTCGGCGTCCGCCTGCGGCCCGCTGGCTCCGATGAGCTCCGCGCCCACCTGCCAGAACTGGCGTGGCAGACCAGTGTCCTCCGGCTGGTAGCGGAACACCTCGCCCGCATATTGCCATCGCACAGGTAGGTGCACTCGGCCCTCGTTTTCGCGGAAGACGCGCATCACGGCTGATGTGAACTCGGGGCGCAGCGCTACGTTGTGCCCCCCCGGCTCCTGAAACGTGTAGAGGTGCGAGGCAAGCTCGCCGCCAGCCTGCCGCGCGAATGTATCCATGGGCTCCAATAGCGGCGTCTCGATAATGCGATAGCCGTGCGTGGAGAGGAGGCTTTGCAGCGTCTCTTGCGCGTGTCGAAGCTGCAGGTACTCTTCTTCCCGAAGGTCCCGCATGCCGAAGAGCCGTTTCACGGGTGTTGATGCCACAACGATTTTCCCTGACAACGAAGTGCTTAACGGAGTTAGCCAATTGGTACGTATTGTAGCCCAGTAGGGGCTTTTCTATCAACGCGAAGTGCGGCGGCTTGACACAGGGAATGCTCTGACAACAATCCATCCAAGCGTCTCACCCAGGGGTATTATGACAACACAAATCACCTGCGCACTCGGCAGACACGCGCTCATTTGCGATTACTATCGCGCGAATACACCGGCAGGCCAGGCGCCATCCTGCCGGCGTCACTTTCTCTTGTACGGGCCGATGCTGTGGGCGTCCTTGTCTGCCGATCTGGTGCGACCGGTGGCACCTGGACGCGCGTTATCCTTACCTACTACCTTAGGGCAGCCGAAGGCTTCTGTCCGTGTTGAAGGGAAACCCTGGATTCCACGCAACTTCCCACAGAAAGCCGTCGGGGTTGGTGAAGTAGCCAGCGTGTCCGCCGTAGTCCGTGTCTGTGCCGGGTTTGAGAACAGTGCCGCCAGCGGCCTTCGCTTGTGCCAGCACGCGGTCAACGTTCTGCTGGAATGGTTTGCATGTTTCTAGTGCAGGTACCGTTGGATCGGTAGCTCACGGTGCCGTTGGCCCGTGAGATCGAAGACCGCGTTCGACACTGCAGCGGCGATGGGCACGATGCCGGGCTCCCCCGCACCTGTTGATGGGTTGGACGGATCATCTATGAGGGCGATATCCATTACCGGGATGTCCGGGGTGCGCGGCACACGGTAGCGGTTGAAGCTGGTAGTCAGTATACGCCCGCCCTGGAAGTCCACGGCCTCAAAAAGGGTGCTGCCCAGGCCCTGAACAATACCGCCTTCCACCTGGTTC
>SHYT01000003.1 GCA_009692665.1 Dehalococcoidia bacterium | reverse complement strand
TTCTCACACAGTCAGTTGTGAGTGCGGAGTGGTGATCAAAGGACGGGACGATGACGAGTTGGTTCGTCAGGCACAGCGCCATGCTCGCGAGGCACACCGAATCCAAATCACGCGAGAACAGGTCTTAGCGATGGTTCGCCCCGAATAGCCTAGAAGCACGATGCAAACAAAAGGGAGGGACATTGTCCCTCCCTTTGCTTTTCTGGTGGAGATAGCCGGGCTCGAACCGGCGACCTTGTGTATGCCATACACACGCTCTCCCAGCTGAGCTATATCCCCAGACATATTAACTCTACATTTCAACTACTGTAGAGCAGGGCATCACATCGGCAAACGGGCGTTTGCCAGACTGGTGTCATTATAGCAGAGCGCCTAGCGTACACGCGCCTTCCAGCGCCGTTGAACTTTGAGTATCTAAGGGGCGCGTATCTGCCTTATCATGTCCACTATGGGCGAGTTCGTGGACATAGCGCAAGAGTTCTCGGTGGCCTTCCTCCAGCTCTTTGTGGCAATGGACCCGCTTTCACGTCCTGCCATTTCTTGTTCCATTCCTCAGCCCACTCCAACCCAAGCGCCGCCCGCGCGTGATCCGTGTCGTGCTCATCACCGCCACAATGGCCGGTCTGCTCTTCCTGGTTCTGGGCCAGTTTATCTTCTCCGTCCTCGGGCTCACCGTTCCCGACTTCGTCATCGCAGGCGGCCTTGTCCTGACCGTCATCTCTCTGCGAGATCTCGTGTCCCCGGAGACCGCGCAGCCGCCTGCTCCCAATGAGTTGATGGCCATTGTCCCCATGGGTACGCCTCTTGTTGTGGGCCCCGCTGCCATAGCTCTCATCATCTGCTAGGCACTCTGCACAGCCCGTGGATTGTCCTTGCGAACGTTGCCTTGGCGGGACTAGTCTTCAGGCAGGCACACCGCATCACCCGCGTCCTCGGCGAGGGTGGCCTGAAAGCCTTCGCCAAGGGCGCCTACCTGCTCCAAGCCGCAATCGGAATACAACTCATCCGGCGGGGACTGACAGAACTACTGCCAAACGTGTTTGGCCGTTAGGGAACCGTCCCCGCTCTCCGCATGACTTCGCTGAAACTGCCAGCTACGGTACAATAGAAAAACTATGACTACAGACATGAAAAGCGTCCGTGTCCGCTATGCGCCAAGTCCCACAGGCGACCCACATTTGGGCAGCGTGCGCACAGCGCTTTTCAACTGGCTTTTTGCGCGCAGGCACGGCGGCACGTTCATCCTCCGCATTGAAGACACGGATCAGGGCCGCCGGGTAGATACCTCGGTCCTCGCCATCATGGAGGGGCTGAAGTGGCTGGGCCTTGACTGGGCCGAAGGCCCCGCGGACGACGGAAGGGGCAGCAAGGGCCCCTTCGGCCCGTACTTCCAATCACATCGGCTCAATCTCTACCACAAGTACGCCGACCAGCTTATCCAGACCAGCCACGCCTACCGCTGCTTTTGCTCCCCTGCCCGGCTGGAAGCCGTGCGGCGTGCGCAGCAGCAAGCAAAAGTCCCACCGGGATATGACCGCCATTGTCGCGACCTTCCTGCATCCGAAGTAGAGCAGCAGATGGCCGCTGGCACTCCGCACGTTGTGCGGTTCCGTATGCCTCAGGAGGGCGCCACGTCCATCCACGACCTGGTGCGCGGGGATGTCACCTGGGAGCGGAAGCTCCTGGACGATTTCGTCTTGCTCAAATCCGACAAGTTCCCGACGTACCATCTGGCGAACATCGTGGACGACCACCACATGCAAATCTCCCACGTCATGCGCGCAGAGGAGTGGCTGCCCAGCACACCACGCCACGTCATGCTGTACGAGGCGTTTGGCTGGCAGCACCCGCAGTTCGCCCACATGCCCCTCATCCTGGGCGCAGACCGTTCCAAAATGTCCAAGCGCCACGGTTCTACCTCCGTGCTCGCCTACCGCGACGAGGGCTATCTGCCGGACGCCATGACCAACTTCCTCGCGCTCTTGGGCTGGTCTCTGGACGACAAGACCGAAATCATCCCCCGCGAGGAGATGATTAGGCACTTCAGCATTGAGCGCATCACCAAGGCCGGCGCCATCTTCAACCCAGAGAAGCTGCAGTGGATCAACGGTATGTACATTCGCGCCTTGCAACCCGCGGAGCTTGCGGAAAAGCTAGTGCCCTTTCTGGAAAAGCCTGCCGACGAGGGCGGCTTGCCCGCAACCGTCAAGCGTCCGGTAAACAGGGCCTACGTCAGCAAGCTCGTCCCGCTGGTGCAGGAGCGTCTGCGTATCTTGTCTGAAGGGGCTGAGCTAACCAGCTTCTTCTTCGAAGAGCAGCTTTCCTACGACCCGGCTCTGCTCATTCAAAAAGGCATGGACAAAGCCGGCACCCTGAACGCGCTGAAGTTGGCCACAGAGCAGCTAGATACGCAGCCCGTCTGGGGAGCTCACGCATTAGAGGAGCTCATGCGCGCGCTGGCCGAGCAGTTAAACCTGAAGGCTGGGCAGTTCTTCGGTGCTATCCGCGTGGCCGTGACTGGACGCACCGCAACGCCGCCGCTCTTCCAGACCATGGAAGTGCTGGGCAAGGAGCGTTCCATGGCTCGCCTTCGCCAGTCGATTGACATGCTCGCCGCACAAGCGTAAGGTTCCACGAGCCCACAACTATCTTGCTCTGGAGTGTGCGCCTATGCCCTGGTACGAACCCATTGCGCTCATAGCGCTTGGCCTCTTTGGAGGCACGTATGGCGCCATCGTCGGCGCGGGCGGTGGGTTCGTTATGAGTCCCACGCTGATCTTGGTATGGGGCTTCCAGCCGTCGATCGCCGTCGGCACTAGCCTTGCAGCGGTGCTGGTCACGTCCATCTCCGCCGCCATTGGTTATGCTCGCACTCGGTTCATTGACTACAAGAGTGGCGTGCTTCTTGCCATGGCTGAGATGCCTGGTCTGATCTTCGGCGCCGTTGCGGTGAAGAAGGCGTCCGGCGCACTTGTGTTAGTGTCCTATGGACTGCTCATCATCGGCATCTCGTTGTTCCTCATGCTCCGCAAGCGGCCAACCGCGAACACCAAAGCTGCGGCTGCCAAAGGTTCCAGCCCGCGCACAATAGTCACCTCTACCGGCCTGCGCTACGAGTATTCCTTCCGGGCGGTGCCAACCATGTCCGTGACCGCCATGTTCGGCTTCCTCTCCAGCTTCTTCGGCATTGGCGGCGGGTTGCTGCGTGTCCCTATGCTCATTTCGATCTTCGGATTTCCAGTAACAGTGGCAACCGCCACGTCTATGTTCGCCATGTCCCTATCAGTGCCTATTGGCGTCGCTAGCCACGCCTTGCTGGGAAATATCAACTGGCCGGTCTTCTTCTACCTGAGCATCGGCGCTCTTGCTGGGGGGCAGGTAGGCGCGAAGGTAGCGCCAAAACTCCGCGCGCGCGTGGTAGTTATCATGCTCTCGCTCGGCCTCCTGGCAACCGGCGCGACGCTCATCATCAAGGGACTGTCACTCTGAACACGGCCCCTTCTTCCTTGGATGCCTGTCTAGTGCTCGTTGACAGCGCGCGCATCCCGCGCTAGGGTGCATTGGCGAACACCCGCGGAGTAGAAAACGTGCTGCACGCAACAGGGCCTTCCTCTTTGCAGCAAGCGGCCTGCTTCTGTACCTGTGCCTGTGTTGTTCCTATGGACATAGCCTCCATATACGAGTCCAGCTTGCATGCTGGACTCGCTATTTAACAACCTGCCGCCAGGTGAACGGGCATGAGTGTTTTCATCACCAACTTCCCCGCTGTATACCTCTGGCTGATACTATCTGGCTTCGTGGTGGGTGTCGTGGGCACACTCATTGGCTGGGGCGGCGGATTTATGCCCGCGCCTCTGCTGCTTCTACTGTACCCGCAAGAAAGCCCTGAGATTATCACCCGCATTTCCCTGGCGATGGTGTTCTTTAATGCGCTGTCCGGCTCGCTGGCGTACGGCCGGATGAAGCGTATTGACTACAAGTCGGGACTCCTCCTCGCGGTAGCCACTGTTCCAGGAGCTATCGCGGGGGCGCTGGTCACGAATGCCATGCCGCGCCGCCTCTTTGACCTTGTATTCGGCATCGCCATGATGCTCACATGCGGGTTCTTATTGCTCAGGCCGCGAGGAAGCCGGATTTCCCGTCAAGACCCATTGCGACGGGCGACACGAAGCGCACGCTGGTAGAGGTGGATGGAACGGCGCACTCGTGGGCCTACAACGCAAAGCTGGGCGCGGCGATCAGTCTTTTTGTTGGTTTCTTCTCCAGCGTGCTCGGCATTGGCGGCGGCATTAACCAGGTGCCGGTGCTGGCCTACATGCTAAACCTTCCCATTCTCATTGCCACGGCCACGACGCAGTTCGTGCTCATAATCATGTCATTGGCTGGGGTAGTCACCCATATTGTCGTGGGCGACTTTACGAGCGGGTGGCGCAGGCTGACGGTACTCACGATGGGCGTGATTATCGGCACGCAACTCGGGGCGTACCTGTCGAAGCGCGTGCGGGGCGATTGGATTATCAGGGGGGTGGCACTAACGTTGGGACTGGTAGGCTTGCGGGTTTTGTTCCTGGCGTTGAGTTGCCCTACCGTTTCCGAGATTGGACCACAAAGTGATTTCGCGCCTCCACCGCGATCGGGTGAAGCAGAAACCCCTCGCGCAGCAGACGCTCCAGTTCGTCCGTGAGGTAGAGCGCAATAGCGCCGGAGGGGTCATTGGGCGCCAGGTCGCGGACACGCTCCAGGAACGGCCTCCGCGCCACTTTATGCGGCTCTACTTTGTCTGCCAGAAAGACCACTTGACCTAGCATGCCCATGCCGACGCGACAGGTCGTGTGCCAGCACACCGCTTCCAGCACGTCCGCATCCACGCAGCCCATTTCCTGCCGCAGGTACTCGGCGGCAATGGGGCCGTGGAGCAGCAGAGGCGTCTCCCGCTCCACCGCATTGGGTGCGATGCCAAGCCGGCCCGCTTCAGCAAACTGCTTCGCATCGTCGTACGCCCGAGCCAAGTCGTGCGCCGCTGCCGCGAGGTCTGCTTTCGCGACGTTTACACTGTGCGCACCCGCGAACAAACGGGCAAGCACGCGGGCACGTTCAATATGGTCTTGCAGGCCTGGTGGCAATTCTTTCAGCGCCGCCTCAACTTTATGGAGGACAAAATCTATGGCAACCATGCGTCTTATCCCATTCCCGAAAGCTTCCGCCCGCCAAGCACGTGTATATGCAAATGCGGAACCTCTTGTCCGGAGTGCTCGCCCTGGTTTACCACCAACCGATACCCGGACTCAGCAACGCCCTCCTGCTTGGCCACCTTCGCCGCCACGACGAGCAAGTGCCCGATCATGCCTCCATCAGGCGCCTGTGCACCAGTCAACATCGTGAAGTGGCGCTGGGGGATGACCAGCAAGTGGGTGGGCGCCTTGGGATGGATGTCCCTGATCACGAAACAGGTCTCATCCTTGTACAGCATCGTGCTGGAGATGGTGCCAGCGCCGATTTTGCAGAAGATACAGTCCTGGGCCATCAGCGTGCTCCCGTTACCATGTTCCCGCGCTAGGCGTCCACATTATCGGCGTCAGTATGCCGCGCGCCGGAGCTATTTGTCTCCAGGTTGGCGATAGCCGCTTTGCCATTCGTTCACGGCTGTCCGTAGATCAGCTTCCGCACCGGATAGTTAATCTCAATGTGCTCGCTTCACCCTCTTTGGCGTGGTCGCGATTAACCCGTTTGGACGGGGCTGAATTATTGTACCAAGGGAAGGTAACGGGGGCGTGGCTGGCTGGTAATCTGATAGTATGAGCGTTCAGGAGACGCACGTGACTGTAACTCGCAGACATCCCGAGTGGCTGAAGGTCAAAATGCCAGGAGGGCCAACATTCTTGGAGCTCCGCTCCCTGCTTCGGGAAAGCGGCCTGCACACCGTCTGCGAAGAGGCTCACTGCCCCAACATCGGCGAGTGCTGGGAGCGTCGAAGCGCCACCTTCATGATCCTGGGCGACCTTTGCTCCTGGCGCTGCCATTATTGCGCCGTCAAGACCGGCAAGCCCAACGGCATGGTGGACATTGAGGAGCCGGAGCGTCTCGCCCGCACCGTGGAGCGCCTGAACCTTCGCTACTGCGTGATTACTTCTGTTACCCGAGAAGATCTTCCAGACGGCGGGGCCCACCTCTTCGCTGCGTGCATCCGAAAAGTCCACGAGCGCGTCCCGTCCTGCCAGGTCGAGGTGCTCATCCCCGACTTTCATGCCAACCCACAATCCCTGCGCACCGTGCTGGAAGCTGGTCCCGCCGTGCTCAACCACAATATCGAAACGGTGGAGCGTGTCTTCAGGCGCGTGCGCCCCCGTGGCGATTACCGCCGCTCCCTGGAAGTCCTTCGCCTCTCTGCCGAGATGTTTCCGGCCATTCCAACCAAGTCAGGCATCATGGTCGGCTTGGGTGAAGAGACCGAGGAAATCCTCCAAACCATGCGAGACTTGCGTTCGGTCGGGTGTCAGTTGCTGACCGTTGGCCAGTACCTGCGCCCGTCAGAAGTTCACATCACCATGGCCCGCTACTACACGCCTGCGGAATTCGAGGCGTTGCGTGAGGAAGGGATGAAGCTGGGCTTCAAGCATGTAGCGTCTGGCCCCCTCGTCCGGAGTTCCTACCACGCTGACGAGCAGGCGGCAAGCGCACGCGTCTTCACACCCACGAGCGGCCAGTAAGCCGCGTTCACCGCTTCTTTATTCCTCTGGCTCTTCCGCCAGCGCCAGAAGTTGCGCAGGCGTCAGCGCCTCAGCAGGCAGTTCCGGCACCCAGGTGACTGTCCCCTTGGCGGCCTTGCCGCTGGGCAGTTGGACATGTACCACAGTCCCCTGCCGCACAAACGCCGTCCGTAGCTGGCTCAGTGCAGCAACACCCGCTTGGCCCGGCACACGCACAGCGCTTGTGATTGAGCCCGCATCCTTGCCGTCCACCAATACCTTCGTCCCGGTCGGCGGCACTTCCTCCGCATCCAGGTGCAGATGCACTAGGTAACGCTGCACCTTGTGGTACGTCCGCAGCCTTGCAATGACCTCCTGCCCAATGTAGCAACCCTTATTCCAGGAAATCGCATCCGCAATGCCAGACTCCAGCGGGTTGCGCAAGGTAGTCAGCTCATACCCATAACGCGGCACACCAAGCGCAACACGCACCACTTCCAGCGCCTCTTCGCCCGCAGGCAGCGCGCCCAGCGGCTTACCCACCGCCACCAGCCGCTCCCAAACGGAGTTCGCACTATCCGCCGGCACTAGCACTTCAAACGTCGGCTGACCCAACGCATCCGTGCGTGCCACCAGCACATCGCCCTCAACGCCCCGTACAACCGCAACGCTGACACCCTCCAGCGCGTGCGCCGCCTGTCCAAACGCCGCGCCAAGAAGCTGCTGCGCCTTGGGCCCCGCCACAGTAAACTGCACCGTTTGCTCTGACACGTCCGTAAACGTTGCATCTTCTGTAATTGTGTAGGTGTCCAGCCAGGCAGCAACCTGGCCTTGTGTCCCTTCCGATGTCAGCAGCAGGACATAGTCTGGCGTGCGTACCACAGTAAGCTCGTCGATGATGCGGCCCTTGTTTGTGGTGAGTACAGTCTGTGCGCCCGCTCCCACCTGTAGCGAGTCCACCTTATTCGTGGAAAGGCGGTTCAGCAGGTCCAGCACGTCGGTACCCGTAGAGCGTAGGCGCCCCAGGTAACTACGGTCCCAAATGGCAGCGGCATCCCTGCTAGCCCAGTATTCCTCCTCCAGTTTCGACCAGCGGAGCGGCACAGTGCGGGCTGCTAGAGAGATGGTTGGCACGCCGTAGCCTGCGTGCCAGGGCGTCCGCTTATTAGATGTCATGCCCCTCTCCCTTCACGTGAAGGATAGCTATGAAGAGGATACAGGAAAGGGTGGATTGGCGCGGCTTCGTCCGATACTATCGTAGGACATGCAGCCGACTTCCTTCGCTACGCCGGCTCCAACGAATTTCGTCGGGGCTCTCCTTTGGACGATGCCGAATAGTTGCGCATTGTGTCGCAACTGGGTGGCATTGGACCACATGCTGCTGGAGTCACGGAATGTGGGGTAGATGAAATGGTTTTCCCCTTGTCCACTCTCATAACCGAAGCGATGCAATCTCCACCAACCACAGCCTTTTAAGGCAAGGCCCCATTCATCACAAAAAGCCGCCCTTCCCGGAAGGACGGCTTTTACGCCTGCGGTGTGCAATGTGCCGTTACACCGCGAAGGAGTTACCGCAGCCACACGTACTCTTGGCGCTTGGGTTCTGGAACTGGAACCCCTTGCCATTGAGCCCGTCTGAAAAATCGAGAATCGTGCCTGCCAGGAACACGTAACTTTTCTTGTCAATGAATAACTTGACGCCGTTTTCCTCGATGACCTTGTCTTCCGGCTTCGCGTCCTGCTCAAGCTCCAAGTTATACACGAGCCCAGAACAACCACCGCCCTTCACACCCACGCGCACACCGAAACCCGGCTGTAGCCCCTGCTTCTCAGCAAAGAACTTAGCCTTTTCAGCGGCTTTGCCCGTAATGTGGATCATATTTGGTGGAATTGCCGGTTTCTGTGCTGTCGTCATATCTTTCCCCAGGTCAGCCCCATTAAGAACCTATTACTATTGTCTTCCTACAGTCCCATGCGGGTCAAGGAAGAGATGACTAAAGTAGTGGGTCAATATGAATATCCGGAACTGTGGAAACGCTGCCTTCCCCTGTGGTGTCCGTTCATCCTTCAACTCCGCCCTGCTGTAGGCAGTCGGGTACTACTGCGCTTCGCTCAGGACGAACGGGCTGAAATGAAGCTCCCCGACTTCGATCGGGACTCCGCTGCGGCTCCGTACCACGAACGGGGAAAACAAGTGACTGTGAATGAGGCAAAGGAGCCCAGACACACTGCTCGCCGAGTAAGGCAGATAATCACATGTTAAATTGACCCACTATCGTGACTAACGTATGCGTTCCTCGTTGATTACCCCAAGTGGTTGGTACCACATTGTCGTGCAGGGGGCTTACAAGTACTGCTCCACAGCAAGGCGAAGCCCAACGGGGAATACACTGCCTAGTTGTCGTCATCTTCGTCGTCGTCTTCGGCCTTTGGAACGCGCTGAGCACGACTGCGGGTTGGAGTAGCCTTCTCTTCCCCAGACTCTTCCGCCGAGGTATCCCGCTCTTCAGGCTCTCCCTCCTCAGATGCATCCTCTCCATCTACTTCAGTTAGATCATCCCCGACCGCATCCAGATACTCCACGCCCTCAGCGCTCGACGGGAACGAGACCACGTCTACCATTGAAGGGTGCTTATACGTCTCACGGATAAGCACCGCTACCCGCGTGTCAGACACAGAAGAAACCGCGACCTCATACTTATTGCCGCCTTTGAGGAGGCGCGCCAGCCGGGCCGCGATTTTGGGGTTGAGCCGCCCAAGCGGCCCGTCGCCAGCGATACGCACCACCGGTGACCTCGATACTTCTCCCAATTCCACGGCATCCCCTGGCGCCACCTTGGTGCGCAGATTCGACATCGGAGCGGTAAGTTCAGTAATGCAAGTCTTACCGCTCTCTTCCAGAAACAGACGAGGAGCGAGGCCGCTTGGCCTTGCAGTGGTAGACTGTGCCGCGTCTTTCAATCCCTGGATACGCTCCAGGTTCTTCTTAGCAATAATGTTTGACGGCTGCAGCGACAGCACTTGTTGCAACGCTTTCCTGGCATCCGCATATTTCCCAAGCGCAGAGAGCGCCTTGCCAAGGCGGTTTAGCGCCTCAACATTGGTTGGCTGCTGGGTCAGAATACCTTGATTGGCGCTGACCGCCGCGGCCCACTTACCCTGGCTCGCAAGGCTTACCGCCTCGCGCTCTCTTTCCTTCAACATCGCTTGCCTCCTTAACCATTGTGGGGCACCCATTATGCGGCGGCACCGCATCGTTAAAGGCTTTTGGGCGCCTTGTTCTTCCTGTTAGAGCTTCCCTGCGGCGCGAAGCGCCTGGTGCTCCACCATAGCGCAGCGGTCCATTACCACATCCAGTCCCGCCTTTATGGCCTTTTCCGCTGCCTGCTCGTTCACGATGCCTTCCTGCATCCAGACCACTCTCGCCTTGACTGCTATCGCCTCGTCTGCTATCGGAGGCACCGCCTCTGAGCGGCGGAAAATATCGACTATGTCAATCCTTACCGGTATCGCTGACAGATTCGGGTATGCTTTCTCTCCCAGCACTTCCTGCTCATTCGGATTGACAGGAATAACACGGAACCCCTGGTCTTTCAAGTATTTGGCTACCCGATAGCTGTCCCGGGTCACGTCAGACGACAGGCCAACAACCGCAATGACCTTTGTTTCTCTCAAGATCTGCTCAAAAGTCCGCACAACTTCCGCCAATCTCGGGCAACTGCCCGCTCTTATAGCCATACCAAGTATGCAAAGTCGGGCCGCTCAGTCAAGGGGCTCTTGGCACATTTTGGACAGAAAAAGAATTGGCTGCCGCGTGTTCCTAGGCGCAGTGCAGCGCACACCATGAGCAGGGCAAAGGATCAATGGAGCACCCTGAAAGGGGTTTAGCGCGGCAATTTCCCCTGGCGCGCCAGGCTTGTCAGCCGCGACCGCTCAAGGAAGGCTGCCTGCGCTGCTTCCTTGTTGGCCTCAAGCCCGCGCCACGCCTTCTGGGGCGCCGCCTGCAGCCCACGGCCATAGGAGAAGCTGACCTGCCACGGAGCATGCGCCTTGTTGGCTTCATTGACGCACGCGTTCAGGTTCACCGTCGCCTCATCGTCACCCTGGCCGCCGGATAGGAACAAAATGCCCGGCACAGAAGCAGGAACGGTGTCCAGGAACGTCTGGATGGTACGCTCTCCGACCTCTCTAGATACTGCGCGGTTCTTCGCCTCAGACCCGGAAAGCACCATGTTGGTTTTCAGGAGCAGGCCGCCTAGGTCAGCGCCGTCCCGCACCAGCCGATAGAACACTTCGCTCAAAACGCGTTTCGTTGCGTCCTGGCATTCCTGCACTGAATGGGATCCGTCCATCAACACCTCAGGCTCCACCATGGGCACAAGGCCCGCAGCCTGGCTGAGCGTGGCGTACCGCGCCAGTGTCCGCGCGTTTTCCTCAATGCACCGGTCTGTAGGCGTGCCCGCGCCAACGGTGAACACCACGCGGAACTTGGTGAACTGCGCGCCCAACTTGCTGTACTGCGCCAGGCGGTCTGGCAGCCCGTCCAGCCCTTCTGAGTACTGCTCAACGGCGGAGCCCGGCATCGGTTTCAGGCCACCGTCCACCTTGATGCCTATGATCACGTTCTGATCTTTGAGCCCCTTGGTCAGCGGTGTGCCGCTCGCGCCGTTCTGTTTGATGGTCTCGTCATAGAGGATGACGCCGCTGATGTATTGGCTCATGTTTTTTGCGGTGAACAACATCTCGCGGTAATTGCGGCGGTTGGCCTCCGTTGACTCGACGCCGATGGCATCAAATCGCCGTTTGATCGTTGAGCTGCTCTCGTCCGCAGCCAGAATGCCCTTTGCCGGGGCTACCAGCTTCTCACCAATCTCTCGCAGTGCGCTCTTTGCCATGGAGTCCCCCCCCAACTATTTCTTCAGACCGTCAAATTGCTCTTCGCAGGAGACCAGCACCAGCGGGATGCGCTGGTGCAAAGACGTCGGCTGCACGTCCAGAATCGCTGCCTCGCCCGTGGTCGCAAAGCCGCCTGCTTGCTGCACCACAAAGCCCAGAGGGTTTGCCTCATACATCAGCCGCAGCTTTCCCTCGGGACTCTTGGAGTCGCCGGGGTAGAGGAACACGCCGCCCTTGAGCAGGTTGCGGTGCACATCCGCCACCAGCGAGCCGATGTACCGTGACGAGTAGCGTTGCCGTAGCCCGTCCACAACACCCTTCGTCTTGTCTGACCACAAGTGCGCGTTGCCCTCATTCACGCTGTAGTACTGGTTTTTCGCAGGCACCTTGATGTCCTTGTGCGTCAGGTGAAAGACGCCGGATTTGGTGTCCAGGGTGAAACCATCCACGCCATGCTTGGTTGCTACAACCAGGATGGTGGAAGACCCATAGACCGCGTAAACCGCCGCTATCTGTTCCCGCCCGGGGCGCAGCAAGCGCTCTTTCGGCGCGCCCGGAACGGTCGGCCAGATGCCAAAGATGGAACCCACGCCAACCGCAACGTCAATGTTGGAGGAGCCGTCCAGCGGGTCCATGAACACGTCAAACGCCTGCCGCGACTTGGGCTCCAAAAAAACGAAGTCTTCAAACTCCTCGCAGCCAATGACGCGGCAGCGGCCTGAGGCTGAAAGCTCGTCCCGGAACGTATCCGCGCTGAGCTTGTCCAACTTCTGCACCAGCTCGCCGTGCACGTTGCGGCTGCCTTCGGCGCCAAGCGCATCGCCCAACGCCGCGCGCTGCAATTCGCGCTGAATGTGGACGGCCCCGCGAGCGATTGCGCTGATGACCGCCAGCAGGCCCTCGTGACCTGGCGCGGATGCCCCCAGTGTTTTCAAATAGTCTTGGAGACTGGCACCATCTACCTGCAGCCGTTGCACCATGCCTCTTCCTCCTCAGGTGGTCGCCGGAGCGGTGTTATTCTACCAAACCCACGCGAAAGAATGCCATGCCATCAGTTTGACCTATGCACTATTGTAGTAGTCACATGCACATGTGCCTTAAGCCACCCACGACACAGTGCTGCTGCCGCCCGGGCCAGTCTTTATGCAGGTGAAGCCAGTGTCCAACGCCAACCGCCCTACCATCCTCCTCGCCACCACAAACGCGGGCAAGGCCCGCGAGTTCAACGAGCTGCTGCGAGAGGCCCCCGCCCGCTTCCCGGGCCTTAAAGACCTCAACATCACCCAGGATGTGGAAGAGACCGGCGCCACGTTTGCAGAGAACGCCCTGCTCAAAGCCGTCACCTACGCCAAGCTGAGCGGCGTGTGGACGCTGGCGGAAGACTCCGGCATCGAAGTGGACGCCCTCAACGGCGCGCCTGGCGTGTACTCCCGCCGCTTCGCCAGCCCCAACGCAACTGACGAAGAGAACGTCACCCTTCTGCTGCAAAAGATGAAGGGCGTCTCCTGGGGCAACCGCAGCGCCCGCTTCCGCAGCGCCATCTCCATCGCTTCGCCCGAAGGCCAGCACTGGACCGTTGAGGGTATACTAGATGGGATCGTCACCACGGCCAGGCACGGTGCCGGCGGGTTTGGCTACGACCCAATCTTCTGGCTCCCAGACCGCGGCAAGACCACCGCTGAGCTCAGCATGGCCGAGAAAAATCAGGTCAGCCACCGGGGCAAAGCCGCCGCCCAAGCCGTCAAACTTCTCCAACGGCTCGTACTGGAAGGCGTTCTACACTAGACGCCCTTCTTTTAGAGGCTCAGGCCAGCGGCCAGGGCCAGAATCCCTTCCTATACTATTTGCTCTAAAATAGAAGAGATCAAAGTAGGCGGCAAACGTGGAACTCAAGCAGTCCATTAAAGACACCCTGGGACGGCCGATGCGCGACTTGCGCATATCGGTCACAGATCGCTGCAACTTTCGTTGCCCCTACTGCATGCCCGCCGAAATCTACGGCGAGCGGTATCAGTTCCTGCCGCAAGCCCAAATCCTCACGTTTGAAGAGACTACTCGCCTCACGCGCATCTTCGTAAAGCTCGGGGTCAATAAGCTGCGCCTCACCGGCGGCGAGCCCCTCGTCCGCACCGAGGTGGAGAAACTCGTCGGCATGCTGGCCAAAGTTCCCGGCGCGGAAGACATCACCCTTACGACCAACGGCTACCTTTTAGAGCAAAAAGCGCAGGCCCTCAAAGACGCCGGTCTGCAGCGCATTACCGTCAGCTTAGACAGTCTAAACAATGAAACATTTGCCAGAATGAACGGCCGCGGCTACGGCACCGAGCGCGTCCTCGCGGGCATTCGCAAAGCCCAAGAGGTTGGCCTCTGGCCCATCAAGCTTAACTGCGTCGTCATGCGCGGCGTCAATGAAAACGACATCGTTGACCTTGCGCGCCACTTCAAAGGTACCGGCGTCATCGTTCGTTTCATCGAGTACATGGATGTCGGCAACCTGAACGGCTGGAAGCTGGATCAAGTCGTCCCCGCGCGAGAAATCGTGGACCGCATCAGCGCCGTCTTCCCGCTGGAGCCCATCGACCGCAATTACGTCGGTGAGGTCGCCGAGCGCTGGCGCTATGTGGATGGCACCGGCGAGGTCGGCGTCATCGCGTCTGTCACGCAGCCCTTCTGCGCAAACTGCACACGGGCGCGTCTCTCTACGGACGGCAAGCTCTTCACCTGCCTCTTCGGCACCACGGGCAAAGACCTCAAAACGCCCATGCGGGCGGGCGCCAGTGACGACGAGTTGGAAGCGCTCATTCGCGGCACGTGGGGTACCCGCACAGACAGGTATTCAGAGATGCGGGCGGCGCTGACGGAAAAGCCGAAGAAAAAGATTGAGATGTTCCAGATAGGCGGATAATAACGCTAGATACTGGAGTTCATTAAGTGTGGGAACTCTTGACCGCCATTCTTTGCTCTGAGCGGCAGGCTTCTAGGGTTGGAGCGCTGGCCCACATGCCGCGGAAGCCTTTGATTGAGCCGTAGTGCGTGCCGTCTCCGGAAGGATTTGTACTCGGCCTTGTCAAGAGCGGCTTGAATGTATTCGGTGAGCATTCCCATCATCTCGGCACAATAGAGTGGCTGGCGGAGACAGAATACCATGCGGGATGGCTAGCTGAGGAGGGAGGCGCCGCCGTCTACCAGGATGGCCTGGCCGCGGATCATGTCGGCCTCCGGCGAGCAGAGGAAGGCCACGATGCGGGCGATGTCCTCCGGCGTGACCATGCGGCCGGCGGGCGTCTTGGCGATGGCGGTGCGGATCATGTCGTCCTTGTTGGGGAAGTGCTCCAGCGCGTCGGTCATCACGAGGCCGCCGGAGACGGCGTTGACGCGAATGCCCTTTGGGGCAAGCTCCACGGCCAGGTAGCGAGTGACGGCTTCCAGCGCGGCTTTGGAGACGCCGACGGAGAAATAGTTCTCCAGCACGCGCGTGGCGCCCGGGCTGGTCATGTTGATGATGCTGCCGCCGGGAGGCATAAAGGGTACAGCCTCTTTGGCGCACAGCCACGCGGCGCGGGCGTTCACGTCCATGGCCCACTGCCAGTGCTTCTCTTCCAGATCCATTGTGTGCCGCTGGACGCCGGAGGCGGCGTTGTTCACCAGGACGTACACCGCGCCGAACTTGTCGGCCACGGCTTTGATGAAGTTCCTGATCTCGTCAGGCTCGCCGAGGTTGGCGCGCCGGCGGAGGCACTGGACGCCGAGCGCTATGATTTCCGACTCTACCTCTCGCGCTTCCTGGTGGTGGCGGAAGTAGTTGAAGGCGACGTTGGAGCCCTGGCGGGCAAGCTCCAGCGCAATCGCCTTGCCGATGCCTCTGGAGCCGCCGGTGACAACGGCCACTTTGCCCATTAGGGGTCTGGTGCGCGGGCGTTCGGGCATTAGAGCGTACCTGTTGCCGGATGGCGTTGCGTGCTAAGGAGCAAAGGTTTCACCCTCACCCTCGCCCTCTCCCATCGAGGGAGAGGGAAAGTTGTCGCTACGAGATGGATAGGCCGCCGTCCACGGTGAAAATCTGGCCGGTGATGTACGCAGCCTCGTCGCTCACCAGGTATCCCACCATGCCGGCAATTTCCTCCACGTGGGCAAAACGCTGGAGAGGAATGCGCGCAAGAATGCGGTCTTTGATTTGCTGTGGCAGGTCCTCAACGATGTCCGTGGCGGTGTAGCCGGGCGCGAGGTAGTTCACGGTGATGTTGCGGCTGGCGACCTCTTTTGCCACGCTCTGCGTGAAGCCAATCATGCCCGCCTTGGCCGCCGCGTAATTGGCCTGGCCGGGATTGCCCATCATGCCGACGACGGAGCCGACGTTGACGACCCGGCCCCAGCGACCGCGGATCATGTTGCGGATGGCGGCGCGGGTGCAGAGGAAGGAGCCGCGCAGGCTGATGTCGACGACCGCGTCCCAGGTTTCGTCCGGCATGCGCATGAGGAGGGAGTCGCGGATGATGCCGGCGTTGTTGATGAGGACGTCCACATCGCCAAAGTCAGCAGCCTGCTTGAACATTGCTTCAACATCTTCGCCCTTGGAGACGTCCGCGCGGATGGCGATGGCTTTGCCGCCACGCTCGTTCACCGCCTGGACGACCTTGTCTGCTTCCTCAGGGTGGCTGACGTAGTTGATGATAACCTTGTCGCCGCGCGCCGCCAGCCTGAACGCGATGGCCTTGCCGATTCCGCGGGAGGAGCCGGTGATGAGCGCGACGTGTTGCTTTGAGCCTTCCACAATCACATCCCTGCTAGTTCATTTAGTTCGCTGGGGGCTTAGCCCGCGCGTTTATTTTGCCGAGTTCTTGCTGCATCTGCTGGACGAATCCGGTCTGCACGCAGCGCTTGGCGGTGCCGATGGCCTGCTCCACCAGCGAAGCCCGCCCACGGCCGTGGCCGACAATCGCGACTCCCTTCACGCCCAGCAGCGGCGCGCCGCCGAAGATCAAAGACGCGTCGAAGAGCCCGCGTACGTCGCGGGCCAAGGCCTCACGCTTGTCGTCCAGGAGCTGCGTGGCGAGGCGCTTATCCAGGTAGGCGGACATCGCGTGCCCCGTGGCCTCGGCCAACTTCAAGATGACATTGCCGACGAAGCCATCGCAGACGACCACTTCGGCTTTGGGCGTGGGCAGCAGCAGGTCGTGCCCTTCTACGTTACCAACGAAGTGGAGGCCGCTTTCTTTAAAGAGGGTGTACGCTTCTTTGCCTTGCCGGTTGCCCTTGCCCTCTTCAGCGCCCACGCTCAGCAGGGCGACTCGCGGGTCCTGCACGTTCATCAGCGCCCGCGCAAAGGCACACCCAAGCGCGGCAAACTGGAGCATCTGTGCAGGACGCGCATCCACGTTGCTGCCAATATCAACCACCATTGTGTTTGGGGACAGGCCGAACATAGGCCCGCCCATGGCTGGCCGCTCAAGCCCTTCAAGCATGCCAAGCATGAGTGTTGCCACGGCCACCGTTGCGCCTGTGGAACCCATGCTGACCAGCGCGTCCGCCTTGCCCGCCTGCACCAGCCCGCCGGCCACAGCAATGGAGGAACGTGGCATCTGCCGGAGTGACTGAACCGGTGACCCGCCCTCATGCACTACACCCTGGGAGGGCACAAAGGTAATACGCTCCCGCGCTACGGCGTCCAACTTGGCGAGCTCCGCCCTGAGAGCCTCCTCATCGCCGACAAGGAGAACATCCACGTCGCCCATGCGCGCTGCCGCCGCGGCACCGGGAACTAGCTCGGAAGGGCCGTAGTCACCACCCATGGCATCCACGGCAACACGAACACGACGGTTAGGGGTTGTCATATATCCTCTAGACTAAAGCAGCGCCCTGACTCCGGACGCAGTGGAGTGTGGGCAGGCGCATGATGCCCATTATAGAACGGGCGCTCACGGACGCGCCACACTCTGGCAATAGAGGCCGGTAGTAGATGGCGGCAACACTATAGTGCAACCTCAGAAAGATGAGCCATTGTCGAAAAGGAATGGGTATTTCTTTATCTCGTGTATCCCAGTTGTGTAACGGATGGGGCGGCACGGCCTTTCGCCGTTGACACCCCCCAGGGACAAGTCTAGAATCGGCTTAATGGGGGCAGGAGGACATGATGATTGAGATGACCGTTGATAGCATCCGCGTTAGCATGATGAACTATCAGCGGGTGGTTATCCTCAAGGAAAAGGGCGCCAGCCGCTACCTCCCCATCTGGATTGGCCCCGCTGAAGCGGACGCCATTGCAGTACGGCTCCAGGAAATGAATGTCCCCCGTCCGCTCACCCATGACTTGCTGCGCAATGTCATCACTTCACTAGGGGCGCAGGCCAGCCATGTCCTGGTGAATGACCTGCAGAACGACACGTTCTACGCCAAGATTGTCCTGGATGTCGGCGGGAAGCCTATCGAAATCGACTCGCGCCCAAGCGACGCGCTGGCATTGGCCGTGCGCTTCAACATCCCAATCTACGCAGACGAGAAGGTCCTTGAGAAGGCCAGTGTCCTCATGGATAAGGAGACAGGAAAGGCCATCGCCCCCGGCGAGAAGGCTGAAGCGGCGGCACCCAGCCCGGAGAAGGTGAAAGAAATGAAGGATGAGGAGACGCGCAAGCTCTCCGCCTACACAGACTTCATCGAAGGCCTGAACCTGGACGACCTAGGCAGAGGTGGCCGAGGCGCGGCTTCCAACTCCTAGCAGGGCAGTGACCCATTCGACCCTTCGCTGCGCTTGAAGGCAGGCTCCGCACCCACACTGCGGAAGGAAAGCGTATTCAAAACTTCTCTGTAGTGCCTTGGTAAGCGAAGCACCGTAAGCCAAAAAAGAAGCAGGGTGGGAGACCGCCCCGCTTCTTTGCTTGCAAGACGCGTGCGCCGCGAAAATACCCAAAGCCTTAGGAACCCGAAGCGTTCTAGAACCGTTGACTTCACAAATACCCTGTGATACCCTTCCGAAGGTTTGGTGAGCTATGCCGTGGTGGGCGTTAACCCTGCGGGTTACCGGCATCGGATGGTTCATTGCGATCAGCATTGTGATCGGTATCTGTGCTGGTCTGAAATTGGACACCTGGATACACACCAAACCGCTTTTCATGTTGATAGGCCTCCTCCTAGGGACGATTGTGGCTTTTTACGGCACCTATCGTGCTGTGCAGCCCATCTTCAACCCGCCGGGAGGCCCTGTAGAGCCTCCAGACCAGACAGGCAGCGAGGGACGCGGGTAAGCTATGACTGGCAAGCGGGCCACACAATTAGCACTCCTAGGCGTCGTTATCCTTCTCGTAGCCGGTCTTGTTACTGGCGCCATAGGCGCAGCGATTACTGGGCGCGACCCGCTTCTTCCCACACCCGGCATCCATTTAGCTCCGCAACTTATTACCGGGGAAGCCAGGGGAGAAACTACTAAAGAAGTCTTCAGCACTGATTTTGTTCTTACCAACACTATTCTTTCTTCCTTAATTACCAGTGTCTTGTTGGTGGGGCTGTTTTGGCTTGGCACGTCAAGACTCAAGGTAGTGCCTGGTCGGCTGCAGAGTATGCTGGAGTTGATCGTTGAAGGCCTACTCGGGTTCATGGAAAGCGTCATAGGTGCGGCGCGCTCCCGTTCCCTTCTCCCGCTAATCGCCACTATTTTCTTATTTGTCCTCTTTAATGCTTGGTTGGGACTCATTCCTATCTACCAGTCTTTTGGAATAACTCGATGGACAGACCTCTCCCTCACTGAGCTGAGCAAAGCCCACGTTACTGATGTGAAAGGCAAGCCGACAATTACAGTTGAAGACCTAAAGCACGTCGTTGAAGCGAGAGAGGCTGCAGCCATTAGCGCCAGCGGAAAATCTGAGGCTGCGGTGGAAAAGGAAGCACATAAGTTTGCTGAAACAAACCGCATCGAAATCACCGATGCGGGAACAATTGGCAAGCAGCTCGTCGTAGACGGGAACCCCGTCACAGTAGAAGGTCAGCGATACGCGGGTAAAGCAGCAGAGAAGATCCAAGAGGCCGGGGGCAAAGTTAAAACGGCTCAGGCGGGACTGAGTGCGGCGTTTCTCCGACCTGCGGGAACCGACTTTAATATGCCACTCGCCCTGGCGATTATTTCTTTCTTCTTCATAGAAATACTTGGGCTAAGAGCGTTGGGCCTAGGATATCTAAGCAAGTTTAACTTTATTGGGAGCCTTCTGCGTTTCAAGTTGATCGACGCTTTCGTACGCTTCTTAGAGTTGGTCAGCGAACTAGTTCGCTTGCTGAGCTTCACCTTCAGGTTATTTGGGAACATGGCGGCGGGCGAAATCTTGGTCCTCTTATCCGCATTTCTTGTTCCTTTCGTGATTACCGACATTGTCTATGGGCTTGAATTATTCGTAGGGCTTATTCAAGCAGTCGTATTTGCGGGCCTGACTATCGTTTTCGCAGCAGTTGCTGTGGCCGGCCATGAGGAAGAGGGCCACACCGCTGCACCTGAACACAAACAACCTGAGCACGGTGGAGGGCACTCATGACCATTATTGTTTTTGCGTTTGCGATTGCGGGTATTGGGATCGCGGCGGCGGCCTTGGGTCTGGCTGCGGCGGCGATGATGGGACGTGACTAGTCGCCAAGCGCACTAGTCATGTAAACAACATTGAGGCAAACAAAGTCACGCTGCTGAAGAGCTGACGTGGCGGCAAGAGAAAGAGGAGGCACCATGGCAATACCTTTGCAAGAGATTACTCCGGCCGCGACAAAGGTGCTGGGAGCGGGGCTAGCAGCGGTAGGGATGATCGGCCCCGGCATTGGAATCGGTCTGCTGTCTGCGGCGGCGCTGAACGCGGTTGGCCGCAATCCCGAGGCTCGTGGGACTATCCAGACGCTCTTCATCTTGGGCGTAGCATTCTGCGAGGCCGTCGCCATTTACGCGCTGGTCATCGCGATCCTGTTGCTATTCGTAGCGTAGAGCTGGTTAGAGCAGGACAAGGAGGCAACGGTGGCTGAGTTAGGATTACACCTACCAAGCCTTATCATCTACCTCGTTAACTTCCTGATCTTGATGGTCTTGCTGTACTTCATTGGGTACAAGCGGATCCTCAAGACGCTGGATGACCGCGCGGGGCGGATTCGGGGTGCGCTTGAGGAATCAGAGCGCGTGAAGAAGCAGGCCGAGCAGGCGCAGGTAGAGATGCGGCAGCAGCTTGAGACGTCCCGCCAAGGCACACAAGTGCTCATGGAGCAGGCGCGCCAGATGGCCGAAAAGTTCCGCGAAGAGGAAATGGCCAAGGCACGGGCTGAGAGTGAGGCGTTCTTGCAGCGCGCCCGGCAGCAGATCCAGCAGGAGCGCGACGCCGCGGTGGAAGAGCTGCGCGGCCGCTTCGCTGACCTCGCCATCACCGCCGCTGAGCGGGTGGTGGGCCGCACGCTGGACAAGAACGCGCACAAGGATTTGATTGATAAGGTCCTGCAAGACAGCGGACAGGTACGAAGAGGGTAAGGGACGATGCCAGGCCGTGGAGCACCCACGCCGAGGCGGTACGCGCAGGCCATTCTTCAGCTCGCACAGGGAGCTGGACAGGCGGAACGCTGGCGGCAAGACCTGCAAATCATGGTAGACGCCATGGGGGCGGAAGCTACCCGGTCGGCGCTTGAGTCGCCGGGGGTCAAGCCCGCTGACCGGCTCACTGTGATCAAGCGGGCGTTGCCGAGTCTTTCGCCGACGGGCGCCAATTTCATGGGGCTCATAGCGCAGCGCGGCACGCTGGCGATGCTGCCCCGCATCCAGGAGTCGTTCCAGAAAATGATGGACGAGCAGCAAGGCGTGGTGCGCGCGACGGCGACCACTGCGGTTCCACTGGAACCCGCGGAGCAGCAACACGTTACCGAGCGACTGCGGGCTTTATTTGGACAGCAGATCATCCTGCAAGCACATGTGGATCCGAGCGTTTTGGGCGGCATGATTATCCGCGCAGGCGACCACGTCATTGATGGGAGCACGCGGGGCAAGCTGGAAGCTCTGAGAAAAACGCTTCGGGAACGGACAGCACTCTAGAGGGGTGCAGCCGAGTGCGGCAGGGTTGAGGACGTAGCAAGGAGAGGGACATGACATTACGAGGACAGGACATCGCCTCAGTCATCAAGCAGCAGATTGAGGGCTTTGGCACGCAGGTGGCCATGCAGGACGTGGGCACGGTTGTGGAAGTGGGCGACGGCATCGCCCGCGTGCACGGGCTGAGCAACTGCCGCGCCACTGAGTTGGTTGAGTTCAAGGACGGCCTATACGGCATCGCCTTAAACCTTGAAGAGGACAGCGTCGGCGTGGTCGTGCTTGGCGAGGACCGCGCGATTAAAGAGGGCGACCAGGTACGTGCGACGGGCCGCATTGTGGAGGTGCCCGTTGGGCCGGAGCTTCTAGGCCGTGTGGTCGACGCACTTGGCCGCCCGATAGACGCGAAGGGCCCGATCCGCACCACCAAGACTCGCCCGGTGGAGCGCATTGCTCCTGACGTTACGCGCCGCAAAGGTGTGGACACGCCGGTGCAAACGGGACTCAAAGCTATTGACGCGATGATCCCAATCGGCCGCGGGCAGCGCGAGCTCATCATCGGCGACCGCGGCACGGGCAAGACGGCTATCTGCCTGGACACCATCATCAACCAGAAGGGCAAGAATCTCGTCTGCATCTACGTCGCCATTGGCCAGAAGGCCAGCAAAGTGGCGCAGGTGGTGGGCTACCTGGAGAAGCACGGCGCGATGGAGTACACCATCATCGTGGCCGCGAACGCGTCCGACTCCGCGGCGCTTCAGTACCTGGCGCCGTACGCCGGGTGCGCCATGGGCGAGGAGTTCATGGAGAACAAGCAAGACGCGGTCATCTTCTACGATGACC
Organism: Dehalococcoidia bacterium; assembly: GCA_009692665.1. Taxonomy (GTDB): domain Bacteria; phylum Chloroflexota; class Dehalococcoidia; order Lucifugimonadales; family SHYT01; genus SHYT01. Next base: position 139,426 of record SHYT01000003.1, on the reverse strand, counting down.
TCACCAAACACGCGTGGGCGTACCGCCAGATGTCGTTGCTGCTTCGCCGCCCGGCAGGACGCGAGGCGTATCCGGGTGACGTGTTCTATCTGCACAGCCGCTTGCTGGAGCGCGCGGCGCGTGTGGACGACAAGAGCGGCGCCGGCTCTCTCACCGCCTTCCCCATCATTGAGACGCAGGCCGGTGACGTGTCGGCATACGTCCCCACGAACGTGATTTCCATTACGGATGGCCAGATTTATCTTGAAGCCGACTTGTTCAACGCCGGTGTTCGCCCCGCCGTGAACGTGGGCCTGTCAGTTTCCCGCGTAGGCAGCTCCGCGCAGACGCGCGCAATGCGCCGCGTGGCCGGCCGCTTGCGCATTGACCTGGCGCAGTACCGCTCGCTGGCAGCATTCGCACAGTTCGGCACGTCCGACCTTGACCAGGCGACACGCACGCAGCTGGAGCGCGGCCAGCGGATGGTGGAAGTGCTGAAGCAGGGGCAGTTCCAGCCAGTCCAAATGGAAGAGCAAGTCACGATTATCTATGCGGTCACGAACGGCTATCTAGATGAGGTGCCTGTGACTACCGTCGCTCGCTGGGAAAGTGAGTTCCACCGATTCATGCGATCGGCGCACCCGGAGATATGCAAGAAGATTGCGGAGTCCAAGCTGCTTGATGAAGCGGCAGAGAAGGACCTAAAGACCGCCATCGAGCAGTTCAAAAAGCAATTCGCCGCTTAACGTAAGCAGCTCCCTCTTCCTTGTGGAGAGGGTTAGGGTGAAGGAATGCCAAGCCTACGAGATTACCGTCGCAGGATTCGGACCGACCAGAACATCGGCAAGGTGACCAATGCCATGTCGCTGGTGGCGGGCGCTAAGATGCGCCGCGCTCAGCAGGCTATTGCCGCGACGCGCCCGTATGCGAGGAAGCTGCAGGAGCTTTTGTCCCACTTGGGCGCAATGCCGGCTGACGACCCTTCGCAGCTTCCGCCATTGCTGCGCCGCAGGCCGATTCAGCGCATTGAAATTGTTCATGTGACGCCAGACCGCGGCTTGTGCGGCGGCCTTATCACCAACGTCAACCGGCGCACGGGGCAGTTCATTGTGCAATCGGCGAGTCCGGTGAGCGTCGTTACGGTTGGCCGTAGGGGACGCGACTTTATGGTGCGGTTTGGCCGCGAGGTGCGCGGCACGTTCACGAATCTTGGTGAGCGGCCCAGCGTCCTGGACACGCTGGCAATTTCGCGCCTGGTCATTGACGACTACAGCAGCGGGTATTGCGACGCGGTCTACCTGTCGTACACCGAGTTCGTGAATACCGCAGTGCAGCGGCCGGCGGTGCGGCAACTGCTTCCGGTGGAGCCTGCGCCAATCGCCAAGACGCATCTAACCGGATACATCTATGAGCCAGACCCGACTACTGTGCTCAACGCACTGCTGCCGCGCATCGTGGAGATGCAGATTTATGCAGCGGTGCTGGAGAATATAGCGAGCGAGCAGTCCGCACGCATGGTGGCGATGAAGAGCGCAACGGACAACGCGAACGACCTGGTGAGGTCATTGACGCTGGACATGAACAAGGCCCGGCAGGCATCGATTACCGGCGAGCTGCTGGACATCATAGGCGGCTCGCTCACGTTCACAGACTAAGGAACTTTTTATACGCCAATTCATGAATTGGCGCTACACGGACACACAACAGACAGCGACTAGGGAGGTCAGCATGGCAAAGGGGACTAAAGGGCGGGTTGTACAGGTCATTGGCACGGTTATTGACATCGAATTCCCTGCCGGAGATATCCCGCTGATTCTGAACGCGGTCGAGCTGCAGTTGGGCAACGAGCGGCTGGTGCTGGAAGTCGCGCAGCACATGGGCAACAACTGGGTGCGCTGCCTGGCCCTGGGGCCAACGGACGGCCTGGCGCGCGGCGTTGAGGTGGTTGACACAGGCGCGCCGCTCAGCGTACCTGTGGGCCGCGCCTGCCTGGGGAGACTGTTCAATGTTTTGGGCGAGCCTCTGGACGGCCTCGGCGAGGTCAAAGCGGAGGAGCATTGGTCCATCCACCGCGCCGCGCCTCCCTTCTCTGAGCAGCAGACCACCGCGCAGATGCTGGAGACGGGCATTAAGGTTATTGACCTGATTTCTCCGTTCAGCCGCGGCGGTAAAGTTGGCGCTTATGGCGGCGCGGGCGTGGGCAAGACCGTGGTGATCTTGGAGCTGATCCACAATATCGCCGTGCACCACAGCGGCTTCTCAGTGTTCGCCGGCATCGGCGAGCGCTCCCGCGAGGGCAACGACCTGTGGCATGAGATGCAGCAATCCGGCGTCATGAAGAACGCAATCCTGGTCTTTGGACAGATGAACGAGGTGCCTGGTGTCCGCGCGCGCGTGGGCCTGACGGGCCTCACGATGGCTGAGCAGTTCCGCGACGTTGAGGGCCAGGACGTGCTGCTGTTCATGGATAACATTTACCGATACATCCTGGCCGGCATGGAAGTGTCCTCGCTGCTGGGCCGCATGCCGTCCGCGGTAGGCTACCAGCCCACGCTGGCCACCGAGATGGGTGCGCTGGAGGAGCGCATCACGTCGACAAGCAAGGGCTCCATCACCTCCGTGCAAGCGATTTACGTGCCTGCGGACGACTATACGGACCCGGGCATCGTCTCCACGTTCGGGCACTTGGACGCGATCATCGCCTTGGAGCGAGCTATCGCTGAGCAGGGAATCTACCCGGCGGTGGACCCGCTCACCTCGAACTCCCGCATCTTGGACCCGCAGATTGTGGGCCAGGAGCACTACGACATTGCGCGAGGCGTGCAGCGGGTGTTGCAGCGCTATAAGGACTTGCAGGACATCATCGCGATCTTGGGCGTGGAAGAGCTATCTGAAGAGGACAAGCAGGTAGTGTCACGCGCGCGCAAGGTACAGCGGTTCTTCTCGCAGCCGTTCTCGGTGGCGGAGCAGTTCACTGGCCGTGAGGGCCGGTACGTTCCCATCAAGGACACGGTGCGCGGCTTCAAGGAGATTCTCGAGGGCAAGCACGATGACCTGCCGGAGCAAGCGTTCTTCATGATGGGCACAATGGAAGAAGCTCGGGAGAACGCCAAGAAGCAAGGCTGGATCAAATAGGCAGGGCAGTGCCCTGCACCTACAATGCAGAAGTGGGTGCGTTCAAGGGCGGAAGAGTCGCCTTTGAAAGGTAGTGACTGAGACATGCCGAAGATGAAGCTGGAAATCATTACGGTGGAGAGGGCGCTTCTGGCGGACGAAGTCGACGGGCTCGTTGCGCCCGGCATTGACGGCGAGTTGGGCATTTTGCCGCATCACGCGCCGCTGCTGACCGCGCTGAAGCCCGGCGAGCTGCGCATCATCAAGGATGGCCAGGACACGTACCTAGCCGTCGGGGGCGGGTTCTTGGAAGTGCTCGCCAACACGGTCACGGTGCTGGCAGATTCCGCGGAGCGCGCGGATGAAATTGACGAAGCGCGGGCGCAGGCCGCCATGAAGCGTGCGCAAGAAGCAATCGCGAACCGCTCCGCGGACCAGAGCCTGGAATCCGCACTCACAGCCCTGCGCCGCGCGGAAGTGCGGGTCACCGTCGCGCGCCGCCGCCGGAGCGGAGGCGGACCGCTATCCATGAGCTCCGGCACCCGATAACGGATGGGCCATACCTGACAAAGAACCCGCCGGACATTGTCCGGCGGGTTCTTTGTCAGGTCATTCCAAGTCCCGCTAGGTGGCAAGCCCCTGCTACTCAGACCTCTGCGCTCCCACATCCACACGTCCGGGCTCTTGCCTCTTTACGGGAGCATCTTGCCCCAGATAAAACGTCATGGACTGCAGCGCCAGCACCGGGTCTATGCCACGCACCTTTACTCCATCCGGCGACTGAATAGATACCGGCGCATAGTTCAAAATCGATTTCACGCCGCACGTGACCAACTGGTGGACCACCTCTTGCGCGTGGTCCGCAGGCACCGCCACAATGGCAATGCGGATGTCTTTCTGCCGCACTTCCTCCTGCAACTGGGTCATAGGCCGCACAATCAACCCCGCAATCTGCTGCCCCACCTGGCGCGGGTCTTCATCAAACGCAGCCACAATCTGAAACCCCTCAGGAGCAAAGCCGGGATATCCCAAGATAGCCCTGCCCAACCGCCCAACGCCCACCAGCGCAATACGCCATGGATGATCTAAGCCCAGGATTTTGCGGAGCTCGTCCTGCAAGTGGACAACGTTGTAGCCATGCCCCTGCTTACCAAAGCGCCCAAAGTAACTCAGGTCCTTGCGGATCTGCGCCGGCGTCATTTGCAGTGCGTCACCTAAGTCTTTGGAACTGACAACCTTGCCGCCGCTCCTCTGTAACTCTCTGAGCACGCGGATATACTGAGGCAGCCGGTTAATGACGACTTCTGGGACTTCCACGTTCCACCCCTGTGTCGTTAGACACCACATTGTAGGGAGCGCATCATAGTGGGTCAACGTGGGCGGGTCAACGCACACCCACATACTGGTATCCGTCGGATCACTATCTATGTGTGTTGCTGTCAAAGCGCCCTCCGCCTACTTAGGGCTTTGGGAAGGAACCCCGACTGATGAGAGGTTAGGGAGAGTCGAAGAAAAAGTCGGGGCAAGGGAGGTGGAAGTCAAACAAAGGTACAGTAGGGAGTTGGACAAAAGCCGCAGCAAATCATGCCGGGGCACAGCCGCACCTTGATGCAAAATTAGCTAGGGCCCTGCCTGCTGTAGCTTCGTTGACAGCTTACGGCCCGCATCGTATACTCGTCCCTGATTATGCCGAAACGAACATTCCAACCAAACAATCGTCATCGCAGCAAGGTGCACGGCTTCCGCATGCGTATGCAAACGAAGGGTGGCCGGGATGTCTTGGCGCGCCGCAGACAGAAAGGGCGCCGCATTCTCTCGGCCTAGCTGGACGCGAGTTCCGTTCATGTGGGGCTCATAGCTTTCATGTTAGACCCCCATAGGTTGACGCGCCAGGAAGAATTTGCACGAGTGATGCGGCAGGGGCGGGTGCAGTCCAACTATTTGTTGCTGCTCCGTGCAGCGCCGAACCAGCTTGAGACCAGCCGGTTCGGGTACGCTATCGGCAAACAGGTAGGCACGGCTGTTGTACGTAATCTGGTGCGGCGCCGTCTACGAGAAGTAGCCCGCCACATGCCGGTGAAAAGCGGATGGGATATGGTCATTTCCGCGCGGAAAGCATCCGCGACGGCTAGCTTCGATGCGCTCAAGGCCTCCTTTGAGGGCCTTACGCGAAGGGCTGGCCTTCTGATAACTGCAGAGTTGAAAGCTGGCGGTACGGCTCCTGATAAGGCAAGCCCATGAAATTCATTTTGCTCTTTCTTATCCGTCTCTACCAGAAAGCAATCTCCGCATACCTGCCTTCTCGCTGCCGCTATATGCCTTCTTGCTCCCATTTTGGCTACGAGGCCATTCAGAAGCATGGCGCACTGCACGGCACCTGGCTCACCATGAAGCGGCTGGGGCGATGCCACCCGTTCGGCGGGAGCGGCTATGACCCGGTGCCTTCGCACAGTCAGACAAGAAAGGCCCAATCATGACGCGTCTCTCCCCATTTGCATCCGGCAAGCGGCCGATTGTGCTGCTGGCTTTAGTCTCAATCCTTAGTCTGCTGCTCACCGGTTGCACCGGGGCCTTCCAGGCTGCTGGCTGGTCTGCGCTCAGCGCGGCTGACAGCACCCTCTACATTGGTACCGGCAATGGGCGGGTTGCTGCCATGGAGAAACAGGATGGGAAGATCATCTGGACATTCCCGGTCAACTTTAAAGACAAGAATACTCGGCGCCCGGCGGCTATCTACGCCGCTCCCGTGGTATCCAAAGACCGCGTGTATGTGGCTGACCACGCGGGCACCATCTTTGCGCTCAACCGGAGCAACGGACAAGAGGTTTGGACCTATTGTCTGCGCACGCAACAAATAGGGCCATGCATCCCAACCAGCCCGTCCGGTGTCGTCGGTGATATCGTGCTGACAGCAGACGGCACACTCCTTGTACCCTCCAGTGATGCGCACCTCTACGCGCTAGACACCCGTGAGGAGACAGGCAGTAGCCGTCTCAAATGGTCGTTTGCCGCCGCCGATAAGATATGGTCATCTCCGTCCGTCGCCGATAACGTCGTATACTTCGGCTCGCTCGATCACATGGTCTATGCAGTGTCCTTGCAGAACGGCAAGGAGATTTGGAAATTCGCAACCAATGGCTCCATCGTTGGGCAACCACTCGTAGCAAACGGCACCGTCTACATTGGCGGATTTGACAGCACGCTCTACGCCTTGGACGCTAAGACCGGTAGCAAACGCTGGGAGCACAAGGCCGACAGCTGGTTTTGGATTGGGCCGGCCACGGACGGCCAGAGCATTTATGCAGGCACGCTTGGTGGAAGGGTGATGGCGCTTGACCCGCAGACCGGCAAAACCCGCTGGGATGTTCAAGCTGGGAAGAAGATCGTAGCTCCAATCACGGTCCTTCAGAAGTCCCTGATTGTACCTACGGATGATAACTACTTCCGAGTATTTTCAGCGGCAAATGGCCATGAGGACTGGCCCTATCCGCTTGAGGCTGGCGTACGAACGCGGCCTGTGGTCTCCGGGGATGGAATTGTCTACGTGACAAACGTCAAGGGCCAGGTACGGGCCCTAAACGCCCTGCGCGGCACAGCGCTGTGGGGCCCAGCAATGCTGCCCGAGTCCTAGCAATTAAGTTCATAGCGCGGTCGACCGCCAAAGGATAAAACTCTGTGGAATTCTTAGGCGCCCTCTGGAACGAGATTCTTGTTAAGCCACTGACAAATTCGCTGCTGTTTTTAGCAGTGCTGCTCTTCCACAACTTCGGCCTGAGCATCATCGCCTTTACTGGTATCGTCCGGCTCGTCACTTACCCGCTGGCTGTGCGGCAGGCAAAGTCTGCAAAGGCAATGGCACAGTTGCAGCCAAAGCTCCAAGCCCTGCAAAAGAAGTACGCTAACGACCGCCAGCGGTTTGGCCAAGAGCAGATGCGCCTATACAAAGAAGAGAAAATTAGTCCCATTGGGTGCTTAGGCCCAATGATCATTCAGATGCCAATCTGGTTCGCCATGTACTATGCGATCTCCAAAGCGCTCAACCCCCAGCCGGAGTCGATGGTGGAGTTGTCGGGCATAGTCTATCCCTGGGCAAACGCCATCCATAGAGCCATTCCCTTCAACAGCCAATTCTTGGGCATGGACCTGAGTGCGCCCGCGTCTCTGAATATTGTTACTACTATCGTCATGCCCGTTTTGGTGGGCGGGTCTATGTGGGCACTACAGAAGATGAGTACCTACCCCTCAGCAGACCCAAAGCAGAACCAACAAAATCAAATGATGGTTATGATGATGCCATTGATGTTCGGCTTCTTCACATTCAGTTTCCCCAACGGGCTTTCCCTTTACTGGATCGTTTCTAACCTGATCGGGATGGTGGTGCAGTATTTTGTAGCGGGCTGGGGTGGCCTCGGATCGTTCTGGAAGCGCACCCCCGCGCCAGTGCCGGCTCCCGCAGTAACGGAGCAGGCTGAGGAGTTGCCAAACAATGGAACAGCCAATCGAGACGAGCGGCAAAACAATCGAAGAGGCAATCGATCTGGCTCTCAGACAACTCGGGGCAAAGAGGAATGAGGTTGAGGTTGAAATCCTCAGCAGGGGAAAGCCGGGCTTTCTAGGCTTTGGCGCTGAGCTCGCCCGTGTCCGCCTGATTCGCTCCTCCGCCCTTAGTCGCGATGAGCCCCTTCAGGTACAGCCTCGCAGTCGGCCCATTGCGCCTCCCAATGCTCCTGGTATACCCGTGGCCGGTGCACACATGGAAGCACCTGCGCCCGTCACTAGCCCGGAAGCGGTCACTGAAGCGCGCACCGTTGTAGCGGAGTTACTGACCCGTATGCGCGTCTCCGCAAACACGGAGATGGGCAGATCACCAAACGAGTCTCCAACGACGCCAGTTATCGAAATCTCTGGCGCAGATGCGGGACTGTTGATTGGCCGCAGCGGTGAAACGCTTTGGGCTCTCCAGCTTGTGGTGAACCTCGTTGTTGCGCAAAAGCACCCCGGCGGCGGGCCCATCATCGTGGATGTGGAGCGCTACCGCGAACGCCGCGCCGACGTTCTGCGCCGCTTGGCCATGCGCATTGCCGATAAGGTAGTGTCCTCCGGCAAGCCCTTCATTCTGGAGCCCATGCCTCCTTACGAGCGGCGCCTCATCCACATGGCGCTGGCAAACGACTCCCGCATCTCCACAGAAAGCGTCGGGGAAGGCGAAGAACGCAAGGTAGGTATCCGGCCGCGCCAAGGTGCAGCGCTGCGCAGGGACAACGGGGGACCAGCCGGTCCCGCCAGGGAGGTACAAGAGAACCGCCCACGTCCAGTAGGCGGACAGAGTCCCTTCCGTTCAGGCCCAGGCGTAAGAGGGCCCATGCAGCGGAGACCCACTTTAGGTATGCAGAACCGTCCGGAGCGACCTCTCCGCCCAGACCGCGGAGAGCCGTAATAGCCCATCGGACCGCTCGGGGTATACTGAAACTACATTGGTGTAGCACGTTACCCCAAGGACTAGAGAGCCTGACCCGGTTCACTGGGCAGGCATCCCTAGAGAAAGCGAGCCAGGCATGCGGACCTTTCAAGAGCAGAGGCATTATGAGGCCGCCACGCCCAAGTCCCGAGCCCTTCACCAACAAGCAGACCAGTACCTTGCGGGAGGAGAGACCAGAACATCCGCATTCTGGTCACCGTACCCAGTCACCATCGCAAGAGGCCAGGGCTGCCATGTTTGGGACGTGGACGGCAACGACCGCATAGATTTCGTCAACAACTTCACCACACTTGTCCATGGCCACAACCACCCCACGGTGCTTAAGGTGATACAAGAGCAGCTCAGCCAGGGAACATCCTTCTTTGGCCCGTCAGAGCCGCAGCTGAAGCTGGCTAAGCTTCTCTGCGAACGTGTCCCATCAGTGGAGCGCATTCGCTTCACGAGTTCCGGCACGGAAGCGACGATGAACTGCGTACGCGCAGCCCGTGCCTTTACCGGCCGGACGAAGATAGCCAAATGCGAGGGCGGCTATCACGGCACACATGAAGCATTGGCCGTCAGTGTGCAGCCCTCCAGTCTAGCCGTGCTGGGACGCGCTGAGCGCCCTAATCAGGTACCCGCAGACGTGGGTCTTCCACAGTCGGTCATTGAAAACGTAGTGGTCTTGCCGTACAACAACACGGAAGCCGCCCGCCAACTGCTGACGGAGCATCATAAAGAGTTGGCAGCTGTCTTTCTTGAGCCTATGCTCGGCTCCGGCGGCATGATTCCGGCAGACCCTGAATACCTGGCTATGCTGCGGTCAGTCACCAGCAAGTATGGTATTCTGCTCGTCTTTGATGAAGTCATCACGTTCCAAGTCGCTACCGGCGGCGCGCAGGAGTGGTACAACATCAAGCCGGACATGACCGCGTTCGGGAAAATCATTGGCGGCGGCCTGGCCGCCGGCGCGTTTGGCGGGCGCAAGGACGTCATGGCTGTGTACGAACACCAGCAAGGCCCCGCACCGCTCAACCACGCGGGCACATTCAATGGCCATCCGCTCGCTATGGCCGCGGGCATAGCGACCTTCCAGATGCTCACGCCGGCGGCTCATGAGCGGCTAAACGCGCTTGGCGACCGTCTGCGGCAGCAGGTGCAGCAGTTGTGCAATGAGTTGGAGACACCAGCGCAGGTCACTGGACTCGGCCCGCTGTTCGGGATTCACTTCACGCGACAGCCCGTGCGCAGCTACCGGGACGTGCTGACAGTGGGCACCCAGTTCCGCCATGAAGTGTTCCTAGGCCTGCTCAACGAGGGCGTTTTCCTGTACCCCACGATGCTGGGGAGCTTGTCCACGGCAATCACTGAAAAGGAAGTTGACACCCTGACCGCAGCGCTCCGGCGCGTCCTTGTTAGGTTGACGCGCTAGGAAGAACGGTATGGGGAACAGGCGCAGAAGTCTGGGCTAGACCGCATCGCGTGTGCCTCATCGTCAGTGGAGGCCAGTGGGGTGCATGGCTATGGCGTTCGCGGTGCTTGCGTTCTTCATTTCAGCACTTTGGTCTTCAAGCCTGGCAGTACAAACAAGAACACATAAACTCCGAATGCCGGCCGCATAGGATGTGTATGATCCTGGTCACCGGAGCCACCGGACTTCTTGGCCGCTACACCGTGGCTGAACTGGCTGCGCAGGGCATGCCGGTGTGCTGCCTGGTGCGCAACCCAGAACGCGCCCGCCAGGTCCTCGGCCCACGCCCTGCGCTGGTTACCGGTGACGTGCGCGACGCAGCATCTGTGCGCAGCGCCATGCAAGGCATCGACGCAGTAGTCCACCTGGTTGCCGTCATCCGCGAGTCCAAACATGCCGGCACATTTGATTTGGTGAACGTGGCGGGCACGCGCACGGTTGCTCAGGCCGCGCAAGAGGCAGGTGTGCGGCGCATTGTTCACATCAGCGTGCTTGGCGCGGCGGACGAGCCGGGACTGCACTACTTCCGCTCCAAGTGGCTTGGCGAGCAAGAGGTCCTCAAAAGCGACGTGCCGTACACGATCCTGAGGCCCTCCCTTCTGTTCGGCCTCGGCGACGAGTTCTTTAACCTGCTGGCGGCCCTGCAACGCCTGGGCTCGGTGGTGCCTGTCGCAGGCGGCGGACGGACGCGGTTCCAGCCAGTGGCTGTGCAGGATGTGGCGCGGTGCATAGCGCTTTCACTCAGCGACCCTGGGTACGCGGGCCGGGCGCTGAACATCGGCGGGCCGGAGACACTTTCGTATAACGAGATACTGGACCGTGTGGCTGAAGCGATGGGCGTGCGCAAGCGGCTCAAGCTTCACGTGCCCATGCCGCTCATGCGGGGCATGGCATGGCTCATGGGACGCTTGCTGCCTACGCCACCCGTCACCTCTGAGCAACTTCAACTGCTGAACAGAGACAACGTTACCGAGACCGATGCCATTGTGAAGGCCTTCGGGTTTGCGCCGCGGCCAGTACGCGGCAATCTTGGCTATCTGCAGCAGGTGCGCTGGTTGGACGGGGTGCGTGTGCTCATAGGGCTTGGGCTGCCACAGCAGCTGATGGAGCAAGGCCCGACAGCATCGTAGGCATGAAAACGTTACAATGGGGGGCACAGATAATTTCCCAGTCTTCCGGCCTAGGAGGCCTCTTTCGTGTCCTACCGCAGCGCCCTTCAACGGCTGCTGAGCCTGACTGACTTTGAGCGCGGCACCGCCGGGCAGGTGAACCCCCAGCGGCGTTATGACCTATCCCGGATGGACCGGCTGCTGGAGCGCCTGGGCAATCCGCACTTGCAAGTGCCGGCCATCCACATTACGGGCACCAAGGGCAAGGGCAGCGTGTCCGCGATGCTGAGCTCTATTGGCCAGGCATCCAGCCTGAAGACGGGCCTTTACACGTCTCCTCACCTGCATACATTCTGCGAGCGCATCCAGTTGAACAACGAGCCGATCAGCGAGGATATGTTTGCCGCACTGGTGGAGCAGATCTGGCCGCATCTGGAAGCGATGAACGCCTCAGACCCCGACGGGCCAGTCACTACGTTTGAGATGCTGACGGCGATGGCGTTCCTGTGCTTCCACCAAGAGCACTGCGAGCTTCAGGTGCTGGAGGTTGGCCTTGGCGGCAAGCTGGACGCCACCAACGTCATCAAGGACCCGAAGGCGTGCGTCATCACGTCTATCAGCCTGGACCACACACAGGTCCTGGGAGACACCGTTGAGGCGATAGCGCGCGATAAGTCCGGCATAATCAAGCCTGGCGCCGTGGTAGTGACGGCGCCCCAACAGCCGGGCGCGCTCCGCATTATTGAGCGGGCGGCAGCTCGAAGAGGCGTGAAATTGGTGAATGTGGCCAACCGCTATCGCGCCACCATGGTGGAGTGCGACCTGGACGGGCAGACCATTTTTGTGGCGGGGCTAGACCAGGAGTACCGCATCCGGCTGCCGCTGTTGGGACGCCACCAAATCGAGAACGTAACCTGCGCCGTTGGTGTGGTGGAAGAGATGCAGACGCGCGGGGGGGGCCTGACCATCGCGGGGATGATACAGGGCCTGGCGCAGGTGCAGTGGCCTGCCCGCCTGGAAGTGCTCCAGCGCGTGCCGCTAGTGGTTGCGGACGGTGCGCATAACCCGTACTCCATGCGGGTGATTGGCGAAACGCTGCAAGACTACGTTCCGCACAACAAGCTTTTTCTGATTGCCGGCCTGACTAAGGGCCACGATGGGGACGGCATTGTGGAGCAGGCCGCAAAGCTGAACCCGGCGCTTGTGATTGCAACGCAGTCGCGGCACCCCCGCTCGGTGCCCGCAGCGCAGGTGGCCGAGATGTTCCGCGCGCGCGGCGCCAAGGCCATTGAGGCTCCAACGATTGAAGAGGCTACCAATCAAGCGCTGGCGCACGCTGGACGCTTTGACCTCGTGCTCGGCATCGGCTCGCTGTTTGTGGCGGCTGAGATGCGCGAGTTTATCAAAGGCATCCCCCCGGAGCTGTATCCGGAGATTGAGCAGCCCACGGCACAAAGGACGGTATAACCATGGAACCACATCGCGTTGTCATTACAGGCATGGGCATCATGAGCCCGCTGGGCCAGACCGTGCAGGAGTACTGGCAAGGGCTCTTAGCAGGAAAGTCCGGCATTGGGCCAATGACGCTCTGCGACCCTTCAGAATTACCCACAAAAATTGCGGGGGAGGTCAAGAACTTCGATCCTGGCAAGTACATGGACTCCAAGGAAGCACGCCGCATGGCCCGCTTCAGCCAGCTTGCAGTCGCGGCTGCGGTGAAGGCGGTGGAGGATGCCAAGCTGAACATTGCCAAGGAGGATCCGGAGCGGCTTGGCGTGGTGCTGGGAAACGGCAATGGCGGCTTCCCCACGACCGAAGAGAACGCGCGCGTTATGGTTGCCAAGGGGCCCATGCGCGTCTCGCCGTTCTTCATTCCCATGATTCTGCCCAACATGGCTGCGGCCAACGTCAGCCGCCTGCTTGGATTGAAGGGCTATAACGCTACGGCCATCACGGCATGCGCTGCGAGTACGCAGGCCATTGGCGACGCAATGGAGGTTATCAAGCGCGGCGACGCGGACGTGATCGTGAGCGGCGGCACGGAAGCAGGCATCAGCGTGCTGGGCCTCTCCGGCTTCTGTGTCATGCGCGCGCTTTCCACACGCAACGAAGAGCCGACAAAGGCCAGCCGCCCTTTTGACGCAGGACGCGACGGCTTTGTTCCCGGCGAGGGCGCGGCGTGCCTCATCCTGGAATCGCTGGAGCACGCCATGGACCGCGGCGCGATACCGCTGTGTGAAATCGTCGGCTCCGGCGTGTCCGCAGACGCGTTCCACCCGGTGCAGCCGGATGAGACCGGCGACGGCGCCCGCCGCGCCATGAAAATGGCGCTGGAGAAAGCGCACCTTAGCTTCACGGAGCTTGATTACATCAACGCGCACGGCACGTCCACACCCATCAATGACCAGGTGGAAACGCTGGCCATCAAGCGGCTGTTTGGCGAACAGGCGTACAAGATCCCCATTAGCTCGTCCAAGTCCATGATCGGCCACTGCCTAGGCGCCTCCGGCGCGATGGAGGCGGTGGCCTGCGTGATGACCATCCGTGATGGCATCATGCACCCAACCATCAACCAGGAGCAAAAGGACCCGCAGTGTGACCTGGACTACATTCCGAACGTGGCGCGCAAGAAGAATGTGCGCACGGTATTGTCCAACAGCTTCGGCTTTGGCGGGCAAAACGCCTGCCTGGTGCTCAAAAGGTTCGACGACTAGGGCAGTGGCCTAGAACCCACCAGAGGGTGAGGGTGCCGTACGACTGGTTCCTGCGGAGCAGGTGATGCGTCGCAGCCCCGTGGCGGTGATAACGATTAAGCCTGCAGAGAGACGGGCAGTGATCCGTCCCCGGACATGAGGATGCTCCCGCGTTTGCGCGACGACAAGTAGAGACGCAGGATGTTGACTGACTAGGGGGGCATTGCAGCAGTCCTAGAAGCTAAAGGTGGTAGATTTGGAGAAAGCGGTTTTTGTAAATAGTGAGGTTGCGGCCCAACTGCTTTCCCTTCTCAATGAGGCGGAGCGCCACATTGTACTTATTGCCCCTTACATGAAACTATTGGGACATGTAGAGAAGTCACTCACGTTAGCTGTCCAGAGGGGCGTAGAAGTTTGAGTCTTGGTCCGTGAGAATCAGGACAATCCGGACTTTGATTGTCTTCGTTGGTTGGTAGCGAACGGAGCCAAACTATACGTTCTCCAGGATCTCCACGCCAAAATATATTTCAGTGAAAAGAACACCCTCCTAAGTTCTATGAACTTGTACGAGTCATCAGCCGATAACTCTTGGGAAATTGCCTATCTTGTTACCAATCCTCGGGATGCTGAAGAGGTTCGCGAGTACGTCAACCGACAGTTGTTCAAGAGTGCCACATTCATCGATGTATCAAAGGCACAAATTGACCAATCTATCGAAGACAGAAAGGCGCGAACATCCAACACCGGATTTTGTATTCGATGCCAGCGCTCTCTTTTCCTAGGGCCGTCGAAGCCCCTCTGTGATCCTTGCTATGACTCTTGGGCTGAATACCAGAACCCCGACTATCCGGAGAAGTGTTGCCACATCTGCGGGAACCACGCTGAGACATCGTACAAGAAGCCCCTGTGCCGTAGTTGCTGGCAAAAGACGAGGAGTTAAAGCGCGACGGTGTGAACCTACAAATAAAAAGAGGGGAGCCAACTGGCTCCCCTCTTCTCGTGTCGGTTGAGGCAGGACGGTGTTAGTCGCTGCCGGCGCGGGTGAGGTTTTTAAGGAAGTCTTCGTTGGACTTGGTGCGGGAGAGGCGGTCCAGGATTTTCTCGGTGGCTTCTGTGGGGTCGAGGGCGTTCTGGCCGCTGGTGAGCAGGGAGCTCATGCGGCGGAGCAGCACGACCTGCTTCATCTGCAACTCGGTCAGGATGAGGTCTTCACGGCGGGTGCCGCTACGCTGGATGTCCAGGGCTGGGAAGACGCGCTTCTCAGCCAGGCGGCGGTCAAGATGGATTTCGCAGTTGCCGGTGCCCTTGAACTCTTCATAGATGACTTCGTCCATGCGGCTGCCGGTGTCGATAAGGCAGGAGGCGATGATGGTGAGGCTGCCGCCTTCTTCCGTGTTGCGGGCGGCACCGAAGAAGCGCTTGGGCGGATAGAGTGCGGCGGGGTCAACGCCGCCGGAGAGCGTGCGGCCCGTGGACGGCAGCGCCAGGTTGTAGGCGCGGACGAGGCGGGTCAGGCTATCGAGCAGCAGGACCACGTGCTTGCCGCTTTCGACGAGACGCTTGGCGCGCTCCAGCGAGAGCTCGGCGATGCGGCAGTGGTCTTCGACAGGCTCGTCAAAGGTGGAGCTGTAGACTTCGCCTTTGATGGAGCGTTTGATGTCGGTGACTTCTTCAGGGCGCTCACCGGCGAGCACGACCATGAGCTGCACGTCCGGGTGGTTCTGGCTGATGCCGGCGGCGATGTTCTTAAGCAGGGTGGTCTTGCCGGCTTTTGGCGGCGATACGATCATGCCGCGCTGGCCTGCGCCGATGGGCGCGATGACGTCAATCATCCGCTGGGCCAGGTTGCCGGGATTGGTCTCAAGCTTCAGGTGGCGCGTTGGGTAGATGGGGGTGAGGTTATCAAAGTTGGGGCGGTTGCGGGCCTGCTCGGCGTCAATGCCGTTGATGGCTTCGACGCGAATGAGGCCGAAGTAGCGCTCCCCTTCCTTGGGCGGTCGCACCTGACCGGTGACCTGGTCGCCGGTGCGGAGGCCGAATCGGCGGATTTGGGACTGGGAGACGTAGACGTCGCCCGGGCCGTTCTTGGGCATGTTGGCGCGGAGGAACCCATAGCCTTCCTGCGCAAGCTCCAGGATGCCGGTGGAAAGGACGAGCCCTTGCTGCTTGGCTTCGGCTTCGAGGAGTTGGTAGACCAAGTCCTCGCGCTTGACCGCGCCCGCGCCGGCCCCGTTCTCAAGGCCCAGGGACTGGGCCATTTCTATCAATTCTTCTTTGGTCTTTGTTTCTAGTTCTGCTAGGTTCATGGGGTTCTCCTCTTCTGTTGTGCCGAGTGCCTGTTGTGGCATTGGAATGGTGCGGCGTGGGTTGGTTTGGACTGTCGATTTGGCGTGTGGCGCTTTACAGGCGGTGCTTTAAGGGCACATGGGCGGCCTTATGGTGCGCTGCGCGGGTAAGGAAGGGAGGAACATATCCTACCGCCTCCCTCCTGTCGCGTTTTTCCAGTCTTGCGTGAACTTGGCCATGCCGACGTCTGTCAGGGAGTGTTGGGTCATTTGCATGAGGATTTTGAAGGGGAGGGTGGCGACGTCCGCGCCGACTTTGGCCGCTTGCACGACGTGCAGCGGATGGCGGATGCTTGCTGCCAGTACTTGGGTACGCACCTTTTGTGTCCTGTAGACCTCTACGATGTCTTTTACCACTTCCATCCCGTCCTGCCCCTCATCGTCAAACCGGCCTATGAATGGACTGACGTATTTGACGCCAAGCTCGGCGCCGAGGATAGCCTGGTTCACGGAGAAGCACAGGGTCTGGTTGACCGGGATGTGCCTCTTGCGCATGACGGCCATGGCCTTGAAGCCGTCTACGGTGCTGGGCAACTTGACCACCACGTTGGGGTGCCACGTTGCGATGTCTTCCGCCTGATGCACCATGCCGGCGGTGTCCAAGGCGGTTACTTCCACGGAGATGGGGCCGTCTATGAGTTTTGTAATAGTGAGGATGGCTGCTTTATAGGACTCCAAATCGCCGATGCGCTCTTTGGCAGCTAGTGAGGGGTTTGTTGTAATGCCGCTGATAACGCCGAGGGCGGCAGCCTCACGAATTTCCTCGACGTTAGCGGTATCGAGGAAGAGTCTCATTGGTGCCTCCTAGTATAGCAGGATTTCGTTGTTCGTGCATTTGGTTGGCGCATATACATTCAGCGATACCTCATCTTTTTCTGCACCCTTCTTCCTTCGACTCCACTACGCTCTGCTCAGGACAGGCTCTGTGGGAGAAGGGGTAGGAATTTTTCAACTAGGGCCTTTTAGTTCAAGCCCTTAGAGCGAGTGGGCAATGTGTTCCGAAGCGGGCGGTGTGACATCCATGGGAAGCTTGGTCTGCTCGCCCTCACGGACGACGTTGAGTGTTGCTTCCACGAAGCTGCTAAACAGCGGGTGCGGACGGTTGGGCCGAGAGCGGAACTCCGGATGGAACTGAGAGCCGACCATGAATGGGTGTCCCCGCAGTTCGCCGATCTCCACCAGCCTGTCATCCGGAGAACGGCCGCTGAACACGAGGCCTGCCTTCTCCAAGCGCTCGCGGTAGTCGTTATTGATTTCATAGCGATGGCGATGGCGTTCATAGATCATCGGGGCGCCATAGGCCTGACGGGCTTTCGTTTCGTCCAGCAGCTTGCATGGGTAACTACCCAAACGCATGGTGCCGCCCATGGAGACCACTTTGCGCTGCTCTGACATCATGGCCACAACCGGGTGCGGAGAGTTCGGGTCAAACTCTGCGGAGTGGGCGCCCTTTAGACCCGCCTTGTTCCGCGCGGACTCAATGACCATGAGCTGCAACCCCAGGCAAAGACCCAAGTACGGAACGTCATGCTCACGAGCATACTGCGCGGCGGCAATCATGCCCTCGACGCCACGGGAGCCGAAGCCGCCAGGTACCACGATGCCAGACGCGGTCTTAAGATAGTGCTCCGCGCCGTTTTTCTCTACTTCTTCTGCCAGCACCCAGGAGATATTCACTTCGCGGTTATGGAAGAGGCCCGCGTGCTTCAGCGCCTCTTTGACAGAGATGTAGGAGTCGGGCAGATCCGCGTACTTGCCGACGACGGCTATGTTCAGCGGCGTCTTGGGAGCCTTGATACGCTCCACCAAGGCACGCCAGTCACCGAGCTGCGGCGTTGGCGCGG
The DNA here is from genome assembly GCA_009692665.1 of Dehalococcoidia bacterium. GTDB lineage: Bacteria > Chloroflexota > Dehalococcoidia > Lucifugimonadales > SHYT01 > SHYT01. The sequence goes on along the minus strand of SHYT01000003.1, from coordinate 121,413 downwards.
GCAGGTCCAGCGCGCGGACAAGCAACTTGCCCAAGCCGGCTTCCTCCAAGATGAGCGGGACTTCGTAGACAGTTTCGACGGTCTGGAGGGGAATAACCGCTTCGGGGGGGACATCGCAGAAGAGGGAGACTTTGGACTTGATGGACTCGAGGACCGGGAAATCGCTGCGGAGAAGGATGCAGTCCGGCTGGATACCGGCTGCTCGGAGCTCTCTGACGCTGTGCTGAGTAGGCTTGGTCTTGAGCTCGCCGGTAGAGCCGATATAGGGAAGCAGGGTTAAGTGGACGTAATAACAGTTGTCGCGGCCCACATCGTTGCGCATCTGACGGATGGCTTCCAGAAACGGCTGGCCTTCGATGTCCCCGACTGTGCCGCCGACTTCGACCACGACGACGTCAGCTTTGGACTCTTCAGCGAGCGCTTTGACGCTTTCTTTAATGGCGTTAGTGACGTGGGGAATGGTTTGGATAGTGCCGCCCAGGAAATCGCCGCGGCGCTCTTTGCCCAGGATTTTGCTGTAGATCTGGCCCGCAGTAACGCTGGAGGCGCGGGTGAGCTCGATGTCGATGAAGCGCTCATAATGGCCAAGGTCTAAGTCGGTTTCAGAGCCGTCCACGGTCACAAACACTTCGCCGTGCTGGTAAGGCGACATGGTGCCAGGGTCGAGGTTGAGGTATGGGTCGAGCTTCTGGACGGAGACTTTGATGCCCCGACTTTTGAGAATGCGACCAATAGAAGCGACAGTAATACCTTTGCCAATAGAGCTTACTACGCCGCCGGTAACGAAAATGTATTTGGCCATGCAGCCTCTGCCCTACACTACCCTAACCAATGGTATTCGGGCGTATGCCATGACAACGGAGTGGAGTTCAAGAGGGATTGATAACTCATGTGGCCTGCATAGCCGCCTGGAAATAGAGTGTTGGTACCATGACTATGCTTGCCTAAGATTGTAAAAGCGGAATTCGGGCTATGTCAAGCCAGTTTTCTAGGGTTGCCCGCTATTTCTTGACCCTCCTAACCTAGCAACCTAAGATGAAATTGAGGTAGTGACCGCTTTACTGCCCTTTCACGCACGCGATGCACGCACCCGATTGACTGAGAAATGAACGAAAAATACCAGCATGATTCCTACCAGGCTAGCCGTAACAGCCTCATGTTCGCGTTGGCTCTCACGGCCTGTTACATGGTGGTTGAAGTCGTTGGGGGACTTCGCGCCAACAGCCTGTCCCTGCTAGCGGATGCAGGCCATATGGTCACGGACGCCGCTTCGCTTTTGCTCGCGCTGCTTGCAATATGGGTAGCCACGCGCCCGGCGTCGGCTGGCCGCACATTCGGCTTCCAACGGGCTGAAGTTCTGGCAGCCCTGCTCAATGCAGTCAGTCTGTGGATTATCGCCGGCTGGATTTTCTTTGAGGCGTACCGTCGTTTCCTAGCGCCGATCCAACCTCAAGCTCCACTCATGGTCGTCATAGGCCTTGCCGGACTCGTTGTGAACGCCCCTGTCGCCCTGATTTTAAAACGGTCTGCCGGCCGCAATGTCAACGTAGAAGGTGCTTTCCTCCACGTCATTGGAGACCTGCTCGGTTCTATCGGAGTCGTTGTGGCGGGCGGTCTTACCATTCTGTTTGGCTGGTCCGTTGCTGACCCAATTTTTGGTGCAATCACCGCGTGTCTTATCCTGGTAAGCTCCACGCGCCTTTTGTGGAGAGTGACACACGTACTTATGGAAGGCACCCCGCACAGGCGTTCTCTGCCAGCGGCTGGAGCAGGTTGACGGTGTCAGCGCTGTCCATGACATCCACGTGTGGACCATTTCACCTGGATACGAAGTCCTGAGCGCACACGTCACGACCAACCAAAACGGCATGTTGCACCCGGCCTAGGTGCTCCAACTCCTGAGGAATATTGCAACCGGAGAGCTTGGCATTTCTCACGTCACTATCCAACTGGAAGGCCCGAATGGTGAGGCGTGCGTGGAGGGCCATCACAATGCGCACGATTCAAATGTTCCGCAAGACCGGTAGCCGACGAAGACATCCCTTCGACGAGGCCCAATGGGCTACGCAAGGCAGAGGTGCTGAAACCGCAGTCGCCTAGTAGGATGCCATCATCGTTGCTGGGAAGATGGTGCGGGTGGCACTTTCAATCACATCGACGAATGGGGCGGGATAGAGGCCAATCACGAATACGGCGATGACCAGCGCAATGACAAGCGCAGCCATGCCGCCCGATACCCGGATAGGCGTTTTGTCCGGCGACTGGTTGATGTACATCTGTTTAATAATCATGAGGTAGTAGTAGAGCGAGACAAGACTATTAAAGATGGCGAGCCCCGCCAGCCAGAGCAGCCCCTCATGTGTTGCCGCGCTGAATAGGTAGAATTTCACAATGAACCCCGCAAAGAATGGCAGGCCGGACAGCGAGAAGAGGGCGGCGGCCATGGCTCCAGCTAGGAAGGGAGAGCGGTCCGCGAGACCCGCCAGCGCGCTGATGTCGTCACGTGGCTCCTTGTTGTAGAACGCGATGACCGCGGCGAACAGCAGCATGTTGGTGGCGGAGTAGCCGACCAGATAGAACATGAGGCCGGTGGACGCCATTGGCGAGAGGGCCGCAATGCCTATGAGCAGATAGCCCACGTGCGCGATGCTTGAATACGCCAGCAACCGCTTCATGTTGGTCTGCGCCAGCGCCACCAGGTTACCGACGCTCATGGTGAGCGCGGCCAGAATGGCGACGAGCATGCGCCACTGGTCAATGGCAGGGAGAAAGGCTTCGCCGAAGAGGCGCAGCATGAGTGCGAAAGCCGCCACCTTGGAGCCGATGGCGATGTACGCTGTCACTGGCAGCGGCGCGCCTTCGTACACGTCTGGTGCCCACATATGGAACGGCACCGCGGCCAGCTTGAACCCCAGTCCCGCCAACACAAGAGCCATGCCGATGAGCAAACGCGGGTTGACTGCATCAAGATTGCGCAGCGCCGCCGCAATGTCGGAGAACGTCGTCGTCCCCGTTGCGCCGTAGATCATGCTGATGCCGTACAGCAGAATGGCGGACGACAGCGCGCCGAGCAGCACGTACTTGATGCCCGCCTCGTTGGACTTGGGGTTATCGCGAGCGTATGAGGCCATGATGTACAGGCTGAAGCTGAGCAACTCCAGCGAGATGTAGGCCGTGAGGAGTTCACCCGCGCCGGACATGAGCATCATGCCCACCACGGAAAAGAGCAGGATGCCGTAATACTCGCCGGGGTGCGAGAGGTACTGCTTCACAAAGGATGCGGACGCGATGACGATCATTACACCCATCGCTAGAAAAAAGACTTTGAAGAAGAGGCTGTAGTTATCAATCTTCAAGACGCCGTTGTACAGGCTCTCGCTCTTGCCTTGGAGGAACCAGTATGTGAAGACGCCGATGGCGACGAGGCCGACGGCCGAAACGACCGACAGCACGTTCCGCTGCCTGGGCCGCATGAACAGGTCGGCGGCGAACACCGCGAACGCGAGCGCCGCCACCAGGAACTCAGGCAATAGAAGCGACAGGTTTACCACTGGCATTTATCCACCTACCAGGCGTTTGGCAATGGGCAGCACACCACTGTCAATGATGCGGTAGATGTAAAGCGGGTAGAGTCCCCATAACACTAGCATGCCCACCAGAATGCTCGCGGCTGCGATGTCCAGCTTCGAAGCGTCGGTCAGGTGCGCCCAGCGCTCGCTCACAGGGCCAAAGAAGACCTTGCCGAGCAGGCGTAGGATGTACACGGCGGTCAACGCTGCGCCAATTACGGCGAGCACGCCCAGGATTGGATACGTGCGGAAGATGCCGATGAACACCACCAGCTCGGCGGCAAAGCCGCTGAGTCCGGGCAGGCCAAGCGACGCCAGACCGGCAATCGTGAGAAACGCAGCCGCGAAGCCCATCCGTTTGGACAGACCCTCCAGCACGGTGATGTCGCGAAGGTGCGCGCGCTCGTAGATGACGCCTACCATGCAGAAAAAGAGAGCGGTCATGATGCCATGGGAGAACATCTGCATCACCGCGCCGTTTATGCCGATCTGGTCGAGCGTCCCCAGGCCCATGATGACGTAGCCCATGTGGCTGACGCTGGAGTAGCCGACAACGTATTTGAGGTCCTTCTGCGCCAACGCTGAGACGGCGCCGTAGATGACGTTGACGGAGCCGAGCCCGATCATTACCGGCCCCCAGGACCGCGCGCCTTCCGGCAGCAGCTCCATGCCCACGCGCAGGATACCGAACGCGCCCAGCTTCATCAGCACGCCCGCGTGCAGCATGCTCACAGACGTCGGTGCCGCCACGTGGCCGTCCGGCGACCAGGTGTGGAAAGGCCAGAGACCCGCCAGCACGCCAAAGCCTACAAACAGGAACGGGAAGAATATCTTTTGGAATGTGGGTGGGAACGCGACCTCGCGCAGATCGAAGAAGTTGAACGTCAGCCTGCCAATAGAATCGCTGCCCTGCTGCCACATGGCTAGCAGCGCGATCCACACCAGCACGCTGCCTGCCACCAGCATAAGCGTCAGCTTCAACGCGCCGTACTCTTTCGGCCGGAAGAACGTCTTGAAGTCGGTGGTGCTGCCCCACACGCCTATGAGCAGGTACATGGGCAGCACGGCGAGTTCGTAGAAGAAGAAGAAAAACAGCAGGTCCAGCGAGGCGAAGGTGCCGTACACGCCGGACACCAGCAGGAGGAACAAGATGAAAAAGTCCTTGGGACGGGTCACGAGCTTCCACGACACGAGCGTGCCGGTGAATGCCACCACGCCGTTCAGCAGCATCATCGCCGCCGCAATGCCGTCGATGCCAAGGTGCAGTGACGCGCCGATCTGCGGGAGCCATTCGTAGCGCTCTATGAACTGGTAGCCGCCCGCAACGCGGTCGTAGGCAACGAAGACATACACGCTCAACACCAGAGTAATGCTGGTGATGACCAGAACAAGCGGCGCAACCGCCTTGGGCCGGTTAGTCGGGAACAAGATCAGCGCGAGCGCTCCGACGAACGGAAGTGCCGTCAGAATGAGCAGGATGTATTCGCCGAGCGTTTCCATCTATCCTCTTGACCTAGGCCCTGACCGCGAAGAGCCACCAGATAACGCCGATAACAATGGCGCCCAACACCATGACCATCGCGTAGTTCGGAAGCTGTCCGGTCACGTGCAACCGCAGCTTGTTCCCGGTCTGAACGACCGACCTGCCCGGCCCGTTTATGCCCACGTCGTTGATGACGATCCGGTCGAAGAGGGCCACGAAGCCGCCGACGCCGAGCACGATGTGGTCGATGACCCACTGGTAAAAGTCGTCGATGTAGTACTTGTGCTCCAGAACGCGTTGGACGGCCGGGAACCGGTCACGGAAGAAGGACGGCGAGATGGCGTGCGTGCCGTAGATGAGCCAGCCCATCAGCAGGCCGGCGCCGGCCGTCACCGTGGACAGGCCCGCAAGCCACAACTGGAAGTGCTCGGCCTCACCTGCCGGATAAATAAACTGGCCAAAGTTCGCGTGGCCCGCGATTGGGAAGGCCAGGACGGTCGCGCCAATAGTCAGCAGCGCTAACGCAACCAACGGAATCAACATCAGCACCGGCGACTCGTGCGCGTGCTCGGCCTCGTGGCTGCGCGGCTGACCGGTGAACACCACCAGCACCAGGCGGGCCATGTAGAACGCGCTGAAGAACGCTGCAACCAATGTGAGAATAAAGAACACCGGCCCGCGCCCAGCCAAGACTGTGCCAAGAACGGCGTCCTTGCTGAAGAAGCCGCTCAGCGGGAACAGCCCCGCCAGCGACAGTGCGCCGATGGCCATGCACGCGAACGTAACCGGCATCTTGGAGCGCAGCCCGCCCATCTCGCGCATGTCCAGCTTGCCGTGCACGCCGTGCGAGACGCTGCCCGCGCTCAAGAAGAGCATCGCCTTGGCGAAGGCGTGTGTGAACAGGTGGAAGATGGCCGCGCCCACTCCAAACGAGCCAAGTGCCAGCATCATGAAGCCCAGGTGACTCACCGTCGAGTAGGCGAGCACACGTTTGATGTCCGTCATGACAACGGCCAAGAAGCTCATAAGCAGCGCCGTAATCAGCCCGATAACTGCCACCACGGTCATCGCGGTGGGGGCCATCTCAAAGGCGGGGAACATGCGCGCCACCAAGTACACGCCCGCCACCACCATCGTCGCTGCGTGGATGAGGGCGCTGACCGGCGTGGGGCCTTCCATGGCGTCCGGCAGCCAGACGTGCAGCGGGAACTGGGCCGACTTGCCCACCGCGCCCGCAAAGATGAGGAGCATGGAGACCGTTAGCATTACCGAGGAAAGGGGATTACCCGGCTCGCCAACGTGTTGGGCGGCATGGATGATTCCAGAAATGTCGAACGTACCCACTGTCTTATAAAGCAAAAGGATGCCGATGAGCATCCCCACGTCGCCGATGCGGGTCGTGACGAATGCCTTCTTCGCCGCCTCGGCAGCGGAGCGGCGCTCGTAGTAGAAGCCAATCAGCAGGTAGGAGCAAAGCCCGACCAGCTCCCACGCGATGTACATGAACAGCAGGTTGTCCGCCAGAACCAGCACCATCATGGACGCGGCAAAGAGCGAATGGACAGCGAAATACCAGCCAAACCGCGGCTCGCCCGACATGTACGCCCATGAGTAGACCTGCACGCCAAGGGCTACAAAGCTCACCAGGCCGAGCATCGACACCGAGAGGTTATCCAGAATCATGCCCCACATGATCCGGACGTCACCGGCCTCAAGCCACGTGAAGCTAAACGTCGCGGGGCCGTTCTTCAGCAGGTCACTTAGCACGAACCAGAAGATGACGAACGCGGAGAGGATAGCGAGCGGCCCCAGCCACGCGCCGCTGCGCGGCAGCACGCGACCCGGCAGGGCGATCACCACAAACGCCACCGCGCAGATCGCGGGCTGCAGCCAGGCCTGTTCCATCCCTAACACCAGTGTTCCTCGCTACCATGTAGTCCGTAAAAAGGCCAGTCCCCTCAGACTGACCACCTCACCCCCCCACCGATTGCCTTGTCGTATTCGAGCTATTTCACTTCACTGAGACGCCTCATATGCACCCGAATGGACGATGTTCCCACAGCCGCGCGCGCATGAGCGCCTACCATTTCATTAGGTTGATTTCGTTCAGGTTTACGGTGCCCCGATTGCGATAGAGCCTCAGGATGATCGCCAACGCGAGACCCACTTCCGCGGCGGCCACCGTGATGACGAAGATGGCGAGCACTTGGCCAAGCACCCGGCCCGGGTCGGTGAACGCGGCATATCCGATCAGGTTAATGTTCACCGCGTTCAGCATCAGCTCTACCGACATGAGCACCAGCACTGCGTTGCGACGCGCCAGCACACCGTACAGGCCAATGACGAAGAGGACTGCGCTAAGGAGCTCCGTGTGCAGCAGCGTCATGAGCGATTCCCTCCGTCACGTATGCCGTCGTCGCCGGGGTTGCCGCCGCCGCGGGCTAGCAGGAACGCGCCCACAAGCGCGACCAGCAGGACAAGGGACGCGACCTCAAACGGCACCGCCCACTTCGTGAACAATTGAGTGCCGACTTCCTGAAACGACGCCCCGCGCAGCGCGGCGCCGGATGGTCGCGAGGCGAAGATGGCGCCGACCAGCACGACCAGCAGTGCCACCGATGCGATAATCGCCATCGGCCACTGCGTGTTGTCTCTTACGTTGGAGAACTCTTCCAGGCGGGTGAGCATCAACGCGAACAGCAGCACGATGGTGATGGCGCCGCCGTAGATGAGCACCTGCACCAGTGCCAGAAACTCGGCCAGCGACAGGATGAAGATGCCCGCCACGGCCGCGAGCGTCGTGAGCAGGAACAGCGCGGCATGGGCCACATTGCGGCTGGTCACCACACCGAGCGCGCCGCCCACAATCAGGGCTGCCAGGAAGCTGTAGGCGATAAGACTTCCCACCTATGGGCCTGCCTGCGGCGGGCTCGTCGGCTGCACGACGGGCGGCGGAATGGCGCCTGCGGCGGCGCTCGCCTGGACTGTTTTGAGCGCAGCTTGCTTCTCCTTCTCTATCTCCGTTGGCGGACGCCAGCCGGACTCGTCCTGGTACAGCTTGCCAAGCTCCAGCAGGCGAGGCAAATCCACGCGGCGGCCGTTGCGCGCCATGGAACCCAGCTCATGCTGGTGGCTCATCGTGATGGCGTCAAAGGCGCACACCTCTTCGCAGATGCCGCACAGGATGCACCGGCCGTAGTTGATCTCGAACGCTTCGATAATCTTCTTGCGAGGGCTCTTCCCTTCCTTATTCAGCGGGTTGTCCTTCATGAGTGCGCTCATGCAGTTCGTGGGGCACATCCGGACGCACACCATGCACCCCGTGCAGTACGGCTCGCCAATCCTGCTATCCCAGGTCAGCACAGGAAAGCCCATGTAGCTGTCCTGGATAGGCAGATGCTTCTTCGGGTACTCCGCTGTCACCGGCTTGCGCGGCGCGATTCGGAGCGTCAGCAAAAGGCCCTTCAAGCTATTGAGCATCACGCAACTCCCTCGCAGATATGAGCCGCAGCGTCGGCCGCCGGCTCGGTGAAGTCAGCTTCGACTGCACCAGGACTGCGATCCCCACCAGTGCCGCCAGTTCGATAATTGCCAACACATACGCGGGCAGCCCGTAGAAGGCTACCACAGCCGTGACGATGAAGTTCACGAAGGCCAGTGGAATCAGGAACTTCCACCCCAGCGACATCAGTTGGTCAATGCGGAAGCGCGGGAACGTGCCGCGGAACCAGAACATCACCGCAATGACCGCGAACACCTTGATGAAGAACCATAAGATGGCGGGCAGCACTGGCCCGAGCCAGCCGCCAAGGAACAGCAGCGTGACGAACACGCCTAGCAGGAAGGTGTTAATGTACTCGGCCAGATAGAAGATGGCCCAGTGTGCGCCGCTGTACTCCAGAAACGGACCGCCCATGACTTCCGATTCCGCGTGGTAGATGTCGAAGGGCGTCCGGCCGATCTCCGCCAGGCCCGCCAGGAAGAAGATTGCGAACGCCAGCGGCTGCGTCAGGATGTACCACGCAGTGTTCTGCGCGTTCACGACGGCGCTGATGTTCAGCGACCCGGCGGTCAGGCCCAGCGTGATGACAATCACGATGATGGGGATCTCATAGCTGATGAGCTGCGCAATCGCCCGCAGGCCGCCTATCATGCTGTACTTGTTCGCGGAGCTCCATCCCGCCATGAACAGTCCCGCAATGGCCAGCACAGAGAACGCCACCAGGTACAGCAGGCCCAGCTCCATGTCCGCGACGACCCACCCGTCTGCAAACGGCACCACCAGCCAGATGAGGAACGTGGGGATGAAGAACGCAATGGGCGCCAACCAGAACACCGCATGGTCTGTCCACGCGGGCATGATGTCTTCCTTGGTCACAATTTTAATGGCGTCCGCAAGCGGCTGCAGAATGCCGTGCGGCCCCACACGCATCGGCCCGAGCCGCTGATGGAACCGCGCGAGCACTTTTCGTTCGTAGAGCGTGATAGCCAGGACCGCCACGGACAGGAACGCGAACAGACCCACAGTGCCCGCGGCGATGAACACCATGCGCCATCCGCCAAAGATGAGCAGCAGCGCCACAATAGCCGTGACCAGCGCCGCGCCGGTTTGCGCCAGCCCGGTCAGCACCGCGAACTTCCAGCCGAACATCATGGCCACGAACATCCCGCCCACGGCCAGGAAGCAGCTTATCGCCAGCACGCCGCCTATGGACGCGGCGACCGCAAACCAGTGGTCCATTACCGCTCCAGCTCACCCTTCATGGTCGCCAGGAACACGCCCAAGACGCCGCACACGCAGAGAACTGACAGGATGCCACCGAGACTCGCGACCCATCCAAACCACGTCATTAACGGTCCACCTCGCCAAGCACAATGTCCAGGGAGCCAAGGATCATGACCGAGTCCGCAATGTACGAGTTGCGGAGCATGGCCTTCAGCGCCTGCAAATTCACAAAGGACGGCGGGCGAATCTTCAAGCGGTACGGCTTATCGCCGCCGTCGCTCACTATGTACACGCCAAACTCGCCACGTGGGTTTTCAGTGCCAAGGTACACCTCGCCTTTGGGCGGTCTGGGGATGCGCCGCACGCCGGTCGCCATGAACGGCCCGGTATCCGGCATCTGCCCCAGCGCCTGCTTGATGATCTTCACCGACTGCCGCATCTCTTCAACCCGCAACGCGTACCGGTCCCACGTGTCCCCGTTCTTGCCCACCGGGATGTCGAACTGGAACCGATTGTAGAGCGAGTACGGTTCAGACGTGCGCACGTCGTAGGGGATACCGGAAGCGCGCAGGCACGGGCCGGTTACGCCCCACTCCAGTGCTTCCTTGGCGGAAAGCTTACCGACGTTGACGGAGCGGACCAGGTACACCTCGTTATAAGTGAGCAGCTTGTCGCACTCTTCGATGCTCTTTTCCAGCTCTGAGGCCAGCCCGCTCACACGGGCCTTCCAGTCCTCTGGCACATCCTCTTTAATGCCGCCGATCCGGAAGTAGTTGTGCATCATGCGCGCGCCGCTCGTCGCCTCGAATAGGCGCTGGATGCGCTCGCGCTCGCGGAAACCCCACATCACCGGCGTCATAGCGCCCGCGTCCAGGCCCATCGTACCGTAGAACAGCATGTGGCTCGCGATACGGTTCAGCTCACAGAGGATGAGGCGGATGTACTCGGCGCGCTCCGGCACCTGCACGCTCATCAGCTTTTCCATCGCCAGACAGAGCGTCCACTCATTGTTGAAGTTCGCCAGGTAGTCCAGCCGGTCAAAGAGCGTGATGATTTGCGGGTACAGCTCGCCCTCGCACAGCTTCTCCGTGCCGCGGTGCAGGTAGCCGATGTATGGCTCGGCCTCCACGATGTACTCGCCGTCCACCCACAGCACCATGCGGAAGACGCCGTGCGTGCTGGGGTGCTGCGGCCCCATGTTCACCATCATGTCCAGCGATTGCAGTGGACGCGATTGCGCCATGCTAGAACTCCTTGTAATCGAAGAGCTGGTAGGACCTGCGCCCCGGGTATCCCTCAAAGCCCTCCCACAACAGGAGCGGCTCTAGCTTGGGATGCCCTTCAAAGTTCACGCCGAACAGCTCTTTGCCCTCGCGTTCGTACCAGTCTGCCGTCCTCCACACCGATGTGACGGACGGGACTGAAGCCTCAGCGGCGGGCGTGTCCACCTTCACTACCGTGCGGTGCCGCTTGCCCAGCGACCATAGATGGTACACGACTTGGAAGTGGTCATTGTAGTCAACCACGGTGAGTAGACGCATCAGGTCAAAGCTCAGGCGGCTATCGTCGCGCAGGACACGGGCCATCTGGACGAGCTTGCTCTTGTCCACCGTAATGACCACGTCGTCGTAGCTGGCGGCAATCTGTGGTGAAAAAGGAGCGAGGACTTCAGGCAGCAGGCGCATCAACGCCAGGCCCTTGGCATTCAATTTTGAGGGAGCCTCGGCGGCCCCATGACCAGCGCTAGCCGCTGGGACGGGGGGCCTCGAGGGTGGCGGTGTCGCCGGCCTGGGCGGTTCCTGACTGACCACTGCGTTTCGCGTCCTGTTGTATCTTTTCCTGCAGTTTGAAGATGCCGTCAAGAAGTGCTTCGGGGCGCGGGGGGCAACCAGGGATGTAGATGTCGACCGGGATAATGTGGTCTACACCCATGACAACCGAGTATGACCGCCAATACGGCCCGCCGTTGGTCGCGCACGCGCCCATGGCAATGACCCACTTCGGCTCCGGCATTTGCTCGTACAGCAGCCTGATAGGTTCCGCCATTTTCTTGACCACCGTGCCAGCCACAATCATCACGTCGCTCTGCCGCGGCGATGGCCACGTGACGACGCCAATCCGGTCGAGGTCGTGGTGCGCCATGTAGGTGGAAATCATCTCGATGGCGCAGCACGCCAGCCCGAACTGCAGCGGCCACAGCGAGTTCGCGCGCGCCATGGCAAAGAGCTTCTGCGTGGTCGTCGTGATCATTGCAGGCGCGTATTTCTGGTAGGGCGCGGGGGCAGGCCTATTGCCCGTGCCTACAGTAATGCCCTCTTCTGCCGGCGTTCTTGGCCCAATGCTCTTCCAGATGACCTGGCGTGCTTTGTCAGCCGGAAGAAGTCCCGGTTTTCCTGGGTTCTCCGGCCCAAAATTCCCTGGAGGAGTGTTGCCAGTTACTGCCATTCAAGCATCCCTTTCTTCCAGCCGTACAGCAGGCCGAAAAGCAGGATGGCGAGGAACACGAGCATTTCGTAGAAGACGATGGGTGCACTCTTCAGGTAGATGATGACCCAAGGGAATAGGAACACCGCCTCAACGTCAAACACCAGGAACAAAATGGCGAAGATGTAGTACCGGATGTTGATTTGTGACCAGGTGAACGGTGCGGCGGGGACGCCACACTCAAACGGAAGACCTTTTATCGCTGAGGAACGCCGGGGAGCCAACAAATAGTTGGTCAGGAACATGAAAAGCACTGCCATGAGCCCTACGATTGCCGCCAGTACCACTGCGCCGTAATTGATGGCGTATTCCTGAGGCATGCACCCTCCAAACAGCCAGACTATAGCATTCGGCCCACTCCAATGTCAAATCTCAGGAGCCTGTAAACGCGGGTACGATGCGGCGAACGGGTACGTTCAGAAAAGCACAAACCAGGAATGGGTTATATCTACCACGAAGCCTCACGTGCGCTGGCAACGTAGGATTGCCGACCCAATAGACTCAGCCGTTTAGCGCTCGTGCCCCCCCCGCTTATCGCTCGCGTGAAACCCACGAACCTCTACAGGACATCAAACCGGGCGCCGCGCCACGGCCTGAAAACCTGTCAGGCCCCGCGAAGTCAAACGGTCGTATGTAAACACCAGACCCTATCAGGCACCAGGCGTTCGCCCGCCAGACACACCCTAACACCTCGCGCAGCGTGCCGCGTCCGCGCCTCTGGCTGGTACAATAGTTCTTGCGGCTTTTATCCCAATTCCCCACACGTAGAAGGAGCACTCTCCTGGAAAACATCGTTGTTAAAGGCGCCCGAGAGCACAACCTCAAGGGCATTGACGTCACCATCCCCCGCAACAAGCTGGTGGTCATCACCGGCGTCTCTGGCTCAGGCAAAAGCTCCCTGGCCTTCGACACCATCTACGCCGAAGGCCAGCGCCGCTACGTCGAGTCGTTGTCCGCGTACGCCCGCCAGTTCCTGGGCCGCATGGAAAAGCCCGATGTGGACTACATCGAGGGGCTTTCTCCCGCCATCTCCATCGACCAGAAGGGCGCGTCACATAACCCGCGTTCCACCGTCGGCACCATCACGGAGGTGTACGACCACCTGCGCCTGCTGTACGCCCGCGCAGGCAAGCCGCACTGTCCGCAGTGCGGGCGGCCCGTGCAGAAGCAGACCACCCAGCAAATCGTGGACTCCATCATGGCGCTGCCGCAGGGCACGCGCTTCATAGTGCTGGCCCCCGCCGTGCGTGACCGCAAGGGCGAGTACAAGGACGTGCTGGAAGACGCGCGCAAGAAAGGCTTCGTCCGCGCCCGCGTGGACAAGAAGATGCACGAGCTGTCCGAGACGATCACGCTCGACAAGAACAAGCGCCACACGGTGGAGATCGTCATTGACCGCCTGGTCGCCAACGCATCACTGGAGCAGTCGCGCGTCGCCAACTCGGTCGACACCGCCATCAAGCTTGCCGAGGGCGTGGTAGGCGTTTCTGTGCTGAGCGCGCCAGAGCAAGAGATGGTCTTCTCGCAGCAGTTCGCCTGCCCCTACGACGGCGTCAGCCTCGGCGAGCTGGAGCCGAGGTCGTTCAGCTTCAACAACCCGCACGGCGCGTGCCCGGAGTGCACCGGCCTGGGGTTCAAATTGGAGGTTGACCCGGACATGGTCATCCCCAACCGGGATCTTTCATTGGCAGAGGGGGCCATCCAACCGTGGGTGCGCTCAGGCTCGTCCAGCGTCTGGTACACCAGCTTGCTGGAGTCTTTGGCCAAGAAGCACGGCTTCTCAACGAAGACGTCGGTGCGCAACCTGATGCCGGACACCCTCGACCTCATCCTCTACGGCGACCGAGAGAACTCGTTCACCATGCGCCACCGCACGCACCGGGGGCACACGTACTCGTGGGAGACCACGTTTGAGGGCGTTATCCCCAACCTCATGCGCCGTTACAAGGAGACCGAATCCGATTTCGTTAAGGCGGAAATCGAGCGGTACATGGCCCAGCGGCCCTGCACGAAGTGCACGGGCAAGCGGCTGAAGCCCGAAGCGCTCGCGGTCACTGTCTGCGGGAAGAACATCATGCAGGTATCCGCGCTCAGCGTGGAGAAGGCGCTGGCATGGGTGAACGACATCCAGAAGACGTCGCCGGAGCGCGTGGCGGACGAGACCGCGCTCTCTGAGCGTGACCTGCTCATCGCGAAGCAAATCCTAAAAGAGATTTATGCGCGCCTAAAATTCTTGGCCGACATTGGCCTGGAATACCTTACCGTAGAGCGCATGGCCGCGACCCTCTCCGGCGGTGAGGCGCAGCGCATCCGTCTGGCGACGCAAATCGGCTCAGGCCTCATGGGCGTCCTGTACGTCTGCGACGAGCCAACCATCGGCTTGCACCCCGCAGACGATTACCGGCTGGTGGAAACCCTCAAGCGCCTGCGCGACCTGGGCAACACGGTCCTGCTGGTGGAGCATGACGAGGCGGTCATGCGCGCGGCGGACTTCATCGTGGACATGGGCCCCGGCGCGGGCGAGCACGGCGGCTACGTGGTGGCCACGGGCACGCTGCAAGAAGTCATGGACAATCCCAACTCCCTGACCGGCGCGTACCTGTCCGGCAGGAAGCAGATTGCTGTCCCCAAGACACGACGGGCCGGCAGCGGCAAGTCCGTGGTGCTCAAGGGCGCGCGCGAAAACAACCTTAAAAACGTGACCGTGGACTTCCCGTTAGGCAAGATGGTCTGCATTACGGGCGTCTCGGGCTCCGGCAAGAGCACGCTTGTCTACGACGTGCTCTACAAGCGACTGGCGCAGATCCTGTACCGGGCCAAGGACAAGCCGGGTGAGCACGATTCCATCACCGGCATCGAGAACATAGACAAGGTCATCAACATTGACCAGTCGCCCATTGGCCGGACGCCGCGCAGCAACCCGGCAACATACGTGGGCGCGTTCACGCCCATGCGCGAGCTCTTCGCTTCACTGCCTGAAGCAAAGGCGCGCGGCTATCAGCCGGGCCGCTTCTCCTTCAACGTAAAGGGCGGCCGCTGCGAAGCCTGCCAGGGCGACGGCTACATCCAGATCGAAATGCAGTTCCTTCCGGACGTCACGGTCCCCTGCGAAGTCTGCAAGGGCGCCCGCTACGACCGCGAAGCGCTGGAAGTAAAGTTCCACGACAAGTCCATCACGGACATCCTGAACTCCAACGTGGATGAAGCGGCGGAACTGTTCAAGAACATTCCATCCATCCGCAACAAGCTGGAGACCATGCAGCAAGTGGGCCTTGGCTACATGCGCCTGGGCCAGCCAGCCACCACGCTGTCCGGCGGCGAGGCGCAGCGCATCAAACTCTCCACGGAGCTTTCCAAACGCGCCACGGGCCGCACGCTCTACATCCTTGATGAGCCGACCACAGGACTGTCCTTTGAGGACGTGGCCGCGCTCCTGCGCGTGATGCACAGGTTGGTGGACGCGGGCAACAGCATCATCGTTATCGAGCATCACTTGGACGTGATCAAGAACGCGGACTGGCTCATAGACCTTGGGCCCGGCGCGGGCGAGCGCGGCGGCCGCGTCATCGCCGTGGGCACGCCGGAAGATGTGGCGCGCACCCCTGAGTCAATAACCGGCGAGTACCTGCAATCGCTCATTGGCGGGAAGCCCAAAATCCATGCGCCAACGAACGAGACAAACGGCGCAGTACCGGAAGTGCACAATAATGGCGCCCGCACCAACGGAAAGAAAGCTGCCGGCAAAGCTCGACAAAAGGTCGCAAGCGGACGTTCGTAAGAAAGGTCAAGCAATGTTGTTCGGTCTGGTCCTCATCGCAGTCGGTGTGCTGCTGCTTCTGGAGAAGCTAGGTATCATTACGCAGGGCCTTGGCACGTACTGGCCCGTTATCTTGATTGTTATCGGCCTCGGCATTTTGCTTGGCAACTTCAAGGGTCCCTGGCGCGGCCGCACCCAGTAGATGGGAGCCGTTTGGCGGCAGGTGCTGCTGCTGGTGCTTGTCATCGTGGCGGCAGTGGCGCTGTTGAACGGCACAGGCGTCGTGGACATCAGCCTCGGCGATGCCGCGCTGGGCGCCAGCGTGCTGCTCCTGCTCCCCCTCATACTCGGCACGCTCCGTCGCTACCACCGAAACCCACCACCCGTCTTTCAGGACAAGACACTCGGCTCCATACGCGCAGCCCCAACAACCATCAGCGATAGCGTCTATCAGGTCGGTCTCGGCTCCATTGTGCTGGACTTCAGACAAGCCACAGCAGTGCCAGGCGAGCACTCCGTCATCGTGAATGGCGTCGTTGGGGTGGTAGAAGTGTGGCTCCCGGCCGAGGTTGTCGCCAGCGTGGACGCAGAGGTGACGGTGGGTGAAGTCAGGGTCCTTGGGTGTCAAATGAGCGGAGTCCTTCGCCGCGCTATGCATACTTCGCCTGAATACGCCGCAGCCAGCAGCAAGCTTCACCTCGAGATTGAGATGGCATATGGTCGCGTGAGCGTACACCAAGCCACGTAGCAATAATCAGCACATTTATTCGACAGCCATTGCACCCTAGACTTTGCTTTGATAGACTGAATTTACATGGAAGGAGGTGAGAGCCTATGCGTACCAACCCAGCACAACCATTGGCTCCCTCCTTTGAGGGGATTGCTTAACTTTCGGGTTAGGCACGCTTCAAGGGGTGGAGCCACAGCAATAAAAAGGGCGCTTCCATTGGAGGCGCCCTTTTTATTGCGTAGAATCACGTGCCGCGCTCTTGGTGGATGTCGAGGGGATGTACTGTGACCACATGCAGTGGCGTGCGGCTAGCCGAGTTTATGTGCCTTTGCCACCCGCGCGAAACCTTCTAACGCGCCGTTCAGCACTCGCTCTTCTACAGAATAGGAGATCCGGAAGTATCCCGGCGCTCCAAACCCCGTACCCGGCGTAACGATGACACGCTCCCTGAGAAGCTCTTGCACAAACGCAACGTCGTCCGGAATGGGCGAACGCGGGAAAGCGTAGAAGGCACCCTGCGGCTTGGCTAAGGTATAGCCCATTTTCTTCAAGGCGTTGTAGACCGTGTCCCTCTGCCGCTGGTACCAGGCGACGTCCACGTGCGAGTCCTGAAGCGCTCGGACTAGATGTTGCATGAGCGCTGGTGCATTCACAAACCCGAGCACACGGTTCGTGTAAATGCAGGCATTCACCAGTTCTTGTGCGTCCGGGCAAGAGGGATGCACTGCCACATAGCCAATGCGCTCGCCAGCGAGGGAGAGGTCTTTAGAGTAGGACGTTGCTATGATACTCGTCTCGTAGTAGTGCACTGGACGTGGAAATGGTTGGCTGTCGTACACGAGGTTGGCGTACGGCTCGTCGCTGATCATGTAGACGGGATGGCCGATACGGGTTTGGGCGCGAGCCAGCACCTGTCCCAAGCCCCGCAGCTTCTCATCTGTGTAGATGACGCCGGTGGGATTGTTGGGCGAGTTGACGATAAGCGCTTTCGTGCGCGGCGTGATGGCCTTCTCCAGTGCTTCCAGGTCCGGTTGGAAGGACTCATCGGTTTTCACAATGCGCGCTAAGCCGCCATGGTTGTCAGCGTACGCCATGTACTCCGGGAAGAATGGCGCAAGGACCAGCACTTCATCGCCAGGGTCAAGCAACGCCTTGAGCGTCACGTTAATGGCGCCACCTGCGCCAACAGTCATGACTATGTGGGCATCTGTAAAGGACAGGCTGGTGTCTGTAGCAATGTGCGTGGCTACCGCTTGGCGAGTCTCCAAATAGCCCGCGTTGGGCATGTAGCGATGCGTGCCTTTGCCGGGGTGCTCTGCCAGCTTCTTCAACTCGGCTTGGAACGCTGCGGGCGGCTCCAGGATGGGGTTGCCCAGCGAGAGGTCATAGACGTTCTCATCGCCGTACTGCTTCTTCAGCGCAATGCCGAGCTCAAACATCTGGCGTATCCAGGACTGCGACTGCATGGCCTGGCGGACTTTTGCGGAGATGGGCATCCGTGTCCCTCCCTGATATGGCCATTTCTGGGGCGCAAACTATAGTTTGATTAATTCTGTGATACGAAAACAGTATAGCGCCACCTAAATTGAGGGGCGCGCCATGCAAAACGAAGTGCTTTTGATAAAGTGGACCAGCCTCAGGGGTCAGGTTATTGAAGCCGCCCAACAACAATCGCAATGGCGACGATGGCCGCTATGATGCCGAACAGGCTACCGATTATGAGCCATGGTGTCAGCGCTTCAAGCACCAGATAGCCGACTACCAGGCTTGCCACACCAACAGCTTGAAGCGCCGGGCCTCGCTTCTTGTTGGTGACCAGCGTCACGGTCTCGCCAACGGTATACCCAATGGCTATGATGGCGAGCGGCCCAACGATGCCCGCCACGCGCCCAAGCTGGCCCGGCAGACCGACGGTCAGCAGCAGCGCAAGTGTAAAGCCAGCGGCCACACCTATCGCAAGGCCGCCAACCAGACCGCGCACGAGGTAGATGGGGCTGACATTATAGGTGGGAATGCGCTGCAGCCGCGCACACTCACGGCACCGGGTGTCCACGTCGGTGAAGACGACACATTTGCCGCAGATGGGCTTATCGCACTTCGCGCAGCGAAGCGTCGTTTCAATGTCTTTGTGGTTTGAGCAATAGAGTATTTCTTGGGCCATCGGTTTGCTACGCCAGAGGACTGCAACCCTCTGGACTCTCTTCCCTTCGATAAATTGTTGACTGTGGAGACTCATCTCTCTCAATAACAGGGTCTCTTCAGCAGGTCGGCGCGCGCCTGCGCGCTACCGCGTACTGGGGCGATAGGTGTTAGTGATGCCACGTGTGATCCACTGCGTGTGGTCTGCTATGTCGCGGTCATACAGGAAACGGTACCAAAAGACCTTGTAGAGCGGCACGCCCTTGGCAGGACGCTCCCAGTTCGCCGTGAACCGCTTCGCCGCAATGATACCGAATGCGCCGATGTTGAACCAAATGATTTCGGACGGTGCACGGATCAGCAGCGAGACCGGCGCCATTAAGATAAGGGCAACCGTAGTCCACAGCGCGAACTGCTTGGTGATGATGCGGCCGATGAGGATAGCAAAGAAGAGCATAACAATAAAATCACTCCAGGCCAGTAGGCCGATAATGGCGCCTGCCATGGTAGCAATACCTCGTCCGCCTGTGAACTTTAAGTACGGCGACCAGTTGTGGCCTGCGATGGCCGCAAGCGCAACGGCGACCTGGACGCTTAAGCTGAGGCCGAAGAGACGCACCAACAGAATAGGAATGGTGGCTTTGCCAATGGCCTCAAACGCGCCCACAAGAAGGCCGGTCTTGAAGCCCAGGTGCATCATAACGTTAGTGGCGCCAACGTTACCGGAGCCAGTCTTGCGGAGGTCTACACCCTTCTTGAGGCGAACCACGAGATACGAGGAAGGCACCCCACCCCACAGGTAGGCTGCCAGAACAACAAGCGCGACAAGCCAAGATGAGGGTGTCAGCGCATTCACGCGGTGGTAACGCTCCTCTTCGCGTTTGCGAGACGCTCAAGCTGCGTGAACACCTCGATGGGGGGGCCAGCTGTGCCGGGCTCCACTTCGCCGTGTGTGCTCAAGCCGTGGAAGTCCGTGCCACCACACGGCACCAGATTGTGCTTGCGCGCCAAGCGGAATAAATATCCAACTACGTCCGGCGGGTAGCTTTTATAGAACACTTCCATACCTACTAAGCCGGCCTGGCACATCTCTGATATCAGAGCATCCGCGTTTTCAGTGAATGTGGG
The DNA here is from genome assembly GCA_009692665.1 of Dehalococcoidia bacterium. GTDB lineage: Bacteria > Chloroflexota > Dehalococcoidia > Lucifugimonadales > SHYT01 > SHYT01. The sequence continues at coordinate 101,397 of SHYT01000003.1, read as the reverse complement.
GTGCGCGAACACCGCCAGCCCTTTGTAGGCGGAAATCATGTGGATGGCCTCCACCGGCGTCATCTTTTCCCGCTCGGCATAGGCAGGGCCGTTCCTGCCCAAGAAGCGGTCGAAGGCTTCTTGCGTGCTGGACACGTAGCCGCGCTCCATAAGCGCAAGCGCAACGTGGGGGCGGCCGATGGCTGCGCCATTAGCTATGCGCTGGACATCAGCCCACTCAAGTAAATAGCCCAGCGCGGTGAGCTTTTCCACCATCTGCTGGCCCCGATGGGCGCGCCCATCGCGAAAGCGCCTGAGCGTCGTTTGCAGTTCCGGGTTCCTGTAGTCCATGAATAACCCTAGCATGTGCACTTCGCTGCCGGGTATGTCGCAGGAAAGCTCAATCCCGGGAATAAGCGTCAGGCCAGGGTGTTTTGCAGCTTCTTCAAACGCGGCGTCCAGGCCCTCAGTGGTGTCGTGGTCGGTGATGGCGGCATAGCGCACACCGCGCTTCACGAGCAGCTGCACTAGTTCTTGTGGAGTGCGCCGCCCGTCGGATGCTGTGGTGTGCAGGTGCAGGTCGACTTGGGCGTTGCCAATCGTCATGCCGCCTCCCTGTCCACACGGACAATAGAGCGCGCTCTGCCAGTAGTCTCATCAATATCAGCGAGGACGGCATTCATCTTGACGGGTCCACTGGCAACGGTGAATCGGCGCGGGGTCTGAGTCAGAAACTTCTCAAGTACAGTAGCAGGGTCCATGCCAATAACCGAAAGTGCTGGGCCTGCCATACCAAGATCAGTCACAGCGGCAGTGCCTTTGGGCATGATGCGGGTGTCCGCAGTAGGCACATGGGTGTGCGTACCCACGACGAGACTTACCCTGCCGTCCAAATACCAGGCCATAGCCTGTTTCTCAGAGGTCGCCTCAGCGTGCAGGTCTACGACAATGACTTTCGGCAGCGGATTAACGGACTGGAGCACAGCATCAATGCCACGGAACGGGCAGTCGAGCGCGTCCATGAAGACGCGGCCCATCGCATTAATGACGAGCACGCCACTCTTGAGCATGAACCCCCGCCCCGGAGAGCCCGGCGGGTAATTCAGCGGCCGCAGAATAGGAAGCCCTTCGTCCAGGTGCGGGATTATTTCCCGCTGGTCCCAAATGTGGTTGCCAGTAGTGATGACATCTACGCCCGCCCGCAATATTTCGCCTGCGGTCTCAGACGTAATGCCGAAACCGCCTGCGGAGTTCTCCCCGTTGGCAATGACCATGTCAATGGCGAATTCTTTCCGCAAGCCATGGACGAACAACTCCAGGGCGCGTCGTCCTGGTCGCCCCACCACGTCACCAATCATCAAGATACGCACGACATTCCCTTGCTACCGCTTCTGCGCGGGCGAAACTTTGGCCCCTATTATCGTGCATCCATAAACAGGTAGGGGCGAGGTTACCTCGCCCCTACCTACCGGACACCAATTTGCCGTGGCGTCGTCGCTACCGGGCGTATTCAGTCGACCGCGTTTCGCGGATGACTACGACTTTGATTTGGCCCGGGAACGCCAGCTTGTCTTGCACCTTTTTAGCGATGTCTTTGGCGAGCATCAAAGCATTGGCGTCATCCACCTGCTCCGGCTTCACTATCACCCGCACCTCACGGCCTGCCTGGATGGCAAAGCACCGCTCGATACCAGGGAAGCTATTGGCGACTGCTTCGAGCTCCTCTAGGCGCTTCACGTACCGCTCCAGCGTGTCACGCCGTGCGCCGGGACGCGCTGCGCTAAGCGCGTCCGTCATCTGCACTATGCATGACTCAACTGTAGTCTGCTGCGGATCGTGGTGCTCGCGAATGCACTTCAGGATTGGCTCAGGCACGTTGTACTTGGCGGCGTACTCTGCGCCAATTTCCGCATGGGGACCCTCCACTTCATGGGTGAGAGCTTTGCCCAAGTCGTGCAGCAGTGCGCCTGCCCTGGCCACGTTGACGTTGGCTCCCAATTCCGTGGCTATCATCGTCGCCATGAATGACATTTCAATGCTGTGCTTCAGCACATTCTGGCTATAACTGGTCCGGAAGATGAGCCTGCCCAGCAGCTTGATTACCTCCGGATGCAGACCAGTGACGCCTACCTCCAAGCAGGCACGCTCGCCGGACTCCCAAACGGTCTTTTCGACTTCCTGGCGGGCCTTCTCAACCGTTTCCTCAATGCGTCCCGGCTGCACGCGCCCGTCACTAATCAGCTTTGTGAGCGCGAGCCTAGCGATTTCACGGCGCACGGGATCGAAGCAAGATATAGTAACTGCTTCCGGCGTATCATCGATGATCAGGTCTACCCCGGTGGCCTGCTCTATTGCTCTAATGTTCCGCCCTTCACGGCCAATGAGACGACCCTTCATCTCATCATTGGGCAACGGGACGACAGTAACGGTGGACTCGGAAACAACATCGGACGCCAGCCGCTGCATCGTTTCCACCAGGAGCCTGCGACCATGCTGGTCGGCCTCGCTGGCGAATCGCTGCTGCAACTCGTAGTACTGGCGCGCAAGATCCTGCTTCGTATCCTCTTCAGCCTTCTTCAGCACCAACTCGCGAGCTTCGGCAGCGTTCAGGTTCGCCACTACCTCTAGCTCCTTGAGGTGACGCTTCTTAAGGTCCTCTACCTCGGCAAGGCGCTGCTCCATTTCCTGCTCGCGCGAGCCAATGGCGCGCTCCCGCCGCTCCAGGCTGTCCGACCGCCGATCAAGGGCTTCTTCACGGCCCGCAACGCGGCGTTCTTGCCGCTGCAGTTCGCTGCGCCGCTCTCGAAGCTCAGCTTCCTGAGCAACTCGCAGCTTGCGCAGTTCATCTTGGCCCTCCAGAAGTAACGTCTTCTTCTGGGCCTCAGCGTTCTGCAGCACATCTTTTGCCTCAGCGTCGGCCTCTCGGGCCTTCGCCTCAGCGCCGGCCAGTATCTTGCTGGCGCGCTTTGCCTGGACTAGGTATCCGATACCGGTCCCAATGACCAAGGCCACGATGGCGAAAAGGATGACAGGTATAGTAATCGCTATGTCATTCTCCTTTCCGATCCTGTGGTAACGCACGGCTCTTTTAGATGAGCCTATTCTAAGGGTAACACAGCCGCGCACGGCCTACAAGCTATGCTTGTTATAAATCCTACTTACAAGGTTTATGGATTACGTCCTTGATACCACCCTGTGCGATTTTATGCACGAATCCATTCTCTAAGGGACATCACCCTCCTTGTTTCGTTAACCAAGGTGAGATTTATAAAGATGCAGCGATCCCTGTTGCTGCCGGGCGGTCAACTGGGACACTGGCACGCGTAGCCCGAAAACCCGTACAGCCTCTCCCACTTTGTGGTTTGTCTCTAGCGCCGGCCAAGCCTCGTAGGCAGCGAATGCTTTCCTTGCCAAATTAGTGTCACTTTTTGCCTTCCCAAAGGCTGCTGCGAACGGTAGAAGGATGTTCACAGCAATCTCGCCGGCGCGTTGAGAAGCCAATGAGTTTCGGTGCATGTTTCGTAGCCAAGGCCGACGCAGGCGCTTCTACGAGAAGCGCCTGCTGTATCTCCGCCACATCTCCCGCAGCCACCACAGGGCACAGTCCTTTTGCGAAGGTGATGTAACGCTTGACGCAGGGTCAACCTAGCGGCAAGGCTAGGTTGGTGCCCTTTGGTTCCTTTGCCCGTGGTGCCTTCTTGAACGTCGTGCTCACTTGCTGTTGGGGCGGCATCTGGATACCCTTGCCATCTAGCAATTCCGCTTAGCAGTCAAGGCGTCAGAATCAATTGCGAGAACACCCTGAACGTGCGATTGCAGTAGTTGGACGGCGGTGTAATGCCTCCACGTAAATCTTCAAGTCCGGAGGGTTTGATAACCCCCTGGGACATCATCAATCTTTAAACTCGGTATTGCGTCCAGGTCCAATCCGTAGCCCGTGCGCGGCAGCGCACTGCCATATCGGAAGGCCGCCGCCGCCGCAACCATAGCGCCATTGTCCGTGCAAAGACCCGGCCTCGGCAGGAGCACTGGCACGGGAGCGCGAGCCTGCATCTGCTCGCGAAGGAGGCTGTTGGCCGCTACGCCACCGCCGAGGATGACGCCTCTTGCCCCGTGTATCCCTACTGCTTGAAGTGTCTTGGTAACGAGGACCTCTACTACGGAGCGCTGAAACCCCGCAGCGAATGGCCCAACGACAGGGACAGGGGTGTCCTGCACGCGCCGCACCAGTGCAGTTTTGAGACCACTGAAGCTGAAGTCGAGTCCCCCTTCATGGAGCATGGGCGGCGTGAACGGCTCGGATGATTTTGCGCCTGCTGCTGCGCGCTGAATTTCTGGTCCGCCAGGGAAGCCAAGGCCCAGCAAGCGGGCTGCCTTGTCGAATGCCTCACCTGCGGAGTCGTCGCGTGTTTTCCCAAGGAGGCGGTACTGGCCGTGGTTGGACATGAGTACCAGTTCTGTGTGCCCGCCGGAAGCGAGGAGGATGATGAGGGGGAAACCTGGCTCTTTTGAGGGGTCTGGCGCGTCTTCCAGCCAGAATGCGTAGATGTGCCCTTCCATGTGGTTCATGCCCAGGAGCGGCATGCCAAGCGACAGCGCGAGCCCTTTTGCGAAATTCAGCCCAACAAGTAAGGAGCCTGCGAGTCCCGGTCCGTTGGTCACGGCGATAGCATCGAGGTCCTGCGGACGGGTGCGCGCTAACTCCAGCGCCTGGTGGTAAATGGGCAGGATAGCGAGGACGTGTTGCCGCGAGGCGACTTCTGGTACGATGCCGCCGTAGCGTGCGTGGATTTCCACCTGTGAACTGACCACGTTAGAGAGCAGCTTGCGGCCATCTTCAACAATGCCGATAGCAGTCTCATCGCACGAGCTTTCTATTCCAAGAATGCGCACTCGCTAAATCCTTAAGCAGGGTATCCAGAGAGCCTGTCCCGAGTACTAGGGGAAGGAGGAGCACTCCTTCCTTGGAGTTTCCCCTTTCACTCAGTTCCCGTCAAGCTTGACAACACGCGTGCACGGCGCAGAATACGCTTGACGTGAGATGGGGAGGGACAATGAAAGTTCGGCTGGGCCTTAGCTTTGGCGCGTGGCCGTTTCCAAGAAAAACACCCGATGCACTCGTTAAGTTCATCGATCGGTGCGATGAGTGGCAAATCGACTCGCTCTGGTTCAGCGACCGGCTCGTCTCTACCAACATGAACCTTGATCCCATCACGACCATGGCATTCGTAGCGGCGCGCAGCAAGCTTATGAAGTTCGGCCCAAGCGCGATTGTGCTGGGCACGCGGCACCCTGTACCGCTGGCGCAGCAACTCGCCACGCTCGACTTCCTCTCGCAGGGACGGCTGCTGGTCGTGGTTGGTATTGGCAGCCCAGCAACGCGCGACCTGGAGGCTACTGGTGTGAAGCCCATCGAGCGGGCGCGCAGAGCTGATGAGTCCATCGCGCTCATGCGGAAGCTGTGGTCAGAAGACCACGTGACGTACCACGGAAAGTACTACCAGGTAGACGATATCACGGTGTATCCAAAGCCCTGGCAAAAGCCCGGCCCACCCATCTGGATCGGCGGGAAGAGCGACGGCGCATATCGGCGCACCGGCTATCATGGTGACGGCTGGCTGGTGGGCACGGCAAGCCCTGCCGAGGTGGCTGAGGGTGTTACCACCATTAAGCGGTACGCGGCGGAGGCAGGCCGGGCAATCCCGGAGGACCACTTCGGCGCCTACGTGCAGTTTCGCTTTGGCAGGACACCTCAAGAAGCTGCCGAGAGCGCCGCGGATCTCTTGTACCTTGGGCGTGAGAAACCAATACGCGAAGTGGTGGCGCTGGGCACGCCGGACGACGTTCGGCGCAAGGTGAACGAGTTCGTAGACGCCGGTGCCACAAAACTGGTGATGCGCGCGGTGTGCAGGCCGGAAGAGTTCATGTCGCAGGTAGAGACATTAGCCCGCGAGGTGATTGCTCCGCTACAAACACCGTTCAGTAGAGAAGAGATCCTGGAGCGCGCGGGCAAAGCGTCATGAGCACGCGCGTGATCTTGGCTGGGGCTCATCGTTTGGTTGACAGCGCGAAAGGGTGCTCGATACACTAGTTACATGGTTAACAGGCCGGAGACGTTCGTGAGCACCCAGTTTACCCCGTCTACTTTAGAAGCAGCGGCTACCCTCTACCTTCAGAGCCTCTCTAAAGTCGACGCCGCGACGCAACAAGAACTGAGTAGCCTTCTGCGGCATTTTGGGCGTCAGTATCAGCTTGCCCAACTCACACCGCGAGATATTGAAGCGTACTCCAGCACCATATCTACCAGCATGGAGACGGCATCCAAGCGAGTCAAGGTGCTGAAGGAGTTCTTCACATATATCGTTGAACAGGCAGCGCTGCCTGTGGGCCTGGCGTCGCACGTAAAGGCGCGCCGGGTTGGCAAGGCTTCCGACGCCTCCAAGAGGCGGCCCAGGGAACCCGCGCAGCTCACCGTTGAGGGCCATGCCAGCCTCCAGGCCAAGCTGGTACAGCTCAAAGAAGACCTCATCAAGAACTCTGAGGATATCAAAAAGGCGGCCGCCGACAAAGACTTCCGGGAGAACTTCCCTCTAGAAGCCGCGCGCCAGCAGCAGGGACACCTTATGGGACAGCTCCGGCAGATTGAGGCCACGCTCGAAGGTGCCGAGGTGCTGAGTGGCGAGCACCAGACTGCACGTTCTAAGGTCTACCACGGCTGCCGAGTAATGTTGCAGGAAGTCGTGTCCGGCAAAGAAGTGACGTACCTGCTGGTCGATCCGCAAGAGGTCAGCCCTCACGAGGGGAAAATCTCCATCGCATCCCCGCTGGGCCGCGCACTCATCGATAAGGGTACAGGCGAAGAAGTCTCCGTTTCCAGCCCGCGCGGCACACTGCGGTACCGCATCGCGCGCATCGAGTAGCCCGGCTACCCACGGCATATCCTGCACATGGGAACAAAGCCTGCCTCGAGCAGGCTTCATTCACAAGCGAGGAGAATAAAATAATGCCCAAAAAACTTCCGGCGGCAGTCTGCGAACTCCTGGACAGGCCGGTACTCGCGCACGTTGCCACGTTGATGCGGGATGGCTCGCCGCAGGTGACCCCCGTATGGGTAGACACGGACGGTGAGTACGTCTATATAAACACCGCGCAGGGCCGCACTAAAGCGCGCAACCTTAAGAAAGATGCTCTCGTTGCCCTGTCCATCGCGGACGTGAAGAACGGCACGCGCAACGACCTCCAGATTCGTGGGCGGGTTGTTGAAGTGACGACGCAGGGCGCAGATGAACACATCGACAAGCTGTCCATGAAGTACAGCGGTCGAGCCTACGCGGGATGGCTCGCCGGCGCGGGCCGCGGGAAGACCTCGGAGGTCCGCATCAAGATAAAAATCCTGCCGGAGCATCTTGTTGGCGCGGCGGCGAACATCTCTTAGGGAATCATGAGGCATCGGAAAAGAAGGACACCCCGTTCACGGAGCGGCCCTCTTTCATCTTTGCCCGGATGTCTCTTGCCGTCAGACCGTCACGGCAGACTCATCTGCCGTGACGGCGAGGGTGTCCCGCAGGAACCGCTTGGCTGCGTGCACCGGCACTACCATGCCCACGTCGTGAACGGCCATCATTGTGTTGATGCCAATGAGCCTGCCGCGGTCGTCAAACAGCGGGCCGCCGGAGTAACCGGGGCGCAGGTGGAGATTCACCACCACCCAATCACGCCCCATGCGCGGAATCCCCGGATGCGCCGCAGCTCCAACCACAACACCCGCCGTGGCTGCGTTCGTCATGCCCCACGGATGGCCCATGGCGATGACGTACTGCCCAAGCTGCAACGCCTTTGAGTCGCCCAAGCTCGATGGACGTCAGGCCGTGGACGTCAACGGTCAGCGCCGCCAGATCACGTTCGCGCTCAATGGCCAGCACGCGGGCCGGCACCACGCGCCCGTTCGTCACTATCAGCCCCTCTTGGTGCACGATGACGCCCGCACCGCCGCCTTGCTGGCCGCTGTAGCGCGCGTGGGTACGCAGGAAGGGACACGGAACGTCTTCATTAGAGAGATGCGGTGGTTGTGCAAGACGGTGTGACGTGCTCCGAAGGCTTTTGGAGGCTGTCCCACGGGAGGCGGCATGGGCGAACTCCTGGACGAAATAGTTCCAGGGTGACACGACGATAGGTGTGAAGGCTATGCCTCTAAAGGCAGAGGCTCTTGCCGTACTGTTTTGCGCGTACGAAGGTATAGGAGCGCCAGCGCAATGGTCACCAGCATGGAGATAAATGCGCCGCCGCCAAGCGCAAAGCGGATTCCGAACTCGCTAGCCACCATGCCCATGGGTAAAGCTCCGACAGACACAAGCGATCCGCCAATCATCCAGATGCTGAGGACCCGGCCGGACAGCCCTGGCGGAGTGTTGAGCTGCAGCATGATATTCGCCAACGCCAGGAAGGTTGTGCCGCCAAAGCCCACGATGGGCAAGATCAACAGGTCCAGCGCAAAGTTTGGCACCAAGCTGAACAGGAAAAGGCTTGCGTTGTAGAGGAAAATGGTAGTCCACAGCAGACGCTCTTTGTACTTGTAATCCCCTAGTGCAGCTAGTAATAGACTCCCACACAGTGCACCAACCCCGCCCGCCGTGAGGAGCATGCCTGTGCCTTGGGCTCCCAGACCTAGGACCGTGGTGGCATATGCAGGGGTCAGTTGCATGTATGGTTGCCCGAAGAAACCCATTGTCATTGTGAGCAAGATAAACGTGTAGAGCTGCGGATGCGACGCCACGAACTGCACGCCAACAAGGACTTCACGCCCAACGCTGGCTTTTGGCGACTGGCGAGGCAGTCCGCCCATAAACAGCTGGCAAACCACCCCACCAGTGTAGAAGCCAGCGTTCATCAAGAGAGCAGGGCCGATGCCGATCCAGTCGATGATAAACCCGGCGGCCGCCGGCGCGATGATGCGTGAGAGCATCCCGATAGCGTTGTTGAGGGACACGGCATTCATGATGCTTTCGCGGTCCACCAGATCCCGAACAATGGCTGTCCGCACTGGCATATTGAATGCCTGCACTATGCCTGAAAGCACACCGCCCACGTAGATGTGCCATACCTGGATGACCCCTGTAAAATACAGTAAGGCTAGCGCGAGGATGACACTCGTAAGCAGTATTTGGCTGACCACCAGCAGCGTTTTACGGTTAACCCGGTCCGCAAATGCTCCCGCAAAGACCATGAGGACCATACCTGGAAGCCCCTGCAGAAACACAACCAGGCCAAGCTGCGCAACGGAGCCAGTAAGTTGTAACACCAGCCAGCCCAGCGCGAGTTGCTGCATCCCCATAGCGCAGGCCTGGCACAAACTGCTGGACAAGAACCAGCGGTAGCTGCTGTACCGCAACGCTCGGAAAGCCAAAGCGAATTCTCCGACAATCTCCACTTGGAGACGCGCCTCATCTTACCATCTCACGGTGTACCACCGTTGCCTTGCTTATTGCGGCTACGCTGGCGGTTTCCACCGGCAGGCTACCCCTTACCGCCTGAACTCTATCTTTCGGAATGCTTCGGCGTACTGCACGCCAAACTTCTTGCCGATCTCCTTGGCGCGCTCGAACTGCTGAGGCCCAATCTCGCGAGTGCCCACCTGGCTGGCGTGTTTCTTAATGGCCGCGATCTTCGTGTCCATCACATCGGAAATGTCCACGAACTCATGGTGCTCATCGCTGCCGCCGAAAAAAAGGACAGCGCCGACTTTGTGCGGCTCCAGCCCTTCACGCAGGTGCTCCGGGAAGTGGAGGCGATCGCGGCAATAGGGGAAGCATGCATCCTCTGCGGTCAGCCCTACCATCCGGTGGTCGCGGTGCGAGTGGGTTAGCCGAGGGTGCGGCTCCATGGTGAGCAGCACGTCCGGCTTCACCTGGCGGATGCGGCGCACAATCTTGCCCAGCATCTCCCGCGAAGGCTCAACCTCACCATCCGGATAGCCCATGAACTCCACCGACTTCACGCCCAGCACGGCGGCCGCGGCGCGCTGCTCCGCTTCACGGATGATCGCCATCCGCTCCGGCAGCATGTCCGGGTCCTGTGAACCCTTGTCGCCGTAGGTGGCGACAAGGTAATGCACCTCAGCGCCGTCTTTGCACCATTTGGCAATGGTGCCACAGCATCCAAATTCTGCATCATCCGGGTGCGCAAAGACCACAAGCACTATGCCGGGAGTTTCCATGCAGCCACCTCACGAAATTTTGTAGAGGGCTACGCGTTGCGTGAGCGCCGCGTGTGCGCGACCTCCGCATAGAGCGCCAAGGTTTCCTGAGCTACCGTGTTCCAATCCCTCAGCGCCGCTCGCTCACGCGCCGCGCGGCCCATAGAATCGCGCAGGCCCTTGTTGGTCAGCAGCATCTCGATGCGCTGGGAGAACGGTTCCGGGCAGTGCCAGGGCACCAGGAAGCCAGTTTCGCCGTCACGCACTATAGTGGGCAGTCCGCCCACGCGCGCCGCCACCACGGGCGTGCCGCAGGCCATCGCCTCCAGCGCCACAAGCCCAAAGCTCTCATAGTATGAGGGCATCACCAGCGCCTCGGCGGCGCTGTAGTAATAGGGCAACTCCTCATGTGGAACCATGCCAACGAACCGCACGTGGTCGCCAAGGCCGAGCACATCCGCGACACGACGAAGGCGCACTGTCTCCGACTTACCTTCCTGCTCACCGCCGACAACTACAAGCTCCACGTCGTCGTGGTCTTCCAGGAGCGCCATTGCCTCAAGGACAATGTCCAGCCCCTTGAGCGGATCAAGTCTTCCCACAAACAGGAGCATGTGCCGCCGCCCGTTCAGGCCCAGAGCATCATGCGCTGCGGTGCGTTCAACGGGCCGGAAGAGCTCCGTATCAACACCCGGCGGCAGCACCAGCACCTTGGCGGGCTGCACTTCGTACAGGCGTTCCAGGGCTATCTGCTCGTGGCTGGTGGAGACGAGGAGTGCATCCGCCTCCGCGATGATGCGCCTCTCCTGCTCAATGCGAATATCGGGTTCGCTTTCTCCCAACCGCGCCTGCTTCTTAATCTCCGCAAGCGTGTGGAACGTGGCGATCACCGGCGCATTCCACGCCGCACGCAGCTGCAGCGCGGCCACACCGGATAGCCAATAGTGCGCATGGATGGCGTCATAGCGCAGGCCATTGCGCTCCGCAAACTGCAAAACGCCAAGCGTAAAACCCGGGACGAAATCATACAAACCTTCTTTGGGAGTCGTGACTGGGCCGGCGGGAATGTGAATGACCCGCGCTCCCTCGCCAATCTCTTCGATGGGCTGGTGCTCGTGGCCGTGCTTGCGCGTGAAGATATCAGTCCGGCAGCCCAGCGCGCCCAGCTCCTGCGCCAGGCGGCGGACGTAGACGTTCATGCCCCCGGCGTTCTTCTCGCCAGGCGCATCCAACGGGCAGGTGTGAAAGCTGATCACAGCCGCACGCATCGAATTCGCCTTCTTTCTTCCAGTGTGGCGCGTTAGCGCCATATATTGATCCGGTACACTGCGCGGTCTTTGCCACCCAGGTCGTACTTGTACGGCTCGTTCCCGCGCAGGAAGTCGTAATACGACATCCCCTTTTCGATAGCCTCTTGCACAGACATCGCTTTCATGAGCAAGCCCACGCTCAACGATGCGTGCTCTGGAGAAAAGCCGCTGTTATAGAGCAGCCGACACCCGTTGTAATCGAACGAAATCGCGGCGGCTACGGCCTTCCCCTGTAGCTCCAGGAAGTGCAGCCGCAGCATGCCCGCGCTCGCAGCGGCGCCGCAGATGGCACGGAAGAATATTTCACGCTCCGGCGTTAAGAACGTGCGTTTGTCCTCACGTCCTGCGCGCATAAGGTCCAGAAAACGGGTGAGGTAGTCAGCAAGAGGTTGCGGGTCGGAAACGGTCTGGAACTTGGGTTCGCCGGTGGAGAAGAGGCGCCGCATCTTGCGACGGAGTTCGTGGCGGTCTTTCTTGTTGAGGTTGTTGGCGAGATAGTCATCCCAGGTCTTGGGGAGGGAAAGCCCAGGGGCCACATCTTCTTGCTCAATGGTACATTGCCAGCCCAAACGCTTCGCCTCTTCCGGTAAAAACTGGAGCGTGGGCGACTCCTGCGGCACCGATGGAAAATACAGATGGTCCCATGCCAGCGTGCTCAGGTGGCTACAGAGTGCGCTGTAGAAGTCTTTCTCTTCGCCATGCTTAAAGATAAAATCGTGATAATCAAACACATCGGTATCGCCCAGGAACGCGATGGTGCTGCCCATGCGCTGCAGCGGCGCCAGACCAATCGGCTGCCCCGCACACTGGACTACCAGAAGCAGCAGCTCACGCCCAGCGCTTGCGCCCTCCATAGAGCCAAGCGTCTCCCACCACGTCTGCTGCCAGAGGGGCGTTAGGAAAATGGTGTTGGCCGCGCAGGTTGGGAGGAGCTCCTTCCAGATATCCCGCACCGAATTGAAGGTTCCCTGGGTCACCTGCAAGGTCATGAGCTAGTTCCTGCACTGAGCAACGAGGGTCTCCTTCAAGTATACGGGCGCGTGCCTTCGTGTATACCGGGCAATATTCAAGTTGACTGTGATTGTGATGCGGAAGCAGTGGGTTGGGATGCAGAGCCGCCGTACTGCGGCGATTCGTTTTTTTCACAGGACGCCACGCCGCTTCCTCAGCGACGCGCAGACATCAGCGACCCCAGAGGCTGGAGACGGCTTCCTCTACGGATTCCAAATCAGCTGAGACCTCTTGCAAGGGGATGTCCGCAATCTGCTGCGCCAATTCAGGGTCCTTCAGACCGTTGCCCGTCAGGATGCAGACCACCTTCTTGCCCCGCAAGTTCACGCCCTCGCGGGCCAGCTTCATGAGGCCGGCCACGGACGCGGCGGACGCAGGCTCACAGAAGATGCCCTCCTTGCGCGCTATCAGTTTGTACGCTTCCAGGATCTCCTCATCACTCACCGCTTCAATGCGCCCGCCTGATTCGTCGCGCGCGGCAACGGCGAATTGCCAGCTTGCCGGGTTACCGATTTTGATGGCTGACGCGATGGTCTGCGGGTTTTCCACGGGATGGCCCATTACAATGGGCGCGGCGCCTTCCGCCTGAAAGCCCATCATCTTGGGCAGGCGAGCCGATTTGCCCGCCTGGTTATAGTGCCGAAAGCCGCGCCAGTATGCCGTAATGTTGCCCGCATTCCCGACCGGGATGCACAGGTAGTCCGGCGCTTCACCAAGCGCGTCCACAATCTCAAAGGCGCCAGTCTTCTGCCCCTCCAGCCGGAACGGGTTCACCGAGTTGACCAGCGTGATGGGGTAGCGGGACGCGAGTGTCTGCACCAGCTGTAACGCACGGTCGAAGTTGCCTGAAATGGCGAGGATGTGCGCGCCGTAGGCGATGGCCTGCGCCAGCTTGCCGGACGCGATGTTGCCCTTTGGCACAAGCACCAGTGTGGTGAGCCCGTAATGTGCGCCATACGCTGCGGCGGAAGCGCTGGTGTTGCCTGTGGATGCACATGCGATGAACCGGCTGCCGGCTTCCAGCGCCTTGGCAATGGCCATGACCATACCGCGGTCCTTAAACGAGCCGGTAGGGTTGCACCCTTCCAGCTTGAAGTAGACCTCTGCGCCCAACTCTTTGCCAATGCTCTCCGACTTCACTAGAGGGGTGTTGCCCTCGCCCAGCGTAATCATCGGCGTGCGGTCATTCAGAGGCAGGTAGGCGCTGTATTTCTCAAGAAGGCTCTGTGCCATGCTTCCCTCTGCGCACCATTGTCACCTGTGCGAGTATGCAACGCAAGCCAGGTTACCGCCCAGCAAACCTAGCTCTGATGAAATGCCAGAGCCCGGTTCGTACCAGGCCGATGCGACCGCAAAAATGGAAGCAGCCACCCTCTACAATTCCCGCTTTGCTTGGATGCGCAGCGAGTCTCATGTTAGATGGGCTCCATTCGGACTACGTTGCTAACTTCTTTAATGACCGGCAGTTGCGCAATGCGCTTCAGCGCATCTCGCATCCGAGCTTCTTGGGCCGGATGCGTCGTGAAGATCAGTTCTGCGGTGCCGGCCACGGCGTCGGTATCTTTCTGGATGACCGACGCGATGCTGATACCCCCTTCGCCAAGCACGCTGGCGATTTGGGCGAGCACACCGGCGCGGTCCAGCACGTTTAGCCGCAGGTAGTAGCGCAGATACAGCTCGGACATACTCCGCAGCGTGGCGCCCTGGCCACTCATTGAGTCCTCAGGCGTGAGCAGTGACGGGCTTCTGCCACCGGCGGCAAGAGCGCGGGCGATGTTGACCACGTCGCCAAGCACGGCACTGGCAGTTGGCTTGGAGCCAGCGCCCAGGCCGTGGAATGTGAGCGTGCCGGTCAGCTCGCCCTTCACTTCGATGGCGTTGTACGCACCGTCTACCTTTGCCAGCAGCATTTCCTGTGGCAGCATGGTTGGGTGCACGCGCACGCACACACTGCCGTTCTCACGCGTGGCGATGGCCAGTAGCTTGATAGCGTAGCCAAGCTCACGCGCGTATTGGAAGTCCTTGGCGCGCAGCTTTGTAATCCCCTCGTGCGGCACATCCGTGGCGGTCACGCGTGTGTGGAACGCCAGACTGGCAAGCACCGCCAGCTTGTAGGATGCGTCGATGCCTTCCACGTCGTTCGTGGGGTCAGCCTCAGCAAACCCGAGCTGTTGTGCCTGCTTGAGCGCAACGCTGTAGTCCATCCCCTCATTTGCCATCTTGGAAAGGATGTAGTTGGTGGTGCCGTTGATGATGGCGCGGATAGACACCAAATCATTCGCCAGCAGGTCGCGCTGGAGCGGGCCGATTATGGGAATGCCGCCGCCAACACTGGCCTCAAAGCTGAGCGTGCGATCCATCTCGCGTGCCAGGGCCAGCAGGTGCGGGCCGTGCTTGGCCATCACCTCTTTGTTGGCAGTGACCACGTGCTTGCCTGCACGCAGTGCGCGCTCCATGTAGCTCAGCGCAGGCTGCTCGCCACCCATGACCTCAATGACAATGTCGACGTCCGGCGCGTTCAGCACCTTGGAGGCATCGGTGTACAAAGGAAAAGGCCAGGAGCGGGTAGTCTGATGCTTCTTGACGTCGCGGACTACTGCGCCGCGGAGGGCGACGGGAGCGCCCACACGCCGCGCCAAGTTCGCGTGGTTGGAAAGCAGGCTCTCGGCAACGCCCGAGCCAACAACGCCTAGGCCTAGCAGGCCAATACCTATCTCTTTGGCCGCCACGCTGCGCCCTAGCCTTGGGGCGCCTGGGGCCGCCTGGGCGCGCTCTTTTGAAGCTGCTGGACAACCCAGGTGTACTGGTCAGAACCAAACTTGGTTTCCACCACACTCTTGGTGCGCTGCTCGTTGAGCCACTTCTGGAACGCCTGCTGCTTGAACTGGCTCTTCTGGTCGTCTGTGAGCTCTCTGGCGTCCGCCTTCTCTCTGATCATGAACATGCTGTACTGCACCTTGCCGGGCTGGCCGGGAGCAGCGGGCGTGTTGTTTTGGGTGATGTCAGAGAGCTGGTTCACCGCAAGTTTGTCCGCAAGGTCGTCAAGCGAACTGGACAGCCCACGCGCGAACCAACCAACCGCGCCCTCTTTGCGCACCGCTTCTGTTTCTGTGGAGTACTTGGCGACCAGGTCTTTGAACGCGAGCCCGCGTTCAAATTCGGCTTTCGCCTCCTTGGCACGCGCCTCGCTGTCGAAGGTGATCGCGTACATGTGGTACTGCGGCCCTACGGTCGCAATATCTGTGCTGACGCGCTCGGTGACCCGATCGCGGAGAAGGCTGCTGCGTACCAGTTCACGGTGCTCGGCTTCGCTCAGCTTGCTTGCGGTGAGCATGTTGCGGTACCGCTCCTTAAATTCGCGGTCAAGCTGGTCTTGTGCGGTGGTATCGCCTGGTTTTGGTTTGCCCATAAGAGTCTTGCGAATGTCTGCGGCCACCTCTGCATCAGTGACCGTAATGTTTAGTGTAGGCGCAAACTGCCGTGCCAACTCGTTCTCTTCGATAAGGTGCACCACGTCAAAGGGCACACGGGACAAGTCTAAGGAGCCGCTACTGGTGTACTGATAGCTGCGCAGAATCTTCAGCAGGTAGCCCAGGGTGTACTTAGTATCGTTCACCTTGACCACCATTTCCCGGGTGGGGCCAATGATGGTGATGTAGTAGCCAACGGCCGGAATAGTGAGAATGGCAACAAGGCCTATGATGGCTATAACCAGAAAGCGCCTGATGTTGCGCTGCTCCGTCTGAGCGCGTCTGGAGAGCCGCCGGGTACCGGCTCGCGTTTCGGTGCGGGCCGTATTCTTTGCCGCTACTGCCTTGCCTCGTTGTGCCATACGCCCTAACCCCTAACCACGCTGTGCAAGTTAGATAGAAGAGTAATGCGAATCGACGCTTAGCCTTGTGCTGGAGCCGGGCCCACCGCGGCGGGCTCGGCTCCAGGTGCTGGCACCGCCGTGTCCGTCATTGCGGGAGGCTCAATGGGTGGCTGCATTTGTTGGTCCATTGGTGGACGCGGCCCAAAGTTACGCGGCCCAAAGTCACGCGGTGGACGCTCACGATGGAACTCGCTCTGGATGGTGCCAATGAACGGCAGCAGCCCAAGGTGCCGTGCGCGTTTGATAGCCACGGCCAGGGCGCGCTGATGCTTAGCACACGTGCCGGTCTTGCGCCGGGGCTCAATGCGTGCGCGCTCCGACAGGTATCTGCGAAGACGGCCCCCGTCCTTATAATCAATGGATGGAACGTGGTCAATGCAGAACTGACACACTTTGCGGCGTGGCGGAAAAAACCTACGGCCGCGGCCCGTACGCGGCCTGACGCCGCCTGGCCCGCCGCCAGCGCCACCGGAGGATGGTCCGCCAGCGCCTGGAGGCCCAAACCTGCGTGGTCCTGATCCTCCGCCTGCTCCGCTCGGTCGCGTGGTCATATGTTGCTCTCCTCAAGTTCTGGTGATTGCAAAGACTCAGTGCCCGTACCTGATGCGCCAACTGTATTCCATGCCAAGGGACTTACTCTAAGGCACGCTGGGAATAAAGGCAGGGATATGCTAGAACGGCAGGTCCTCCGCCTCCACCTGGCCAGCTTCCGGCGCTGGTGCAGGAGAGCCTTCGACGCCAGGCCCGCTCGTGCTTGCCCGATCAAGGAACAGGATGCGGTCGGCGACAATCTCGTTAACGAAGCGCGCTTTGCCGTCGTTGGCTTCGTATGACCGCGAATGAAGGCGACCCTCAACGTATGCGCGCTGCCCTTTTACCAGGAACTGGTTGGCTTGCTCCGCTAGTTGCCGGAAGGCCACCACGGTGAACCACTCCGTTTCCTCCTGCCGCTCGCCACCGGGGGTATTTACATAGCGACTGCTGGCGAAACGAAAGGTGGTGCGCGCCACCCCCTGCGCGGAATACCGCATTTCAGGGTCGGTGCCTACGCGTCCTATAACAATGATGCGGATATGGCCAACCACGTGCTACTGCGGCTTTCTGCGGCGAAGTTTGAATGGCTTTGGCCGTTTGACATGTGTGTCCACCACCAGATAGCGCATCACATCGTCGCTGACGCGCAGGTTGGTGGACAGCTCATGGCCAGTCTGGGGGCCGCCCTGGAACTGCGTATACATGTAGTTGCCCTCTTGCAGGTGCTTAATGGGGTAGGACAGCTTTTTGATGCCCTGATTTTCCTGCTTGAGGATGCTGCCAGACTGCTCCGTGATGATACGTTGCACACGATCCATGACCGCCGCCACGCGATCCTCCGCAGCCGCAGGATTAAAAACAATCGTCAAATCATACGTGTTTGCCAAGGGGCCTCCTCGGGAATCATCAATTACGCAAAAGGATACCATTCGGGCTTCTCAACCCGCCGCAAGATTATAGCATACCAACGTGACCGACTTCACTGGCGCCCCTCAGCAGAAGTCATCCACCTTTCAACAATTGGCAACTCGTTAGCGGTGGACAAGCAAGATGACTTCGGAGTCAATTGGCGTCTTCACAGAAGCCGGATGCTTACGTGGAGATTGCGACAGCCTACTAAGGGCTACAGAGGCCACCCGCTGTCCGCTGTAATCCCCGGCACCGGGAATCCGCTCGCCATCTTGGCCATGCGCTCGCCAACGCGCTTCTCCACGCTGGCGTCGCCCATGTGCGCCAGCACCTCCACAATGGCCTCGCCCACCTGAGTCATCTCTTTTGGCCCCATGCCGCGAGAGG
The DNA here is from genome assembly GCA_009692665.1 of Dehalococcoidia bacterium. GTDB lineage: Bacteria > Chloroflexota > Dehalococcoidia > Lucifugimonadales > SHYT01 > SHYT01. The sequence goes on along the minus strand of SHYT01000003.1, from coordinate 83,201 downwards.
CGACCGCCGGCGTGCCAATGCGCAGACCGCTGGTTACGCGCGCGGGCTTCGTGTCGTACGGGATGGTATTGCGGTTCAGATGGATGTTCGCACGCCCCAGCGATTCCTCGGCGTCCCTGCCCGTCAGGCCCAGCGATCCCACATCAACCAGCATCAGGTGGTTGTCCGTGCCGCCAGATACGATGCGGATTTTATTGCTTTGCAACGTCTGCGCCAGTGCTTTGGCGTTCTCCACAATTCGTGCTGCGTACTGCTTGAACCCCGGCTTTAGCGCCTCATCAAAGCACACGGCTTTCGCAGCAATCACGTTCATGAACGGCCCGCCCTGTGCCTGAGGGAACACCGCACGGTCGACATTCGCGGCCAGCGCCTGCGTGGATAGCACCATCGCCGCACGAGGACCGCGCAGCGACTTGTGCGTAGTGGTCGTCACAATCTGCGCGTGGCCTACCGGCGTTGGGTGCGCACCGCCCGCCACGAGTCCTGCAATGTGCGCCATGTCGACCATCAACATTGCGCCGATCTCATCTGCAATAGCGCGGAAGCGTGCAAAGTCTATAGTGCGTGGGTAGGCGGTTGCACCCGCGACAATAAGCTTGGGCCGATGCTCCTTGGCTAGCCGCTCTACCTCAGCAAAGTCGATGCGCTCCGTCTCGCGGTCAACACCGTACGCTGTAAACTTGTATGTCTTGCCTGAGAAGTTCACAGGACTGCCGTGGGAGAGGTGGCCCCCCTGATCCAGTTTCATGCCCATGACCACGTCGTTTGGCTGGAGTAGCGCGAAGTACGCCGCCATGTTCGCCTGTGTGCCGGAGTGCGGCTGCACGTTTGCATGCTCCGCGCCAAACAGCTTCTTGGCGCGTTCAATCGCCAAGTTTTCCGCAACGTCCACAAATTCACAGCCGCCATAGTAGCGCCTGCCGGGATACCCTTCCGCGTACTTGTTCGTCATTACCGAGCCGGTGGCTTCCATGACTGCCCTGGACGCGTAGTTTTCCGATGCAATAAGGATGACGGACTCCACCTGGCGGCGCATCTCTTTTTCAAGCGCGGCTGCCAATTGAGGGTCTTGCTTGCGAAGGGTGGCGGGCGCCTGGTAGTTGGGCGCGGTTGTCATGAAGCTCCTTTCATGGGGTCACGAAGAGGAACACAGAGTGCCGCTAAATCCAGCATCTATTCTACATTAGCAGAATGGCTTAACCGCACTACAGGAGTTCCTAAAATCTAAGGGGTTTCCTACACCTGCGCTGAGAGGTATGGTGAAGTGTATCCAGTATGGAGAGACTGAAATGACGACACAGTCCGCGGCTGACTGGATGCTTCGTGTACAGCTTTCCAGAGTGGAACTCGCACTCATCAAAATCGCGAGGAGCATCCCGCTCATAAATGTACCCATCTCAAGCCCTTATGGTGCAGGACTAAGTCATGCCGAGTGCCTTCGTGATAATCGGCATGTCCTTGTCCCCGCGTCCGCTCAAGCACATCACCACGATGTTGTCCTTCGCCAGCCGAGGCGCCAGCTCCCGCACGTACGCCAGCGCGTGCGAAGGCTCCAGCGCAGGGATGATCCCCTCCGTGCGGCACAGCAGTTGAAACGCCTCCAGCGCCTGCGCGTCCGTCACATTCACGTACGTCGCCCGCCCCATATCTTTCAAGTACGAGTGCTCGGGCCCCACCCCCGGATAGTCCAAACCCGCCGATATGCTGTACGCCTCCAGCACCTGCCCGTCGTGGTCCTGCAGGAGGTACGAGTACGACCCGTGCAGTACCCCCGGCCGGCCCGCCGTCAGCGTCGCCGCATGCTTCCCTGTCTCCATACCTTGGCCTCCGGCCTCTACGCCCACTAGGTGCACACCAGAATCGTCCACAAACGGATGGAACGTGCCGATGGCGTTGCTCCCGCCGCCCACACACGCTACCACGTAGTCAGGCAAGCGCCCCTCGGCGTCCAGAATCTGCTGCCGTGCCTCGAGCCCGATCACCGATTGGAAGTCGCGCACCATCATCGGGTACGGGTGCGGCCCCACGGCGCTGCCCAGGAGGTAGTGCGTCGTGCGGATGTTCGTTACCCAATCGCGAACCGCCTCGTTAATAGCGTCTTTCAGCGTCTTGCTGCCACTCACTACGGGGACGACTTTCGCGCCCAGCAGCCGCATGCGGAGCACGTTCGGAGCTTGGCGCACAATATCCTCGCTGCCCATGTAGACGATGCACTCCATCCCCAGCTTTGCGCACACCGTTGCCGTGGCGACTCCGTGCTGGCCCGCGCCCGTCTCCGCGATGATCCGGTGCTTCCCAAGCCGCTTGGCCAGCAGCGCCTGCCCGATGGCGTTGTTAATCTTGTGCGCCCCCGTATGCGCCAGGTCTTCTCTCTTAAGGTAAATGCGGGCACCCCCGAGTTTCCTTGAGAGGTTATCGGCAAACGTCAGAGGCGTAGGCCGTCCCACATAGCTCTTTAGCAGCGACACCAGCTCGGCCTGAAACGCCGCGTCGTTCCGAGCCGCGTCATACGCCTTCGTCAGTTCGTCCAGCGCGCCCATGAGCGTCTCGGGCACAAACCGCCCGCCGTACGGGCCAAAGCGGCCTTGCTCGTCAGGCACTTTCCCTGTTGTTTTGGAAGTAGCCATGGCATCTCCTGAAGGCGAACTGACTCACCCATGATAGCGGATATGCGGCTCAGGCTCCCTGAAAACGCCTCGCCATTGCCCAAGACCTGGAGGAAGGGTCAGCAACAATGGAGCGGATGCGGAGATTCACGCGACGAGCCCGTTAGCCGCCTAAAATCTTGCTCTTTTTGCCCAGGTAGTCAACCAGGATGTACTCGCCAAGGTGGTTAGGAGTAGTGAAGAACGCGCGGCCGTTATTGATCTCCGCCATCATCCGCACAAACTCCGTCAACGTGCGGTCCTGGTTGGTCATCATGAAGGTGTTAATGGTGATGTTGTCCTTGGTGCATCGCGATAGCTCTTTGAGAGTCGCCGCCAGCACGTCCGGCGTGGCGCGGAACCGCCCCCACCCCACCACGTGGCCGTCGTCGGTGGTGTACGTTGTCGGCTGCCCGTCCGTGATGAGGATCACCTGTTTCATGCCGAGCTTGTGCTTGCCCAGGATGCGCTGCGCCTCGCGCAGGCCGCCCTGGATGTTTGTGCCGCCGCCGTAGATGGCACCGCCGAGAACGAGGAGCGCTACGACGGCAACTGCGGCAATGAAGAGCCACGACATCAGTCCTGCTAGGCGGTGCGTGCCACCTTAATGAACGCCTGAATCTTGGCGATGTCTTTGGCGCCGCTCGTCTCAACCCCGCTGGACACGTCGACGCCGAACGGATGCGCTGCACGCACAGCTTGCGACACGTTCTCCGACGTCAGGCCGCCAGCCAGCAGAAAACGGTGCCCGCGCCCAGCAAGCTCCGCGGCGATGGTCCAGTCAAAGGTCTGGCCCGTCCCGCCGCCCTGCGCGTCCAAATACTTGTCCAGCATGGCGAGCCATCCGGCCGTGTTCAACTCGCTGAGGCGCGTGTCCAATTCGGCAATGGTCTGCTCGCGCGGCCGGTCTGCACGTACGTGCAGAACCTTGAGTGGAGGCAGAGCGGACTGCTTGCAGAAATCGTTGGACTCGTTGCCGGCAAGCTGCACGTAGTCAAGCCCAACACCTTGGGCGAGTTCGTTCACCTGGGCAATCGGCTGGTTCTGAAAGACGCCGATGAGCTTCGGGGCATTTGCGCCGCGTGCTTTGCGGACTGCTTGGACAATGGCGCGTGCCTGGTCTGGCGTGATGTAGCGTCGGGTACTGGGAACGAAAATCATGCCAAGGAGGTCAGCACCCGACTCAGCCGCAGCCAAGGCGTGTGCCGGTTCGCGAAGGCCGCAGATTTTGACGAGCATCAGCGTGCGGGAACGCCCGCGCCAACCAGTTCGTGCATCTTCGCGCCAATGTCCTTGGAAGTGACCAGCGCCTCGCCAACGAGGATGGCGTGGACGCCAAGCTTGGAGAGGCGCTGCACGTCAGCGTGCGTGCTGATGCCGCTTTCGCTGACGAGGACTTTGCCGCGCGGCACCTTCGGTGCAATGCGCTCCGTCACGTCTAACGTGGTGTGGAAAGTGTGCAGGTCGCGGTTGTTGATTCCGATGACCTCTGCACCCGCGTCCACCGCCTGCGCGAGATCTTCTTCCGTATGCACCTCAACCAGGCACTGGAGCCAGAGCATCTTCGCCTGCTTCATGAGGTCTTTTAGCTCCTGCGGCTGAAGAATGGCCACGATGAGCAGCGAGGCGTCAGCGCCGTACGCCCGCGCTTCAAAAAGCTGGTACTGGTCAATCACAAAGTCCTTGCGGAGCACGGGGACTTTCTTGGCCTTCACCGCATCCTTCACGATGCGCAGATGGTCAATGGTGCCCTGGAAGTGCTGGTCAGTCAGACAGGAAATAGCGGCAGCGCCGTTCCGCGCGTAGGTGGTTGCGAGGCGCACGGGGTCAAAGTCAGGCATAAGAAGGCCCTTGGACGGCGATGCCTTCTTCACTTCGGCGATGAGGCGCATGGACTGGCCCCAGAGCGCACCGGAGAAGTTGAACGGCATGGGCTCAGCCGCTATGCGCTTTTCCAGCTCCGCCAACGGCGTCTGCACCTTGCGCTCAGCGACTTCTTTGCGCTTGGCTTCGACGATGGGGTCTAGGAGGTTGGGCATCGCCTACTCCAGTTTCTGGCTGAGTTCCATCAGCGCTTGCAGTTTCTTCAGCGCCTGGCCCTGGTCAATGGACGCGGCCGCCTTTTGTACGCCTTCTTTGAGCGTTTTGACCTGGTCGGCGGCCAAGAGCGCGGCGGCCGAGTTGTACAGCACGACGTCACGGATAGGGCCGGGCGTGCCGTGCAGAAGTTTATCCAGCGCGACCTTGTTAGCTTGAGCGTCGCCTCCCTTCAAGGCATCGGTGGGAACGCGCTTCAAGCCCGCGTCTTCAGGCGTCATGCGGGCTTCCTTGACGGCGCCGTGCTGCACTTCCCACACACGCGATGGGCCGGACAGCGTCAGCTCATCGATGCCATCCTCACCATGCACCACAAGCGCGTGCTTGGAGCCGAGCGCCAAAAAGGCGTGCGCCACCAGGCTGCCCAATCGCTCCTGCGCCACGCCAACGAGTTGGTATTGCGCGAATGCTGGGTTTGTCAGCGGCCCCAGCACGTTGAAGATGGTACGGATGCCGATTTCGCGGCGCACGGGCGCGGCGAACTTCATGGCCGGGTGATAGGCGGGCGCAAACATGAAGCCGATGCCGACTTCTTCGATGCAGCGCTTGACGCTGGCAGGACTTAGCGCCAGCTTCACGCCACACGCCTCCAGCAAGTCGGCGCTGCCGGTGATGCCAGAAGCCGCGCGGTTGCCGTGCTTGGCGATGCGCACTCCCGCGCCCGCAACGACGAGCGCGCTAGTAGTGGAAATGTTAAAGGTGCCTTTGCCGTCGCCACCTGTGCCAACCACGTCCAGAAGTGGGCCAGCAACATCCACACGCAAGGCCTTGTCGCGCATCACCCGCGCCATGCCCGCGATCTCGTCAGCAGTCTCACCCTTGATGCGCAAGGCAGTCAGGAGCGCGGCAATCTGCGCGGACGTAGCCGTTCCGGTCATGATCTCTTCCATGCACACGGCGGCTTCCTGCTCCGTCAGGTTGCGGCCGGAGACAGCCGCGTCAATTGCTTCACGAATCATGGGCGCCTATCCTCACCAACTCGGCACGCGGTGCTGGCTATACTAGCGCACGACCACGCAGGTCAGTGTATTGCGGATGCCGGAGACGGGCCGGATGTCCTCGCGCAGAATGCTGGTCACATCATCCAGTTCCGGTGATTCAATCTCCGCCACGATGTCGTACGGGCCAAGCACTTCGTTGACCGTCTTGATGCGCTTGCCTTTCTTTAGCTGGTCAATCACCTCACGAGTCCGCAGTGCATCCACGGTGATGAGCACAAATGCTCGAACGGCCATGCGCCTCTCCCTTCAGCTCCCCATGAGCTGGTATTTCCGGGTCACGTTGGATCCACGTTATGGTAGTGCTATTCGCCGTCGCGCTCGTCCGGGTCGCCCTAGTACTCGCTGCAGCGGAGGTCGGTGCGTTCGCCCACACACACAAACAACTCCAGCGGCATGGTGCGCCGCCGGCCACAGATTGGACAATGGTAGTCGACGACCTCTTCGTTATCGTCCACTTCCACGCCTAAGTCCGCATACCAAAGCAACAGATCTGCGCGTGGTTTGCGCGAGAGCGCTTTGCAGGTCTCCTGGTGCTTCGTTGCTAATGTCAGCATGTCCATGAGCCACCTCCCCCACTCGCCGTTGAGCGTTTCCAGCGTCAACAAGAGCCTCTGCCTCCACACCTATTCCCGTCCCGGTGTACGGGAAAAGAACTCACCGTGACATGACGTTCCGGGCTTATTGTGCCGGAACGGGCATCGCCAAGAAATTGTTAAGGAGTTGCTTGCCCACCTTGGTCATGATGGATTCCGGATGGAACTGCACCCCCTCAATGGGGTACCGCTTGTGGCGAACACCCATTATAAGACCTTTCTCTGTCCGCGCGGTTATCTCCAAATCGGGTGGCAGCGTCTCCGGGTAGATGACCAGCGAGTGATATCGGATAGCCTCAAACGGGCTAGGAAGTCCAGCAAAGACGCCCTTGCCGTCATGGTAAATCAGAGACGTCTTGCCGTGCATAATCTCGCCCGCCCGGTCCACCTTGGCGCCGAACACGTCACCTATGCACTGATGGCCTAAGCACACGCCCAGCACCGGTATCTTGGGCCCAAAGTGGCGGATGACCTCATCGGATATCCCCGCCTCTCTCGGCGTGCATGGCCCCGGGGATACGACGATGTGCTCCGGCCGCATTGCCTCAATCTCCGCAATAGACATCTTATCGTTGCGGACGACGACGACCTCCGCGCCAAGCTCAGAAAGGTACTGATACAAGTTGTAGGTGAAGCTGTCGTAATTGTCGATGAGCACTAACATGTGCGTCTCCCTATCCGTGTTGTTATCGGCTTTGGCCCAACAACCCAATTTGTAGTCCTAGGCTGCCAACCTGCCACCAACTATGCCGTCTATTTCCTACCAGCTTTGCCGGCTGAACTCACCAGCTCTTGTCCACATTTGCCTACAATTCCCAACAGTTTTAACGAAGAAGGTCTGTTGCTGAGGCTGGCCGAGTATCTTCGATACTCGTATGTCTTCCGGGCGATAAGCGTCCATGCTACTCATCTCCTACACCACATCATGTCCGGGAGCCGTCCGGACCTGGTTTCATATTAGTCCGGCTCTCCCCTGCAATTGCCATGTGCTCAGCCCCCGCCTATACCGAGGCCAACGCGTTCCCACACGGTAGCAATCGTGCGATTGGCAACAGCGCTCGCCTTAGCCGCGCCCTCTTTCAGGAGCGCGTCAAGCTGGCCTGGGTCTTTGGCAAATACCGCATACCGTTCTTGAAGCGGCTTTAGCCCTTCAATGACCGCCTCGGCCACCGCTTTCTTCAAGTCGCCATACCCCCTGCCCGCGAACTGCGCTTCAATTGCCTCGCGAGACTGGCCGGTGAACGACTGGTAGATGGTGAGCAGGTTGAAGACGCCTGCCTGCTCTTCGGTGAACGCGATTGTTGCCAGCGAGTCCGTGGTGGCCCGCTGAAACTTGCGCCGGATAACGTCCGGCGGGTCCATTAGGTTTACCGCGTGGCTAGGGTTCTCTTCACTCTTGCTCATCTTTTTCACCGGGTCGTCCAGGCCCATAATGCGTGCGCCCACGTCCAAAATGCGAGGCTCGGGAATCCGGAACGTTTCGCCAAACATGCGGTTGAACCGCATGGCAATATCGCGCGTGAGCTCCAGGTGTTGCTTCTGGTCTTCGCCCACCGGCACCTGGCTTGCCTGGTAGAGCAAGATATCCGCCGCCATCAGCACTGGATAGGTGAGCAGTCCCGCGCTGGTGTCCTCCCGCTGCTTCTGCGACTTGTCTTTAAACTGCGTCATGCGCGCCAGCCATCCGTACGGCGTCACACAACTGAGAATCCACGCCAATTCTGTATGCGCCAGCACCTGCGACTGCACGAACAGCACGGACCTCTTTGGATCAATGCCCGCTGCCAGCAGAATTGCGGCAACCTCGCGCGTTTTCTTGCGCAGCTCCTTGGGATCCTGCGGCACCGTGATGGCGTGCAGGTCAACGATGCAGTAGAAGTTCTCCGAGTCTGGCTGCTGCATGGCTACCCACTGCGTGACTGCGCCAATGTAGTTGCCAATGTGCAGATTGCCTGTTGGCTGGATGCCGGAGAGAACACGAATGGGGCCTCCCGCGGCGGGCTTAGTGGCGACTTCGCTCATTGTTTCACCTCAAGTGCAGCGTTCGCCTGGGCAATGGCGCGGAGCGCGGCCTGGGCCTTCGCCAGGGTCTCCTGGTACTCCGCCTCCGGGTCGCTGTCGTACACAATGCCGCCGCCGGCCTGGATATACGCGGCGCCATCCTTCACCACCATTGTGCGGATGCAGATGGCGGTGTCCATGTTCCCCGCAAAGCTGAAGTACCCCACCGCGCCCGCATATGCTCCGCGCGCCAGGCCCTCCAGCTCTGCGATGATCTCCATGGCGCGAATCTTCGGCGCGCCTGATACGGTGCCAGCCGGGAACGATGCACGCAGCGCGTCGTACACCGAGTAGTCCGTGCGCAGCTCCCCAGTCACATGCGATACCAGGTGCATCACATGCGAATACTTCTCCACGTCCATCAACTGTGTGACCTTAACTGTCCCCGGCTTGCTCACCCGACCAATGTCGTTGCGGCCCAGGTCCACCAGCATGATGTGTTCGGCGCGCTCCTTCTCGTTTGTCACCAGTTCTTTCTCCAGCGTCTCGTCCTCTTCCGGCGAGTATCCGCGCCGCCGCGTGCCCGCGATAGGGTGGTTCTCCAGCACGCCGTCCTCCACTCGAATAAGCAGTTCCGGTGATGCGCCCACCACGGCGAAGTCGTCTAGCGCCAGGTAATACATATACGGCGACGGGTTGATAGCCCGTAGCGCGCGGTACAGGTCTAATGGCTCCGCCTGGGTTGGCACTGCTAGTCTTTGGGAGAGCACCACCTGAATGACGTCACCCGCCTTGATGTACTCCTGAGCGCGCAGCACCGCCAGGTGGTAGTCTTCCCGCGTGAAGTTGCTTGTAAACTTTGGCGCCGGCGCCGTCTGCCCGTCGTGCGAGTATGCACGGAGCCATGAACTCTTGAGCGGCCGCTCAAGCCGCCTCACCAGTCTTTCTATGTGCGCGACCGCCCTTGCGTACGTCTTCTCAACAACAGCATCGTCACCCTTCAGCGGCATATGACTCACGACTTTTATCTTGTGTTGCACATGGTCAAAAATGATCATGTTATCGGTCAGCATGAACACCGATTCCGGCAGCCCAAGCGTGTCGTTCTGCGGCTTTGGCACACGCGGCTCAAAATAGCGCACCGCGTCATAACCCAGGTAGCCAACGGCGCCGCCGTGGAAACGCGGCAAGCCCGGCACCTGCACGACTTTGTAGTTTGCCAGCTTGTTCTGAAGCAGTGTCAGTGGGTCAACCTCGCCCGCCTTTTGGCCCGCGCCCGTCTTCAGCACCCACGATGGTTCCGTGCCAATGAAGCTATAGCGCGCCAGCCGTTCGCCGCCCTCAACGCTCTCCAGCAGGAACGAGTATGGCTTGCGCGCCACCTTCAGGTAGGCCGTCACCGGCGTTTCCAGGTCGGCGTTGAGCTCGCGGTACACCGGCACCAGATTTCCCTGGTCAGCCAGCTTCTTTACGTCTTCTAACGATGGATAGTACATGACTCTCCCCTACGATTCCGATTTTGAACTGCCAGGCGTACTTACTGGTTGAAGTGCTGCGAGTCCTGCCGCCAGCGCCGCCCAATCCACGATCTCTGTTGCGCCAATCCACGAATTGGCGTACTTCTGCTTTCCAGTTTTGCCATGTCAACCTCCACGTTAAAAACAACAAAAAGGCCCCGTCCCTTGAAGGGACGGGGCCTTTTTGCCTCGTGTTGCCACCCTACTTCGCCCGTCCCGATAGCCATCGGGACGATGCCTTCTTGTCGGTGAGAGTCCTCCTTTTGGAAGACTATGACCACCTAGGGCTCTGATAACGGTGCCCACTCCGTCAGCGCCTACTTGTAGTTGGCGGTTCACCCTGCGCTTGTCCAGGGGTGACGGAAACTACGTTCTGGCTGAGGCTCCCGGATCCATTCGGCCCCTGCGCCGGCGCTGGGCTCTCACCAATGCCCAACTCTCTGTGGCCTCGCTGGGAACGTACTCGTCCCGTTCAACGCCTCTGTGCATACCAGGCTAGGGCAGCACCATGGGATTTGTCAAACCAGACTAATGGTCTTGGCGATGGACGCGCTTGAACACGCGGCCGGTGCCCATGAACACAGGCGCTGCCGCTGCGACGACTAGGAGAAGCCCGCCGACGATCACATACAGCCAGCCATCTGCATTCCGTAAGCCCAGTGTGTTGTAGAACTGGTTTGCTGGCAGCGCGACAACGACGATGCCCCACGCTAGCGCAATAACCCCGATGAGCGTCATGCCTCCCCGGTCAATGCCGGGTATGGAGCCGATAGCCAGCATCAAAATACCGTACCCAAGCTCTATGAGACCCATGAGGGGGGTCCGGCTGAACGGCCCAAACGTCACGGGATTATAGATGTCGCTGATGCCACCCAGCGCCAACGTGAGTGCGCCGAAAACGATGAACAATACACCCGCGCCAAGCGCAATGAACTGCGCCGGGCTCCAGGGGGCGCGCTCAACCACAGTCCGGCCTCCTACGTCGCTCACATGCTCGTGAGGCGCCGCTACTACTGGCACTGGGTCAGGCACCCTCCGAATCATGCGCTGGGCGTGTCTAATATGCGTGCCATCCAGCCCTTCCTCTTCAAAAAACTCCTCTTGTTCCTCTTGTGGTAGCTGAGGTTGACTTACCATCCCAACACCTCCTCGCGAAAGGTTTTTCTATTGTTTACCGCCTTGAGGCGCTAACCGCTCAAGGCACATTGATGAAGGTGGGTATATGCCGGCCCCTTCGGGAGAAGCACACTGTGAATAAGGGTGAGTGACGCTATGTGCATCGTGAGATGAGGCATACGAGGTGCTACGGCTACTAACTCAGCGATATTTTGATGCATCGCGCCTTTTCGGCCTTCGCGGGGGGGCCTCGCGGGTGCGCCCTACCGTGAGGTGGGGTGAAAAGCCACGCTCCTCAGGGGGAAACCCGCGCCTTGATAATTCCTCATCCAGGTTCTTTGCCAGCGCCTTCAACGATTGTGTGTCTCCGTCAAGCCCGACCCAGAGTACACGTGGCGCTCGCTCGCTGGGGAAGGCTCCGACACCGCCCAGGGCAACGTCGAACAGCGCAATGGTACGCGCGACTTGCTCCATGCCAGCCTGCACGCCGGCAACCTGCGCCGGAAAGATATCTCCAACGAATTTCAACGTCAGGTGCACAGCGTCTGGCTGCACCCAGCGTATGTTGGGCGCGGCGGCATGTCGCTGCATTGTCCGCTGGACATCGATGAGCGCACTTTTTATCTCGGCTGAAAGTTCAACCGCAATAAATGTGCGGAGAGTGTCCGGCTTCTTGTTGATAATGCCTACGCTCATTTCCCGGCCCGCCTGGCTGTCCGTGGCAGCTTCAGCAGCCGCGCCGCGTTTTCGCCAAGCAGCTTTTTCCGCATGCCTGCCCCCATGCCACTGGCCTCCAGGTCCTTCATTGCGCGGGAGGGCTTCAGGAGGGGGAAATCGCTGGCAAACAGCACTTTGTCCGCGCCAACCAATTTGACTACAGTCGAGAACACATCAGGCTGATAGAGGTAGGGAGACGCGGCCGAGTCGAAATACACGGACTGCTGGAGGTCAGCAGCCACTTCCGGCATGAGCGCATAGAAAGGAAGGCCGCCGCCCCAATGTGCGCAGATGACCTGCAATCCCGGCACCAGCCGCACCAAGCCCATCACTTGCTCCGGCGTCGCGCGCCCCTTACCTCTGTACAGATGTCCCACAGGCTCCGACGTATGGGTGAGCAGCACGAGGCCGCGTTCGCGCAACAACTCCCCCAAGGGACGCATGAACTTGGGGTCACTCAGCAGGAAGTCCTGTGTGTCCGGGTGCAGCTCGCCTACGCCGAGCGCGCCAGCATCCGCGCAGCGCTCCACCTCCCGCAGCGCCGCGTCGCCCCATGCGGGGTTCACCGAGCAGAAGGGCAGCACGCGGCCGGGGAACTTCTGCGCCGACTCCAGCGCGTAGTCGTTGGCCTCCCGCGCGAGATCGAGGTCCGTCCAGCCGATGCCCGCAACGACCGCAGCGTCGAAGTCCGCTTCGTCCAACGTGGCCACGAGCTCTTTTGCGGTAGCCATTCTTGCCTTGGGATTCTGGTAGGTCTCGCGGAAGGTGTCATCGCGCAGCAACCGTTCATCGGCGGCAGTGCGGCGCTGCGCGAAGCTGGCCGGGAAGATGTGCGTGTGTGCGTCAATACGCATTGGTCACCTGCTTGTTGGCCTCATTCTGAATCTCAGCACGAAGTTTCTGTTGTTCCTGCCTCGACGAATTCCGCCGGGACGCTGCTTATACATGACGAATATGCATGTAGAGTGTCACAACTGGGTCGCATAGGACCACGCACTCGGCGTGTGTCGTGTGGGGAGGCAACGCGGCTAGAGCGTGCTCTTTAAAGGGGGCCGGGGTCGCGTGGAGCATTTGGGCGCCTCCTCTCGTCGTCTGGGAGGATAGGGTTGTGACAATGCGTATTGGTTGTGCATACAGGCAGGATGGCACTCGTCAAGGCGGTCCGTCAGTGCAGCCTTGCTTATTGATGATGGCGGAGTCAGGGAAGTGTTGCAAGGGTTTGGTGTCCTGAAGCTAGCACCGGTTTTGTGAAGGTAGGCGGGAAGACGGGGCGTGGGTAGACATTCTAGAACTGACGGCGATGATCGACGCTGGTGTTTAAGTTTTTTCGGAGAAGCTACAATTCACTTGCACCCATGATGATGCCAACCGCGTACTTAAAAGATTTGAGGGTCGAGTTGACCGTGCCAAAACAAAAGCAGAAGCGGTGGTTCATTAGGGAGATACTTTTTGCATTGTTAGGCACTGCACTCCTGGCCGGCTGTCTCTTATGGCTTTTCGTTGGCAACGGCGATCCATTCTCAGCACTCGTTATCCTTTTTGGAGTCTTTTTCTTACTCGTAGGCCTCCATAATAAAAGCCTTGGAAAACCTATGTTTGAATGGAACTGGCCCATGTTTGGATGGCTTTGGTTCTAGGATCAACAGCCCTAGGATCATCGTAAGAAGCCCTGCTGGAAAACCGCGCCCATTTCAGGTATACTTCTGCCATCGTTTGTGCACCCCCGGAGACCCCCGGTGAACCCAGCCGGGAAGGCTCCGCTGATTGACAATGAGGGGCTGCAACCGTATCATCTCCTTTTGTGCCTTTCATCGCCGGACTTGGGGCCGAACTTGGGAGCACGATACAAAATGCAAGGGCATTGCTTGATCGTGACTTGGCAGCACGACATCGCCCTGGGAGTCAGGGCTCAGCGGAACTTTTAGGAGCTTGGCATGCCTACTGTAAATCAACTGGTCCGAAAGGGCCGCCACCCTTCTAAGGCCAAGAGCAAGGCTCCTGCCCTGCACTGGCGGCAGAACACATTGCTCAATAAGACCACCTGGAGCGCCGCCGGGGCGCCTCAGCGGCGCGGCGTCTGCACGCAGGTGCGCACCATGACACCGAAGAAGCCAAACTCAGCGCTGCGCAAAATCGCGCGCGTGCGCCTGACCAACGGCGTGGAAATCACCGCGTATATCCCCGGCGAAGGCCACAACCTCCAGGAGCACTCAGTCGTGCTCGTGCGAGGCGGCCGAGTGCCGGACCTGCCGGGTGTGCGTTACCACATCGTCCGCGGCACGCTAGACGCGGCCGGCGTAGCCAACCGCAAGCAGGGCCGGAGTCGGTACGGCGCCAAGGCCGGCAAGGGCGGCGCTGCCGCTGCTGCCGGAGGCGCTAGGCCCGCCGCAGCCGCCGCCAAGCCCGCGGCTGCTCCCGCTGCTGGAGGAAAGAAGTAAGCCATGCGACGCCGACAAGCAGAACTCCGTCCCGTATTGCCTGACCCACGCTATAACAGCGTTGAGGTTTCCGGTCTTGTTTCCCGCGTCATGGAGCGCGGCAAGAAGACCGTGGCCCGCCGCATTGTCTATCAGGCGCTTGACCACATCCAGGCACAGGTCAAGCGTCCGCCGCTGGAAGTGCTCCAGGAGGCTCTCAAGAATTCAACGCCACTGCTAGAGGTCAAGGCCCGCCGGGTAGGCGGCGCCACGTACCAGGTGCCTCTTGCAGTCAGGCCGGAGCGCGGGATTGCGCTGGCGTCGCGGTGGCTTGTGTCCGCCGCACGCGCACGCAAGGGCCGCCCAATGCACTTGAAGTTGGGTCAAGAGTTGCTCGACGCAGCCAAGGGAGAAGGTGCAGCCGCCAAGCGCCGGGAGGACCTCCACCGCATGGCAGAGGCCAACCGCGCCTTCGCTCACTACCGCTGGTAAAGCAAACCCTCTTCGGGATCATTCCCCCTAGAGACCAACAGAGACCAAAGACGTTCGTCAAATTATTGTTTGTTGTGTGGATGTGTAGGGCATGGACTTAAGCAAGGTTCGCAACATCGGATTCATCGCGCACATTGATGCGGGCAAGACCACCGTCAGTGAGCGGGTGCTGTTCTTCACCGGCCGTATCCATAAGGTGGGCGACATTGATGACGGCACGACGGCGCTTGACTGGATGCCTCAGGAGCGGGAGCGCGGCATAACGATCACCGCCGCCGCCACAATGACCTCGTGGAAAGACGTCACCATTAACGTCATTGATACGCCGGGGCACGTGGACTTCACGGCCGAAGTCGAGCGCTCCCTGCGTGTTCTCGACGGTGGCGTGGTCATCTTCGACGCCGTAGCCGGCGTGCAGCCACAGTCGGAAACTGTCTGGCGCCAGGCCACCAAGTACAACGTGCCACGCATGGCATTCATCAACAAGATGGACCGCATCGGTGCCGACTTCTACCGCGCTGTGGACACGATCAAAAAGCGGCTGAACGCCAACCCCGTGCCCATCCAGATGCCTATGGGCGCCGAGGACCAGTTCCGGGGGATGATTGACCTGGTTGAAATGAAGGCCCTCTTCTTCGAAACAGAGGAGCCGCTGCCACCCGTGGTCGGTGAGATTCCGGCTGAGTTTCTGGAAGAAGCAGCGCTCCAACGCATGGCAATGATCGAAAAGATTGCCGAGACTGATGATGACTTGCTGGTGAAGTACCTGGACGGTAAGACAGACTACACCGTTGACGAGTTGAAGAAAGCCCTCCGCAAGGCAACGGTCAATGTGCAAATGACGCCGGTGCTCTGCGGCACCGCACTGCAGCACAAGGGCATTCAGCCGCTCCTGGACGCCATTATTGATTACCTGCCATCTCCGCTGGACGCCAAACCCGCCGTCGGCAAGAACCCCCAAACGGACGAAGAGGTCACGTTGAAGGCGGACCCGAACGGGCAACTGGGCGCGTTGGCGTTCAAGATCATGACCGACCCGTACATTGGCCGCCTGGTCTACGTCCGGGTCTACTCCGGCACGCTCAAGTCCGGCGCAAGTGTATTCAACTCCACCCGCGACCTGAACGAACGCGCGGGCCGCGTGGTGAAGATGCACGCCAACCGCCGCGAGGAAGTAGCCGAGCTGCAGGCGGGCGACATCGGCGCCGTGGTCGGCCTGAAGCGCACGTATACCGGTGAGACGATCTGCGAGGAGGACCGGCCCATAGTGCTGGAGCCGCCTAGGTTCCCCGAGCCTGTCATCGCTCTTTCCATTGAGCCGAAGACGAAAGCTGACCAGGAGAAACTGGACGAAGCGCTCCGCAAGCTGGCGGATGAAGACCCAACCTTCTTGGTCCGCTTTGACCAGGAGACCAACCAGACGACCATTGCGGGCATGGGCGAACTTCACCTGGAAATCCTGGTGGATCGCATGCGCCGCGAGTTCGGTTTGCAAGCCACCGTGGGCAAGCCGAAGGTATCCTTCCGGGAAGCAGTGCGCGACGCGGTCAAGGTGGAAGGCCGGTTTGTCCGGCAGTCCGGCGGGCGCGGCCAATACGGCCATGTCTGGCTCCAATTTGAGCCACAGCCGCGCGGCACGGGCAACTCGTTCGTGAACAAAATCGTCGGCGGCGTGGTCCCTCGCGAGTATGTGCCCGGCGTGGAAGCGGGCGTGAAAGAAATGTTCGCGTCCGGCGCGTTGGGCGGCTATCCAGTGGTGGACCTGAAGGTCTCCCTAGTGGACGGCAGTTTCCACCCAGTTGACTCCTCTGAAATCGCGTTCAAAGCGGCCTCTACCATCGCAATGCGAGAAGGCATGCGGCGCGCGCGGGCCTATTTGCTGGAGCCAATCATGAAGGTGCAAGTCACCACGCCCGCCGAGTTCCTGGGCGAAGTGCTGGGCGACCTGAACTCACGCCGCGCCCGCGTGCAGAACATGGAAGGCCAGGGCACCATCCAGGTGGTGGACGCCATGGTCCCGCTGTCGGAAACGTTTGGCTATGCAACGCAGCTCCGCTCGCTGACGCAGGGCCGCGCAACGTACACCATGGAGTTCAGCAGCTACGAAGAAGTACCGCAGTCGGTAGCGGCGACGCTGCTGGCGGCGCAGGCATAAGAGGGTAAGGGTATATGGCTAGAGAACGTATCCGCATTGTGTTGAAAGCGTTTGACCACCGGCTGCTGGACTTGTCCGCGAAGCAGATAGTGGAAGCCGCCGAACGGACCGGTGCTCAGGTTGCCGGCCCTGTGCCGCTGCCCACACGCATCCAGCGGTTTACGGTTATCCGCGCAACCCACGTTGATAAGGACTCACGCGAGCACTTTGACCTGCAGACGCACAAGCGCCTGGTCGACGTGCTGGACCCGACGGCCCGGACTCTGGAAGCGCTCTCCCGGCTCAACGTGCCGGCAGGCGTGGACATCACGATAAAGACGTAATGAGATGAGTATTCAAGGAATCGTCGCCAAGAAAATCGGCATGACCCAGATCATTCAAGATGACGGCAGCGTTGAAGGCGTGACCGCGCTCCAGGCAGGGCCGTGCACTGTCACAGAGCTCCGCACCGAAGAGCGCCACGGCTACTCCGCCGTACAGCTTGGCTTTGAAGAGATAGGCGATGTGAACATTCGCGAGGGCCTGGGCGTGAAGCGGGCTGTGAAGCGAGACGAGGTGGCGCCCCTGACGTTCCCGGAAGTCGGCCACTTCAAGCGCGCGGGCAAGATGTTCCGCTACATTAAGGAAGTGCCCGCCACCGAGCTTGGCGAATTGCAGATCGGCCAAAAGGTTGACGTGAGCATGTTCGCGGCGGGTGACACCATTCATGTCGTCGGCACCTCTAAGGGCCGCGGTTTCGCGGGCGTGGTCAAGCGCCACGGGTTCCACGGCGGCCCCAAGACCCACGGCCAGTCTGACCGCCATCGCGCTCCCGGCTCCGTCGGCTCGACCACGTACGCAGGACGGGTATTTAAGGGACTTCGCATGGCGGGCCACATGGGAGACGTGCGGGTGACCACACGGAATCTGAAGGTTGTGCGGGTTGATGTAGAGCGCAACCTTCTTTTTGTGCACGGCGCAGTGCCGGGCGCAAGCAACGGTATTGTGCTGGTGCACAAGGGTGCTTCAGCCACTGAAGAGAAGAAGTAAGCCATGGAACTGACGATTAAAGGCATTGACGGCAAGGACAAGGGTACGCTGCAAGCAAGCGAGGCCGTCTTCGGCGCGCCGCTGAAGAAGGCAGTTGTCTACCAGGCCATGTTGGTCCAGCGCGCCAACCAGCGCCAGGGCACGCAGAGCGCACTGACCCGCGCAGAGGTCTCCGGCGGGGGCCGCAAGCCGTGGAACCAGAAGGGCACCGGCCGCGCGCGCCAGGGCAGCACGCGCTCCCCGCAGTGGCGGCATGGCGGTGTGGTCTTTGCGCCCAAGCCCCGTGATTACCGGCTGAGCCTTCCGAAGGAGATGCGCCGCCAGGCGTTGGTGGGCCTTTTGTCTGAGAAGATTCGCCAGAACCAGTACACCATCGTTGATGACCTGAGCCTTTCGGCGGCAAAGACCGCGGAGATGGCGAAGGTGCTCAGCGCGCTCGGCATCAGCGCAAGCTGCCTGGTAGTGTCCGGCCAGCCGCAGGACGCGGTGGTACACGCCGCGCACAACCTGAAGAAGGTGCGCACGCTATTGGCGGCCAACTTGAACGTGCTGGATCTGTTGAACCATGAGCACGTGCTGCTCACGACCGATGCGGTGAAACGCATCGAGGAGTTGTGGGCGGAGCGCAACCGGCGTGGCAAGGTTGAGGCTACGGCCTAAGGACGGAGAACCAGCGTGACCACTGAATCTTTCGCAAAAGTTTTGGTCCGGCCAATGGTGACGGAAAAGGGTACGCGCCTCATGGATGAGAGCAAGTACCTCTTTGAAGTCTCCCGCAGCGCCACCAAGGGGGCCATTCAGGAGGCCGTTGAGAAGACGTTCGGCGTAAAGGTGAAGACCGTTAATACCATTCGCATCACCACCAAGACAAAGCGGTACGGGATGCGTATGGTGCCAGGCAAGACGTATAAGAAGGCTGTGGTCACGCTGCAGCCTGGGCAAAAGATTCAAATTTTTGAGGGGCTCTAGCCATGGGCATCAAAAGTTATAAGCCAACTACGCCGAGCCAGCGAGGGCTGGTGCGCCCGGACTTTGCCGAGATCACGAAGACGGAGCCGGAGAGGAAGCTGCTGGCGCCGCTCCGGAAGCGGGCTGGGCGCAACCGCGAGGGCAAGGTTACCACGCGCCATCGCGGCGGCGGACACAAGCAGATGTACCGCATCATTGACTTCAAGCGGGGCGATAAAAAGGGCAAGACCGCGAAGGTTATCGCCATTGAGTATGACCCGAACCGCAGCGCACGCATCGCGCTCGTGGAGTATGACGGGGGCGAGCGGTGCTACATTATCTGGCCGGAAGGACTGAAGGCCGGCGATTCGATTGTCACGGGCCCCACCGCTGACATTAAGACGGGCAATGCGCTGCCGCTCCGGGTGATTCCGCTGGGCAGCATGGTGCACGCGATTGAGCTCCAGCCGGGGAAGGGCGCGCAGATTGTGCGCACTGCCGGCGGTGTGGCCCAGGTGCTGGCAAGGGAAGAGAAGTACACACAGCTTCGCCTGCCGTCCGGTGAGATTCGCCGGGTGTTGAGCGACTGCTACGCGACCATTGGCCAAGTAGGCAACGCCGAGCACCAGAATATGTCTATCGGCAAGGCCGGACGCAACCGCTGGCTGGGCTGGCGGCCAAGTGTTCGCGGCAAGGTCATGTCCCCGCGCGACCATCCGCACGGTGGCGGCGAGGGCCGGAACCCGATTGGCATGCCGGGGCCGAAGACCAAGTGGGGCAAGCCCGCACGCGGCCACAAGACCCGGAACAACAAGAAGACCAACGTCTTCATTGTGAAGCGAAGGAAGATAGGCTATGGGCAGGTCGGTTAAAAAGGGGCCATACATTGACGCCAAGCTGGCCAAGAAGATAGAGGCAGCGCGGCGCTCCAACGACAAGGTCATTATCAAGACCTGGTCACGCGCGTCCATGATCATGCCGAACATGATTGGCATGAACATTGCCATTCATGACGGCCGGCGCTTCGTCACGGTTTTCATGACGGAGAACATGGTTGGGCACCGGCTGGGCGAGTTTGCCCCCACACGCCTGTTCCGCGGCCACGGCTCCAAGGTTGCCGCTGCAGCCGCGGGGCCTGCTCCCGCTCCCGCGCCTGCGGCGCGCGGTGGGGCCGGCGCCGGCGCGCGTGGCGGACGGTAGGAGACGAAAAGATGCCACCTATCAAAGCATACGTAAAGAACTTTGGGATGTCGCCCAAGAAGGTGCGGCGGTACGTCGACCTCATTCGCGGCAAGCGTGTGAAGGAAGCCGTGGCCATGCTGCAGTTCATGCCCAGCCCGGCGGCAACGGCTGTGCGCAAGGCGGTACAGTCGGCGGTGGCCAACGCAGAGAATAACCAGAATATGGACGCCACGGACCTGAAGGTGGTCACCGCGTTCGCGGATGACGCGCTCAAGATCAGCCGTTTCCGGCCGCAGTCACGTGGCCGCACAAGCCCGGTCATTCGCAGGTTCTGTCATATCACGGTGGTCGTTGGGGAGGCGAATACAAATGGGGCATAAAACGCATCCAATCGGGTTCCGCCTCGGCATTACAGCCGATTGGCAGGCACACTGGTTTGCGCCAACCGCGCCAACCATGCGCGCCACGCTGCTGGACGACCTTCGCCTGCGGCAAGCGGTGGCAGCTTTTTACCCGGAAGCGGGCATCGCACGGGTGGAGATTGAACGGAACGCGCAAGAGGCGACGCTCACGATCTGGACCGCGCGGCCGGGGATCATCATTGGCCGCCAGGGCCAGCGTGTGGAGGAGCTGCGGAAATCGCTTGAGGCGGTGACGCCCAGCCGCATCCGCGTGGCAGTCCAGGAGATCCGCCAGCCGGAGCTGGACGCGATGCTCGTCTCGCGCAATGTCGCGGAGCAACTGGAGCGGCGCGTAGGCCACCGCCGCGCTATGACGCAGACGGCCACCCGCTCGATGCAGGCAGGCGCCAAGGGCATCAGGATCATTGTGAAGGGCCGTCTTGGCGGTGCGGAAATCGCGCGGCGCGAGAAGGTGATGATGGGCCGTGTGCCGCTGCACACGCTGCGCGCAGACATCGATTTTGCCGTCTCGGAAGCAAACACGTTGATGGGCAAGATCGGTGTCCGCGTCTGGGTTTACAAGGGCATGATTCTTCCGCCTGGCGTTGCTGAGGCGGAAGGTGATCGCATGGCGCCTCTCGAGGTGACCGTGCGCGCAGAGGATGCTGCGGAGGATATACCCAATGCTTCAACCTAAGCGTGTCAAATTCCGCAAGTCGCACCGCGGCCGCCGCAAGGGCGTGGCCACCCGCGGCGCGGTGATCAGCTTCGGCCAGTTTGGGCTGAAGGCAATGGAGCCCGCGTGGATTACTGCGCGCCAAATCGAGGCAGGCCGCCGGGTCATCGTCCGCTACCTGCGGCGCGGTGGGCAGATGTGGGTGCGCGTGTTCCCGGACAAGCCCATTACGAAGAAACCTCTGGAGACCCGTCAGGGCGGCGGCAAGGGCGCGACAGACCAGTGGGTTGCAGTCATCAAGCCCGGCCGGATTCTGTTCGAGATATCAGGGATTGCGCCGGAGATGGCGGAGGCGGCACTGAAGCAGGCGGCGGGCAAGCTGCCCATTCCCACACGCATTGTGAGCCGCGCCGACTACTTGTTAGAGGAAGAGGAAGCCTAACCCCGTAGCGCCACTAATGGCATTGGCGAAAAACTGAGGAAGACAGCCTATGAAAGTTATAGACGTTCGAGCCAAGACAGATGAAGAGCTGACGAAGGATCTGGAGACGGCCTACAAGGACCTCCTGAACCTTCGGTTCCGCTGGTCTACACGCCAGCTGACAAATGTGTATGAGATCAAGAAGGTACGCAAGGATATCGCACGCATCCGCACAGTGTTGACGGAGCGGGCGCTGGGGTTACGGTAGCCATGGCAGATACATTGCGCACAGGCCGGGTGCTCAGCAACAAGATGCAGAAGACGATCATCGTTGTGGTGGATCGTCTTGAGCACGACCCGATCTATAAGAAGGCAATTCGCAGGGTGAGCAAGCTGTATGCGCACGACCCCAAGGGCGAGGCCAAGCCCGGGGACGTTGTGCAGCTCCAGCAGGTGCGCCCGCTGTCCAAGAACAAGCGGTGGCTCGTCAAGGGCATCGTTTCCAAGTCAGCGGCCGCGCAGGTGGACGCAACGCTTGGCACAGTCGAGTCCGAAGCCAAATCCGCTGGCCAGGGAGCATAAGCTGTGATCCAGCGATATACGCGGCTTAAAGTTGCAGACAACTCCGGCGCGCGCTCGGTGATGTGCATAGGTATCCCCGGGCACAGCCACTCGCGTTACGCCCGTCTCGGTGATGTCATCACGGTCTCTATTAAAGAGGCGATTCCTAACGCGCCGGACGCGGTGAAACAGGGCAAGGTCGCCCACGCGGTCGTCGTGCGCGCCACGCGGAAGTCGGTGCGGCCTGACGGCACGTACATCCGATTCGACGACAACGCGGCGGTCATTCTGGGTGACGGCAAGAGCCCGCTGGGCAGCCGCATCATGGGCCCGGTAGCCCGCGAACTGCGTGAGAAGGGCTATACCCGCATTCTCTCACTCGCGCCAGAGGTGGTCTAACATGCCGACAGCACTGAAGATTCGCAAGGGTGACACGGTTAAAGTCATGGTTGGCAAGGACCGCGGCAAGCAGGGTAAAGTACAGCGCCTGCGCACCAAGGACCACCGCTTGTTTGTTGAAGGCGTCAACATGGTGAAGAAGCACCAGAAGCAGCAAGGAGTGGCTCGCCAGGCGGGCATCATCAGCATGGAGGCGCCGCTGGAGCTCTCCAACGTGGTGCTCATCTGCCCCCGCTGCAATAAGTCCACGAGGGTAGGATTCAAGTTCCTTGAAGACAAGCGCAAAGTTCGCGCCTGCCACAAGTGCCACGAAACTATAGATGCGTAAGAACGAACGAGTAATACGATGACAACAGACGGACAGAAGCCAACAGAAGGACGCGGCCAGCAGGGGGCCGCGCCACAGGGCGAGCAGGCCCAACAAGGACGGCAATCCCGATCCCAGCCTGGGGCCAAGCCGGGGCAGGGTGCGCGTGCAGCACGGCAGGGCCAAGGCGCTCGCCAGGGTGGCAGGCAGCAGGCTGCTGCCGCTCCCGGAGTGCAGGCCGCACCGCCGCCGCCCGCCGTCCGCAAGCCGCGCGTTCCGCCGACGCTCCTGGCGCGCTACCGCAGCACGATTGCACCGGCGCTCGTCAAGGAGTTTGAGTACCAGAACCCGCTGGAAGCGCCGCGCATTACCAAGGTAGTGCTTAACATCGGCCTGGGCGAAGCGCTCACCAACCAGAACGCGGTGGAGCGCGCAACCAAGGACCTGGCGACCATTGCGGGGCAGCAGCCGGTGGTGACCAAGGCAAAGCGCGCCATTGCCGCCTTCAAGCTGCGCGAGGGCCAGCCCATTGGCGTTATGGTGACGCTCAGGGGCGATCGCATGTGGAGCTTCATGGAGCGGCTGCTCTTCGCGTCGCTCCCCCGCATCCGCGACTTCCGTGGCGTGCCGCGCAACGCGTTTGATGGCCGGGGCAATTACGCGCTGGGCATTCGCGAGCACACGATTTTCCCTGAGATCGAGTACAGCCAGATTGATAAGATTCGCGGCTTGCAGGTGAACATTGTGACCACGTCCAAGTCAGATCGTGAAGCGTTCCGGCTGCTTGAATTGATGGGCATGCCCTTCGCTCGCGAAACCGCGGGCTAGGCAGGAGGACCAAAGCGTGGCAAAGACAGCAAAAATTGCAAAGTGGTCGCGACCGCCAAAGTTCAAGGTGCAGGCGCACAACCGCTGCAGCCTCTGCGGCAGGCCGCGCGGATATATCAGGCACTTCGGAGTGTGCAGGATCTGCTTTCGCAACCTGGCGTTGCGCGGGCAAATCCCCGGCATCCGCAAGGCCAGCTGGTAAGGAGGGGGAATGAGCGGTCTTACTGACCCAATGGCAGACATGCTGACGCGCATTCGCAACGCGGCTGCGGCGCGCCACGACTCCGTGACGCTGCCTGCATCCAATTTGCGGGTCGCCGTTGCACGCATCCTGAAGGACGAAGGGTTTGTCCGCGATGTCGAGGTCGCTGACGGCAAGTCCTTTAAGACTATGAAGATTTCGCTCCGCTATGATGAGCGCAAGACGCCGATGTTCCGCGGCATCCAGCGCGTCAGCAAGCCCGGACGCCGCGTGTACTCCGGCAAGTCCGAAGTTCCCCGCGTGAGCGGCGGCCTGGGCATAACGATTGTGTCCACCTCAAAAGGCGTCATGACAGGACAGGAAGCCCGCGCAAAGTCCGTGGGCGGCGAAGTCCTGTGCAAGGTGTGGTAAGCAAATGTCACGTATAGGATTGAAGCCGGTCCCCGTTCCCAGTAACGTGCAGGTCAGCAAGGTTGACCATACACTCACGGTTAAGGGTCCTCTGGGCACACTGACCCAGGAGTTTCTTAACGAGGTTGAAGTCGCGGTTGAGAAGAGCGTTGTTAAGGTATCGCGCAACGCGGACGATAAGTTCTCTCGCAGTGTACACGGCCTGACGCGCGCGCTGATCAACAACATGGTGATAGGCGTCACGCAGGGATATAAGAAGGAACTGGAAATTGTCGGCACCGGGTACCGCGTAGCGCAGGCCGGCGATAAGCTCAACTTCCAGCTGGGCTTCAGCCATCCCGTGGAATACGCTGTTCCTACAGGCATCAAAGTTGCCATCGCCGGCCAGAACCGCGTCACCATTACGGGCAGCGATAAGCAGCAGGTGGGCCAGGTGGCCGCTGAGCTGCGCGCCATCCGCCCGCCGGAACCCTATAAGGGCAAAGGCGTGCGCTACGCGGGGGAAGTCATTAAGCTCAAGCCAGGCAAGGCTGCGGCTGGTAAGAAGTAATTGAGGCAAGCATGAGTACAGTTAGCGCTACCAAGCGCCACGGCAAAATCCGCAACGCACAAGACCGGCGTTTCCGCCGCCACCTTCGCGTCCGCCGCAAGGTAGAAGGCACTACGGACACGCCCCGGCTGGCGGTCTATCGCAGCTCTGAGCATATCTATGCCCAGGTGATTGATGACGAGCAAGGCACCACGCTGGTGCAGGCGTCGGACATTGACCCTGAGCTCCGCAAGGGCGCGGACGGCAAGAAGAAGACCGATGTCGCCAAGCTAGTGGGTACGCTGGTTGCCAAGCGCGCAAAGGAAAAGGGCATTGGCGCCGTGGTATTCGACCGTGGTGGGTTCCAGTATCACGGCCGTGTGCAGGCGCTTGCGGATGCGGCTCGTGAGGGAGGGCTGAAGTTTTGACACTTGCAAAGTCTTTTTATGATCGCGCGGCCAAGATGGCGCCTGAGCGCGTGATAGGGGCCAGCGAGCGGGTCGTGATGATTCGCCGCATCACCAAGGTGACCGCCGGGGGCAAGCACCTGCGCTTCAACGCGCTTGCCGCTCTTGGTGACCAGCAGGGCCATATTGGCCTGGGCCTGGGCAAGGCGGACGCGGTCCCTGACGCAGTGAAAAAGGCCGTGGCCTCCGCGCGCAAGAGCATGATCCATGTGCCGCTGAAGGGCACGACCATTCCGCATGAGACGACGGGCCGGTACGATTCGTCCTACGTCATCCTGCGGCCTGCGGTGCCCGGCACGGGCGTCGTGGCCGGTGCAACGGTCCGCGCGCTGGTGGAGCTTGCGGGCATCAAGGATATTCTGACCAAGTCCATTGGCAGCACCAACCGCGTGAACCTGGCCAAGGCAACGCTGGAGGCCCTCGCCTCCCTGCGCATGCCTGAGACCGAGGTTGCCAGGCGGCTCCAGCCGTTAGCCGCCGCGCAGGCAAACGCCAGCAACTACAACGGCGATCGGAAGTAAGCTATGGCTGAAACGAAGTTCGCAGTAACCTGGAAGCGCAGCGCCATTAGCCAGCCACGCTCACAGCGAG
Source organism: Dehalococcoidia bacterium (assembly GCA_009692665.1). Taxonomy (GTDB): domain Bacteria; phylum Chloroflexota; class Dehalococcoidia; order Lucifugimonadales; family SHYT01; genus SHYT01. The sequence continues at coordinate 57,498 of SHYT01000003.1, read as the reverse complement.
AGGTCATCCGCTCGCTTGGTCTGCGCCGGCTTAACCACACGGTTGTCTTGCAGGACACACCCGCTATCCGCGGCATGATCCATAAGGTCCGCCACCTGCTCTCCGTTGAGGCCGTAAACGAACCAGCGGAAGCCGATAAAGAGCCAGCCAAGAAGCGATAGTCTTACGCAGCAGTCCCTGGTGCAGAGCATCAGGGCGCTCTCAAGGAGCCCATAATGGTACGACAGCATGATATCCGCGCCCCGTATGGCGCACATAAGGTCACCAAGCGCATTGGCCGTGGCGACGGCAGCGGCAAGGGCAGCTACTCGACGGCTGGGCGCAAGGGCCAGCAGTCCCGCAGCGGGCGCGGGCACCAGCGCCCGGGCATGGAAGGCAACCAACTGCCGTTCATTATGCGCATTCCCAGCCAGCATGGATTTACGAACCATTTCGCCAAGCATTACACGATCATCAGCCTGGAGCAGCTTAACGAGCACGGCAAAGCCGGCGATAAGGTCACGCCCGAGTGGTTGATGGCGCAGGGCCTTATTCGCAATCCCAAGCAGCCAATCAAGATTCTGGGCGACGGCGAACTGACCAAGAAGCTGGACGTCACCGCCCACAAGTTCTCCAAGTCAGCCAAAGAGAAGATTGAAGAGCGGGGCGGCACCACCACCGAAGTAACAACGGCCAATCGGTCTAAGAATGCCTAACGTGACACAAGCACGAACTGCAGGCGACAGCGGCAGGCCCGCGCTCGTCCAAGCAGTCCTTGATGCGTTCCGCATACCGGATCTGCGCGCCCGCATCATCTTCACGCTTGCCATGCTTGTGGTGTTCCGTTTTGTCGCACACGTGCCGGTGCCGGGCGTTGACCATGCAGCGCTGGCCAACCTTTTCCAGGGCCAGCTCGGCTCGCTCCTGGGCTTCCTCGACATTTTTAGTGGTGGCGCGTTCCGTAACCTGAGCGTAGCCGCGCTGGGGGTCTATCCGTACATTACTGCAACCATCGTCATGCAGATTCTGATCCCCGTTATCCCACAACTGAAGAACCTCTCGAAAGAGGGCGAGTACGGGCGACGCAGGATCAACCAAGTCAGCCACTACATCGCGGTGCCCATTGCAATCCTGCAAGCGTATGCGCAGATAGCACTGCTCCGGCAAGCCGGCGTGCTGAGCGGCACCGGCGTTCTTGGTGGGGATGTATTGACGCTGATCACTATGATCGTAGCTATGACGGCAGGTACAATGTTCCTCGTCTGGCTTGGTGAGCTCATCACGGAGCGAGGCATCGGCAACGGCGTCTCCATCATCATCTTCGGCGGCATTGTCTCCGGATTGCCCAGCATGCTGAGCCAAGCCATCAACAACCGCACCGACATCATCGGCATCGTGCTGCTGGCTGCCGCAGCCCTCGGCATTGTTGCTCTCATCGTCATGTTCACAGAGGCCCAGCGCAAAATACCTGTGCAATACGGACGCACCGTGTTTCGGGGCGGTCAGGTGCAACACTCGGCCGGCAGCTCGTTCATCCCGCTGCGTGTGAACTCGGCTGGCATGATCCCGCTCATCTTCGCTTTCTCCTTGATTATTTTGCCGACCACCGTCGCCAGCTACTTTGCGGCGGGGACTGGCGGGGGCGCACGATTCGCGCAGAACATCGTGAGTATCTTTGGTCCTACATCACTCGTCTACTGGATCATCTTGTTTTTCCTTGTCGTGGCTTTTGCCTTCTTTTACACCGTCGTCACATTCCAGCAGATGAACATTGCTGAGAACCTGCAGAAGCAGGGCGGGTTCATTCCCGGTATCCGTCCCGGCAGGCCCACTGAGGAGTACCTCAACCGCACGATCATCCGCCTCACGTGGGGTGGCGCGCTGTTCCTTGGCTTCATTGCCGTCACGCCGTACATCGCTCAAAAAGTGACCGGGATTCAAGGGATACAGCTGAGCAGCACGGCGCTGCTGATCGTCGTCGGCGTTGCTCTGGATACGATGCGTCAGCTTGAGGCGCAGCTGACCATGCGCCGCTATGAGGGGTTCATCCGCTGACGAGCTTCCCCTCTCTGCATGAGAGAGGTCAGGATGGCCTTGGCAGCTACACGCTGAGAACTTTTGGAAAACACAAAGTGACATTTTCGAGGGATAACTGAGCATGGCACGCATTGTACTGATGGGGCCGCCGGGCGCCGGAAAGGGCACCCAGGCAAGCGCCATTTCCAAAAAACTGCAGGTCCCGCACATCGCCTCTGGCAACCTGCTGCGCGAGCACCGCGCCGCCGGCACGCCACTGGGCGAGCAGGCTAGCGGCTACATGGACAAAGGCCAGCTTGTGCCGGACGATGTGGTTATCGGTATGATTTTGGACCGGTTGACCAAATCGGACGCCGCTCACGGCTTTCTCCTGGACGGTTTCCCTCGCACCATTGAGCAGGCAACCGCCCTGGACAAAGGCCTTGGCAGCAAGCCCGTGGAACAGGCGCTCAACATCAAGGTGTCCACGGAAGAATTAGTGAAGCGCTTGAGCGGACGGCTCACTTGCCGCAACTGCCAGACGCCGTACCACCCTATCAGCGCTCCGCCCAAGGTGACAGGCAAGTGCGACAGGTGCGGTGGCGAACTCTACCAGCGCGACGATGATAAGGCGGAGACCGTGCGCAATCGCATTGTGGCGTACGACAAGCAGACTGCGCTGCTTAGTGACTATTACAAGAAGCAGCACAAGCTCGTTGAGGTCAATGGCGAGCAAGGCATTGATACGGTGCAGGTGGAGATATTCAAGGCTCTGGGAGTAAAACAATAACAGCCGGACGACATCCATCGGAAGACGTGTTACAATTGCCATTTGTGTCAGACAGTTAGACCAGCGCCTTTCGTGTTTTGGTGGGGTACTTGGTGATCGGCGATAAATCGGCAACGCGGCGGCTCTTTTCGCGAAGCTCAGTGAGTTCCGCGAGTTTGGCGTCGGCTATCAATAGCGGCGTGACAATCAAGTCGGACGCAGAGATTGCTGTTATGCGAGAAGCCGGTCGCGTGACAGGAAAAATGATTACCGCACTGCTTCCGGCAGTCAAGCCTGGTGTGACGACCAAGCAGTTAGATGAGATAGCTTACGACGTCGTCAAGCAGAACGGCGCCAAGCCTGCGTTTCTTGGCTACCGAGGCTTCCCGGCCACCATCTGCGCCTCGATTAACGAGGAAATCGTGCATGGCATCCCGAGCGAGAAGCGCGCCGTTAAGGAAGGCGACGTGCTAAAGCTGGATGTCGGCTGCGTGGTGGAAGGCTTCTACGGCGATTCAGCCGTCAGTGTGTGGGTCGGTGAAGCGCCCGCCCGCGTCAAAGAACTTGTGAACACCACGCGTGAGTGCCTGGAAGCGGGCATCAAGGCCGCCCGTCCCGGCAATCGTCTCGGCGACATTGGCTTCGCGGTCCAGTCGCTCGCAGAGTCCCGCGGCTTCTCTGTTGTACGCGAGTACGTTGGCCACGGTGTTGGCCGCTCGCTTCATGAAGAGCCGTCCGTCTCCAACTCAGGCATGCCGGGCCAGGGCATGGTCCTTCAGCCGGGCATGGTCATTGCTATTGAACCCATGCTCAACATCGGCGGCTGGCAGACCCGCGTCCTAAAAGACAATTGGACGGTAGTGACTGCGGATGGCAGCCTTTCCGCCCACTTTGAGCACACCATTTACATTTCGCCGTCAGGACCGCAAGTCCTGACCGTACGATAGGGAGGCAAGCAGACAGCATGGCGAAAAAGGAAGACACGATTGAGGTTGAGGGGGTCATTGAGGAGTCGCTTCCTAACGCTATGTTTCGCGTAAAGCTGGCGAACGACCACCAAGTGCTCGCGCATGCATCCGGCAAGATTCGGATGAACTTCATTCGTATCCTTCCGGGCGACCGGGTTCTTGTGGAACTCTCGCCCTATGACCTTACGCGCGGGCGCATCACATATCGATTTAGGTAACCAAATGCCCTTTCCCATTGGGAGAGGGCAAGGGTGAGGAAAGCCTCACCTATTATGAGGAGCAAGGATCAATGGACGTCACGCCATCAGTCAAAAAGCGATGTCAGAAGTGCAAAATCATCCGCCGCCATGGCGTAGTGCGCGTTGTTTGCGTCACCGCCAAGCACCGGCAGCGGCAAGGATAGGGGACGCATGGCGATTATTGCAGGCATTAACCTCCCGGACACCAAGCGCGTACACATTGCGCTGCGCTACATTTACGGCATTGGCCCGACCAACGCCGTGAAGGCCACGCGCGATGCGGGCGTTCAGGGCAATCCCAAGATGCGGGAAATCACAGACGAGCAGCTTACTCGTCTGCGTGAAGCCGTAGCCAAGTATAAGGTGGAAGGCGACCTGCGCCGAGAGGTCCAGTCCAACATCCGCCGCAAGATCGATATCCGCTCGTACCAGGGCATCCGCCACAGCCGCGGGCTTCCGCTGCGTGGCCAACGCACCAAGACCAACGCCCGCACCCGCAAGGGCCCGCGGAAGACGGTCGCAGGGCGCGCAAAGGCAGCAGCCAAGAAGTAGTCCGCAAACACTGAAAGGGACTGATCGATCAGTGACCATGAAGTCAACGAATCAAGAGAGAGGCTGAGATGACAAGTCCACGACGCAGGCCAAGCCGCAAGGCGCGAAAGGTTGTTCCAATTGGACGGATGTACATTCAGTCCACGTTCAACAACACCATGGTCACGCTGACAGACCAGCAGGGCAATGTGCTTGCTTCCAGCAGTGCGGGCGCTGAAGGGTTCAAGGGCTCCCGCAAGGGCACTGCGTTCTCTGCGCAGAAAGCCGCCGAGACCGCCGCCCGCAAGGGCGCCGAGTTTGGCGTGCGCCAGGTGGAAGTCCTGGTGCGTGGACCCGGCCCTGGTCGTGAAGCGGCTATACGCTCGCTCCAGGCCACTGGCCTCATCGTGACGGGTATTCGTGACGTGACCCCAATCCCGCACAATGGTTGCCGGGCGCCCAAGCGCCGCCGCGTGTAATTGTTTATCCCTTCTCTGGAGAGTAGGTGAGGGTGAAAATCCCTCAGACAGGGCAAGAGGAAAAGAGGATACATGGGACGATATACAGGGCCATCATGCAGGTTATGCCGCCAGGTGGGTGAAAAGCTCTTCTTAAAGGCTGAGCGGTGCTACACGCCCAAGTGCGCTGTGGACAAGCGCCGCAAAGCGCCGGGCGCGGCCAAACAGCAGCGCCGCCGTTTGTCAGACTATGGTCTGCGGCAGCGTGAGAAGCAAAAGCTTCGCTACACCTTCGGGCTGCTTGAGAAGCAGTTCGCGGGCTACGTGCGAGAGGCGCAGAGCCAGCCAGGGATCACGGGCCAGTACCTGTTCCAGTTGCTGGAGCGCCGCCTGGACAACGTGGTATTCCGGCTGGGCTTTGGGGAAAACCGCCATCAGGCCCGCCAGTTCATCTCGCACGGGCACATCTGGTGCAACGGCCACAAGGTGGACATCCCCTCCTTCATCGTGAAGGTTGGTGATGCCATCACCTGGAAGCCGCAAAGCAAAGAAGAAGAGTTCGTGAAGGCCCGACAGCAGGCCGGCCCACGGCAGCAACTGCCGGGCTGGCTCAGCCTGGACAGAGGCGCTATGGAGGCCAAGGTCACGGCGCTGCCAAAAGCGGAAGACCTGGACCTTAAAATGGACCCGCGTCTCATAGTGGAGTTCTACTCTCGCTAGGACGCTAGGAAAACTCCAAAGAGTGTGCATCCGCCTGAGGCGGATGGGGGAGACCGACTACTATGGTTGAATCAATTGTCATGCTACCGGGGGGACGCGAGCCGGAAGACGCGGAGCCGTCGCTTAAGCCACAATTTAAGACCGTTGAGGCGACGCCTACCTACGGCAAGTTTACGCTTGAGCCGCTGCTACGCGGCTTTGGCGTGACCCTGGGCAACCCAATCCGCCGCGTGCTGCTCAGCTCGCTGGTCGGCGCTGCCGTCACCTGGGTGCGCATTGAGGACGTCTTGAGTGAGTACTCCACCATACCCCACATGAAAGAGGATATGCTGGAGTTCTTGCAGAACGTGAAGTCCATTCGCCTGCGCGCCAACTCGGAGATGCCAGGCCGCCTGCACCTGAGCTCCACCGGCCCCGGCGAAGTCACAGCCGGGGACATCGTCGCGCCGCCGGAGTTCGAAATTGTGAACCCGGAGATGCACCTTGCCTACTTGGACTCCCGTGAGGGGCGCCTTCGCGTGGAGTTCAATGTGGAGATTGGCAAGGGCTACGTGCCCGCTCAGCACGGAAACGGCCTGCCCATCGGCACGCTCCAGATGGACGCCGTGTTCAGCCCCATCCGCAAGGTGAACTTCACGGTTGAGCACACACGCGTCGGCCAGTTCACGGACTATGAGCGCCTTGTCATTGAGGTGTGGTCAGATGGCACCATTGTCCCTGCGGAAGCCCTGCAAAAGGCGTCTGCGGCCATAATGGACCTCTTCGCCCTTTTTGGGCGCGCTGGCCAGGCGGAGCAGCCAGCTGCGCTGGTCTCCGGCGTGGCCTCCAAGCTGCCGCCGGACATCTACAGCATGCCCATCGAACGGCTGGAACTCTCCTCGCGCACGTTCAACTGCTTGAAGCGCGCTGGCATCAACAAGGTCGGCGAGATTCTGGAGCGCACCCGCTCGGAGCTAGCGCGCATTCGCAACTTCGGCGAGAAGTCGTTTGCTGAACTAGCCAACCGCCTCCAGGAGCGGAATTTACCGCTGCCTGAAGGCCTGATTCCGGAGAATGCCGGCTTCACCGATGAGAACAGCCATGATCGGGAGCAAGGATAAGCCATGCCAATTCACCAACGGTCGTCCGTCAACAAGCTAGGCCGCACATCTGCGCAGCGCAAGGCGCTGTTCCGCAGCCAGTTGCACGCGCTTATTATGCAAGAGCGCATTATCACCACTACGCCAAAGGCTAAGGCGCTGAGGCCCATCGCTGAGAAGCTCATCACCCTCGGCAAGAAAGCCCAGGCCGCCATTGATGCCGGCGATACTCCTGAGAACAAGGCAAAGGCGCTGCACTATCGCCGCCTTGCCCTCTCAGCACTGCCGGATAACGAGGCCATCTCAAAGCTGTTTGGCGCCATCGCGCCCCGCTATAAGGAGCGCAACGGTGGCTACACACGCGTGCTCAATGTGGGTATCCGCCCCGGTGACGGCGGAAAGACCTCGCTCATTGAGCTGACGGAAAGGGTCTAATACGTGACTGCCGCTTCGCCTAGCAGTTCTGACAAACGTACTGTACCTGAGACGGAAACGCTCGGGAACGTGGCGCTTGTTCTGGAGTACGAAGGCACTGCCTACCAGGGTTTCCAAGTCCAGCCCGGCCTGCCCACGGTGCAGGGCGAGTTGGAAATCGCACTGGAGAAGCTCTTTGGCATGCCCGTCAAGACCAGCGGCGCCGGCCGCACAGATGCCGGTGTCCACGCGCTGGAGCAAGTGGTCACTTTCAGCGCCACCAGGCCGTACGCCATGGACGCCATTCAGAGCGCCATGAACTTTTATCTGCCGGATGACATCATGGTACACGCGGCTTACCGAGTACCCGCTGACTTTGACCCTCGGCGTGACGCCACCAGCCGCGTGTACGAGTACACTATCTGGAACGCCCCAACACTCTCGCCCATGCTCCGCCGCGTAACGCACCACCTCCCGCACAAGCTGGACGTGGCGCTTATGAACAAGGCTGCTCAAGCGCTCGTGGGCACCCATGATTTCGCAGCCTTCACCACGGCTGAAGAAGCTCGCGAAGGTTCCACCGTTCGCACGGTGATAAGCGCTCGCGTAGAGCGCAAAGGCAGCAAAGTCATCGCTACAATTGAATCCAATGCCTTCCTGGCCCACCAGGTTCGCCTGACCATTGGCGCACTCGTGGATGCCGGCCTTGGCCGCCTGGAAGTGAGCGACTTCGCCAGAATGGTCTACAGGCCGGAGGGCAAGCGCGTTACCGTCGCATTGCCGCCAACTGGCCTGGTGCTCAAGAAGATCTCGTACAAGAACTTTCCTCCGGCCCGCAAGAACGGGGCTGGTGCGCAAGAAATGGTCACTACATCCACCATGGCGAACAGGCGTTAGGAGCAGACACATGGCACTGAAAATGCAGAAATCGTACATGGCATCCTCAAAGAAGCTTACTCCCGAGTGGATTTTGATGGACGCGTCGGTAAAGCCCCTTGGCCGCATGGCTGCGGAAATCTCCCGTATCTTGCAGGGTAAGCACAAGCCCACTTTCACGCCATACATGATCACCGGCGATTTCGTGGTGGTCGTCAATGCGGCCAACACCAAAGTGACCGGCACCAAGATGACCACGAAGCAATTCCACAGGCACAGCGGCTACCCGGGCGGCATCAAGTCGCCAACTATGGACCAGGTGATGGCCAAGGATCCCACCAAGGTCATCTACCACACGGTAAAAGGCATGCTCCCCAAGAACGCCATGGGCGACCGCCTGCTCAAGCGCCTTCACGTCTACGCGGGCGCGGAGCATCCGCACCAAGCGCAATTTGGTCCCAAATCGGCACAGGCGCCCAAAGCTGAATAACCTGAAGAAGACGCGCTCGTGAGGAGCTAGTATGACAACAGCAAACGCAGCACAGCAGTACTACCACGGCACCGGCAAGCGCAAGACCGCCATAGCGGAGGTGCGCTTGTACCCAGGCGGCGGCGTGCAGAGCATCAACGGCAAACCGCTCGCTGAAATCTTCACTTGGGTTGACTGGAGCACCGCAGCGCTCGCGCCTCTCAAGGCCACCGAGATGCTGGAGAAGTTCTCCATCGTTGCGCAGGTGCACGGCGGCGGTATCTCCGCTTGGTCACACGCGGTCCGGCATGGTGTTGCCCGCGCCCTGCTCGCCTACGACCCGGCGCTCAGGAGCAAGCTGCGTGAGGGTGGCTTTCTTACGCGGGACTCCCGTATCAAGGAACGCAAAAAGTATGGTCTCAAGCGCGCCCGCCGCGCGCCACAGTGGACCAAGCGGTAGAGCGTTTGCCCTGAGCGAAGGCGAATGGGCACCGTTTCAAGCGAGGCATCCGTGCTATATAGTAGAGGCGTCCTTCTTGAGAAGGACGCCTCTACGTGTTGTGAGGAAGAGAATCCTATCCAGGCGCTGATGTTCGACTGGGGTGGTCGCTCATGCTGGAAGAGTCCGGCGTCAGGGTGTTAACGCACCATGCCTAAACTGCGCGCTGTCACCTTCGACCTTTGGCAAACGCTCATGCACGACTCGCGGGAAGCGGGCCGGAGCCGGACGGCCCTCCGCATGGCTGCCGTCCAGGCCGCGCTGGAAAGCGAGGGCATTCACACTGACCTGGACCGTCTCCGCCAGGCAGGACGCTCCTGCTACCTAGCCTGCGACGCTATCCGTGACCGGGAAGAAGACATCGCATTCAATGACCAGGTGGACTGCTTCCTGGACTTCGTGGAAGCAGGTCTGTCCAAACGCCTGCCGACCGGCACGCTCAACGTGGTGCGCGATGCGTATGGCTCCATGCCTCCGCCGAACGTGCCTATCATCGCACCGGGCGCGTTGGACGTGGTACGCACTCTCAAAAGTGATGGCTATGCCTTGGCGCTCATCTCCAACACCGGCGCTACCCCTGGGAGCACGCTCCGCAACCTACTCGCTGAGTCCGGAATACTGAAGTACCTGGACCCTCTGATCTTCTCAGACGAAGTGGGCTTGTCAAAGCCCTCGCGGCGTATCTTCCAGCTCACGCTTGACCGTTTGGGCTTGCAGCCCCCGGAAGCAGTCCATGTGGGGGACCATCCAAAGATGGACATCCTCGGAGCCAAGCGCGCAGGTCTCCGGACCGTCCAGGTCTTCTGGACAGATACCTACGAGAAGGTAGACGTGGAGCCGGACGCAAACATCCAGGTGCTTGCGGACCTACCGCAAGCGCTCGCCACACTCCAGCGTCACCCCTAAAAGCTCTCCCAGAATGGTGGAATGCGTGAAGCGGAACCTGCCTCAAATGGCAAGGCCCGAGTCCCTCTGATAGAATCCCTTGCAGCGCACCAAAAGCCAGCCCCTTTATCGATAAGGAGGTTCCCTCATGCCTGTTAGCGTCGGTCAGATTGCACCCGACTTTACCCTGTATGACGCTGACCGCAAACTCCGAAAGCTCAGCGAGTTCCGCGGCAAAAATGTGGTGCTCTCATTTTTCCCCGGTGCATTTTCCGGCGTCTGTACTAAGGAGGCGTGTACTTTCCGCGATAGCACTGCCGATTTCAACCGCCTTAACGCCCAGGTGGTCGGCGTCACAGTCGACTCCCCTTTCGCGAACAAGGCATGGGCAGAGGCCAACCAGCTTGCGTTCCCCATCCTAAGCGACTTCGACCGTAAGACCACCCGCGAGTACGATGTGCTCTTCATCGGTCTTAGCCGCATGGAGGGCTATACGTCGTCAAACCGCGCCGTTTTCCTTCTGGACAAGGATGGCAACGTGCACTACAAATGGGTCGGGAAGCACCCTGGAGAAGAACCCAGCTACCAAGAGATTGCCCAGGCGCTTGCTAAGCTTAACTAACGCAATCCGGCACAGAGATGCCGCTGTAGGGCCGTGGTTATCTGGCTCGTACCTGTTCATGTCGCGTACACTAGTGTCCAGAATCCCATAAGGAGACAGCCACGTGAGCCAGGGCCAGTTCGCACCCCGCTGGGTCTTCCAGCCAGGCGACCAAGCCCTCCTCATTGACCGTAAGGGCCGCCGGCACATGCTGACCCTGGAGCCTGGCAAAGCGTTCCATTCCAACGCCGGCCTGTTTCCGCACGACGGCCTTATTGGCCAGGACTCTGGCTGCCGCATACAAATCGGCTCTCAGAAGATGCTGGCGCTGAAGCCGACGCTTGCCGAGTATGTCCAGGAGATGCCGCGCGTCACCCAGGTCATTTACCCCAAAGACATCGGCCCTATCCTTACCTACGCGGACGTCTTTCCTGGCGCACGTGTCTTGGAAGCGGGCATGGGTTCCGGCTCCCTCACCCTGGCACTCGTTGGCGCCATCGGCCCCCAAGGCCGCCTGTTCTGCTACGACCTCCACCAGGAGACCATCGACAAGGCCCTTCGCAATTTGCGCCGTCGCAGCCCCGTGCCAGACAACCTGACCGCCCAGCGCGGCGATGTCTACCAGGCCATCACCGAAAAAGAATTAGACCGCATCATTCTGGACGTACCGGAGCCGTGGAACGTAGTGCCACACGCCGCCAACGCGCTTGTGCCGGGAGGCATTCTGCTGTGCTGGCTGCCCACGGTGCTGCAAATCCACCGGCTGGCGAAGGCCTTCGCCCAGCAGCCGGAGTTTGATCTCGTCGACTCCTTTGAGGTTATCCTCCGCCCTTGGCACCTGACCGGGCAGAGCGCTCGTCCGGTCCACCGCATGATCGCCCACACCGGCTTCATCACTACCGCCCGCAAGTGCGCGCCGGGCAAGTTCCTACGGCCAGACCAGTGGAGCTTTGACCTGGAACCAACTGCCGCCGCAGAAAGGCCCAGCGAGGCGTAGCATGGTCCGCCCAGGGACCCTGGCCGATCTTGAGCAGGCGCTCGCACTGGAGCGCGCAGGCTTTGAAGGTGTGGACGCTTACAACCGCAGGCAGTTTCGCCATTTGCTCTCACCGCACATCAACGGCGTTGTTCTGGTAGACGATGTGGATGGCGAGCTACGCGGGCTGGGCACGCTCCTCTGGCGCAAGAACGCCTGCGCCGGCCGGATCTATGACCTGGTCGTGCATCCAGCCCATCGGGGCAAAGGCATCGGCAAAGCACTCTTGCTAGCTGCTGAAGCCCACGCCGAGAAACGTAGACTGCCCACACTCCATGTGGAGGTCCGCGCGAATAACGTCCCTGCCCGCACCCTCTACGAGTCAATTGGTTTTGCGCTGCTGAAGGATCTGAAGGACTACTACGGTGAAGGCGAGCATGGTCTACACTTGCGGAAGTCTATCGCGGGGCATCCGTAACAGGTATCCGCAGCGTGCGGCACAACATACGAAATAGTTTTCTGGAATTTCTGTGCCTAGGTGTGCGAGCTATCCTCATCCGGCCACAAACCTTGCAGCGCATGCTCCGACGACTCAATGAATGGAGAGGGTATATGTACCAGAGGCGGCGTCATGTGCTCTGGCGTTAGAAGTGGCACTGGCAGCACCTGGAATTTCTTTAGAACCGTACGCCATGCGTTTCCCTTTGGGTCAAAGCCTGTCAACAGAAAATCATCTACGCGTTTGCCTTGGGCTAGCAGTCTAAATCGTCCGAGCCCTTCAGGCTTACGCAACTCTTTCATCGCAGCCTGGTTCAGGGCCAATTCGTGCGGCTGAAGCTGTCGAGAAGACAGGGCTTGCAGGAAGCTGTCCGCGCCGAGGTTTTGCAGAAAGGCCCGCTGCGTGGTGTAGCCAAGCTGCAGCAGACCGGTCGCTGCTCCCAACCGGGTCAACACAGTAAAGTCCACGTGCGTCGTAATATCCTGCCGCCCAACGCGCACGTACGGGTTGCCGCTGACCGTGTGCCTGTAGTAGCAGCGCAACATTCCAGTCGTGTGCTCCGGCGCGTACAACTCCTCGGAAGCGCCTCCATAGTCCACCGTCAGCACCACGCCCCTAGAAAGCATGCCGGCCACCTGCCGTACCCACTCGTCCAGCGCCAGGCACACCTCGCCGCGAAAGCCATCGGGCAGCCCGCGTGGAGCCGCAAACTGGGCCCGCTCTCCAAGAGCGTCTGTGGAAGGCTCTCCCAAGACTTCGGTGAACCTGTCGCCCTTCAGGGAAACGTACACCTCCAGCAGCTTGCCGCCCTGCATACAAAACCGGTGCACCGGAAATGCGTCCAACAACTCGTTGGACAGCACGCAGCCCACCACGCAGCCCACGTTGCTTAGGGGCATCCCATCCGTCACCACCCGCCGTGTCTGCGGAAGTCCAGCCTCCAGCTTTATCTTTGGTACTGTCCGGTCCGCAAGCGTATAACGCAACGCCTCCAAGAATCCCAGCTTCAGCTGCTGCGCCCCCTGGATCACATCCCGCGCCAGCAGGCCATCGCCAGCCCCAAGCTCCACCACATCAAAGGGCTGCGGCTTGCCCAAGAGCGTCCAGATCTCATCCAGTTGCCCTGCCAGCAGCCATCCGAAGAGCGGATGCGCCGCCGGGCTGGTGAAGAAATCTTTGAGCCGCCCTCCCGGCTGCGCCCGCACCGACGGGTAGTACCCACCCGGCGAGAACAGCGCCAAGTCCATGAACCGTGCAAACGTTACCCGTCCGTCACGTTGGATGGCTTCGCGGATATCGATTTCCGCCTGTGTCATAGGCTGGCTCTGCGGCGTAACCACGCGGCTCCTTGCATCGGCCTCTGATCCCAGTATATCCGTCTCCATATCCCTTGATGCGGTTCTCCCACTGGACTACATATCCTGGGTATCGAGGTCACCCGACTGACTACAGGGTAGTGGGTCAATTTGAGGAAACGCTGCGCTCTCCCGTGGTGTCCGTTCATGGTTCGACAGGCTCACCACGAACGGGGAAAACAAATGACTGCGAACGGGGCAAGGAGCCGTGCATTCATGTTTGTCGCGTCGAGCAGATAAACAGATGTCAAACTGACCCACTATTGACACAGGAGAGAGAAGCCGAAGGGGCGCTGCCCTGCTATACTTTCCTGCGATATGTACGAACTTGTCCTTCGCGGTGGCAAGGTGCTGGACGGCACCGGAAACCCCTGGTTCCTTGCAGATGTTGCCGTGCGAGAGGATACCCTCCGCGTTCTCCCGCCAAACGCTCCCGTCGAAGCCGCCCGCGAGCTAGACGTCCGCGGCCACATCGTCGCTCCCGGCTTCATCGACGTCCACACTCACGCCACGCTCCTGCCCTTCACCGACGCGCGTATGGAGCCGCTTGTCCGCCAAGGCGTCACCACCTCTCTTGTCGGCCTGGACGGCCACTCCTACGCTCAGCTCCCTACGCTCGACATGCTCCGCCAGTTCATGGAGCTCAACGCCGGCATCGACGGCGTCATGCCCGGCCTGCCGTACTGGCCTACCCTGGACGCCTACCTGCAGTCAGTGAACGGCAAGGCGTCCTGTAACATCGGCGCCTACGTCGGCAATGCCACGCTCCGGCTGGCCGTCCTCGGTTGGGAAGATCGCTACCCCACAGTGGACGAGCAGCAGCGCATGGAAAAGCTGCTCATGGAGGGCATGGAGCAAGGCGCATTCGGCCTCTCCACGGGCCTGACCTATCCGCCCGGCAGCTACGCTCATCAGGAGGAGTTGGCGTCTCTCTGCCGCGCCATGCAGAAATTCGGCGGCACGTACGTCACTCACGTCCGCTCCAGCCTCGGCGACGGCTTTCTCGATCCGCTGCACGAAGCCATCGAGATTGCCCAGCAAGGCGGCGTCCCGCTCCACATATCCCATCTGAACACGCCAAAACCCGGCGGCGCCGACCAGCTTCTGGCCGCCATTGACCAGGCCCGCGCGCAAGGCGTGGACGTCACCTTCGATGCCTACCCGTACCCCTACACCGCCACCCGGCTTGTAGCCTTGCTCCCCGAATGGGCCCACGCCGGTGGCTCCGAAGCCCTCCACCAGCGTCTCCGAGATAAAAAGGAGCGCCTCAGCATAAGCCGCGATCCCCAGTGGCTCCGCCGTGATTTTCGCGCGTACCTCCTCACCAACGTCGCTGGCAAGACCTACGCCAAGTACGACGGCTGGCCTCTGGAGTCGGTGGCCTCCGCGCTCAGCAAAAGCGTTGTAGACCTCGTCTGCGATGTCCTGCTGGAGGAACACCTCGCGCCGTCCGTTATAGGCACAAGTGGGAACCCGGTAAACATCCGCAAAATCTTCCAGCACCCCGCGCACATGGTTGGCAGCGATGGCGTGCTTGTCGGCGACCACTGTAATCCGCGCGCCTATGGCGCCTTCCCATTCGTCCTCGGCGACTTCTGTCGAGAAGAAAGCCTCCTCAGTTTGTCCGACGCCATCCGCCGGATGACTGCCATGCCCGCCCGCCATCTTGGCCTCAAGGACCGTGGCCTTCTCTGGGACGGCATGAAAGCAGACATCGTCGTCTTCGATCCCGCCACCGTGCAAAGCACCGCCACCCTGGAATCCCCACGCCAGTACCCGCGCGGCATCCAGTACGTTATTGTCAATGGCCAAATCGTTGTCACTCCTGACGGCCACACCGGCGCCACCCCCGGCCGCGCGCTGCGACACGGATAGCCCGTCGCTGTTATTATTGAGATATAGCAAGATGCGGCTGGAGTCAGGCAGTGCCAAAACGCCTCGGATTTCTGGGCCCGCCCGGCACCTATGGCGAAGAAGCCGCGCTCCGCTACGACCCGAGCGCGACACGCCTGCCGTTCCCCTCTAACTCCGCCGTCGCCGACGCCGTCCAGACCGGCATGGCCGATGAAGGCATGCTGCCCATTGAGAACAGCCTGGAAGGCTCCGTCAATGAAATCGTCGACTGGCTCATCCACGACTCCACCCATTTCATCAGGCAAGAGCTGGTCATCCCCATAGAGCACTACTTGGTCGTCAAGCCTGGCACCCACGCCATGGACGTCAAACTTGTTTACTCGCACCCGCAAGCCCTGGGCCAGTCCCGCAAGTTCCTCCAAAAGCTCTTTCCCAACGTCCAGCTCATCGCATCCCTGTCCACCGTCGCCGCAGTGACTGAGATGCTGGAGAGCAAGCAGCCGGCCGCCGCCATTGCGCCGCGCCGCGCCACCGAGCTGTACACGGTGGAAGTCCTGGCCAAAGGCATCCAGGACAACTCCAACAACGTTACCCGCTTCGTCGTGCTGGCGCGCCAGGACCACCCGGCCACCGGTAATGATAAGACCTCCATCTGCTTCTCCTTCGCAGACGATTCCCCAGGCCAGCTCTACAAAGCCGTTGGCGTCTTCTCCCTGCGCGGCATTAACCTCGTCAAAATCGAGTCCCGTCCAGCCAAAGACGTGCTCGGACGCTACATCTTTCTCGTTGACCTGGAAGGCCACCGTACCGACCCCAAAGTCCGCCAGGCTCTGGACGAACTGCAGCAGTTCACCTCCATCCTCAAAATCTTCGGCTCCTACCCCAAGTTCAGAGCCTAGCGTTCCACAGCCCGCCAATCGCCCAGCCTTGCCTCCAATGACCCTGTTGCAAGGGTAATGTGTCTGATGTCGTTGGTTCTTCGACTATCGACTTGAAACAAAGGACACCGCTGCTTCCGAAACCGGTCCAAGGGTCATGAGTGTCTCGCAATCTCCTCGATGGCCTGGTCACCCTTGACCGCCGCCAGGCATTGAATGCCAGGCTGTGTTTCCTGCGCTGTCCGGGCTTAGAGTATGGGCAGGACCTCTCGCTTCACTACCTGCCTAAATTTGGGGACCACCTCAGTTTTCAGATAAGTTCCAAAACGATGGGCGCACCATGAATCCGCCCGGCGGCGGTCTGCGTAGTATCCATCGTGCGACATCCGATACTCGAAGGGGGATTTCTCATGAAGCGATACAGCCTACTAGCCTTTGTAGCGCTCCTGACCCTGCTGCTCGCCGCGTGCACGAAGGCGACACCTACGCCTGCTCCAACTGCGGCACCGGCTACCGCGCGATTCACGAGTTGGGAGTCGAACCGGATTTTTGTGCACAACTTGGGCTTGCACAGAAATTGGGTTGAAAATGGGGTTTGTTGTGCAAAGCCGGCTAGTGGTTCAAAAAGCCCTTGGCTGCTCTTGTGCTGCGGAGAAAACAGCGCGCTGGGTTGCGGCACATGCGCGTGGGGAGGTATCATAGCCAACAGGCATGTGCTGGAGTATTCCAGCCAAGATTGGTAGTGCGAGGCTCGTTCCCCGTCATTCCAATCAAAGAAATCGCAACGTAGTGAGGTGAGGACGCCATGACCACAACAGAGAAAAAACCCGAATACAAAGTCATTGGCACACGGCCCATCCGCCCGGACGGTCTGGATAAGGTAACGGGCCGCGCCCGGTACGCCGCGGACATCCAGTTGCCCGGCCTGCTGCACGGCAAGGTTCTTCGGAGCCCCCATACCCATGCCCGCATCAAGTCCATTGACACTAGCGCCGCTGAAAAGCTGCCCGGCGTCAGGGCCATCATCACCGGGCAGGACATTCCCGTTGGCTCTGACCGTATACAGGATATGGGAGAGCAGGCGTCCCGCCTCCGCTTCATTGGTGAAAACGTCTTGGCGCGGAACAAGGTGCTCTATACCGGCCATGCCATCGCCGCCATCGCCGCCACAACCCCGCACATCGCGGAAGAGGCCGCCCGCCTCATCAAGGTGGACTACGAGGTGCTCCCCACGGCTGTCACCGTTCTCGACGCCATGAAAGATGATGCGCCGCTGCTCCACGAAGACATGACAACACAGGAGCTCGGCCAGAAGTCCACCAAGAAGAGCAACATCGCTTCGCACCTCCGCTTTGAGAAAGGCAACATCGCGGAAGGCTTCAAGCAAGCCGACCTCGTCATTGAGCGCGAGTACCACGGGAAATCCGTCCACCAGGGCTACATTGAGCCGCAGGCCGCCACCGCCATTTGGGCTACAGACGGCCAGATTACCATCTGGAGCACCACGCAGGGCGCGTTCAACTTCCGCACCATCATTGCGCAGGTTTTGAAGCTGCCGGAATCACGCATTAAGGTTATCCCAACAGAGATCGGCGGCGGCTTCGGCGGCAAGAACTTCCCCTACCTGGAGCCCATGGCAGCGCTCCTCTCCAAGAAGTCTGGCCGTCCGGTCAAGCTCATCATGACCCGCCCAGAAGTGTTTGAGGCCACTGGGCCCACTCCCGGCAGCTACATCAAACTGAAGATGGGCGTTAACAAGGAAGGGCGTATCACCGCTGCGGACATAGCCCTCTACTACGAAGCAGGCGCTTTCCCCGGCTCTCCCGTGAATGCCGGCGCCATGTGCGCATTCGGCCCGTACAACCTGGAGAACGCCCGCGTGGACGGCTACGACGTCGTGTGCAACAAGCCCAAGACCGCCGCATACCGCGCGCCCGGCGCTCCCAACGCGGCCTTCGCCGTTGAGACCGTCATCGACGAGATCTGCGAGAAGCTCAACATGAACCCGGTGGACTTCCGTATCCTGAACGGCGTCAAGGAAGGCGACCGCCGCGTGGACGGCCCCGCCTTTGCGCGCATTGGCTATCAGGAAGTTCTCCAGGCCGTGAAGGACCATCCTCACTGGAAGACACCGCTCACTGGCAAGAATCGTGGCCGCGGCTTCGCTACCGGCTTCTGGTTCAACGGCGGCGGCCCTTCAAGCTGCTACATCAGCGTCAACTCGGACGGCTCCCTGAGCATGGTGGAAGGTTCCACGGACATCGGAGGCCACCGTGCCTCCATGGCCATGGTCGCCGCGGAAGTGCTGGGTGTCCCCTATGACTCCATCAAGACCAGTGTCGGCGATACCGATTCCATTGGCTACACATCCCTGACGGCCGGCAGCAGCGCAGCCTTTAAGACCAGTATTGCAACACATGACGCCGCTGAGGACGTCAAGCGGCAAATGGTCCAGCGGGTCGCCAAGATTTGGGAGACCACGCCGGAGAACGTCCAGTTCAAAGACGGCATGTTCAGCCTCAAGCCCGCGCTCGAGCGGCACATGCCGTTCGCTGAGCTAGCCGGCAAACTCCTCGGCAGCGGCGGCCCCATCACTGGCCGTGCCAGCATCGAAGCGCGCGTTCCCCACAACGGCTTCTGCGCCAACCTCGTTGACCTTGAAGTTGACCCTGACACCGGCAAGGTCACTATCCTCAGGTACACCGCCTTCCAGGACGTGGGCAAGGCCATTCATCCCAGCTACGTGGAAGGCCAGATGCAGGGCGGCACAGTGCAGGGCATCGGCTGGGCCCTCAACGAGGAATATGTCTTCAACCAGAACGGCCAGATGTCCAACACGTCGTTCCTGGACTACCGCATGCCCACCGCTCTCGATGTCCCGTTCATTGACACTGTCATGGTGGAAGTTCCGACTGTAGGCCACCCATACGGCGTTCGTGGCGTGGGTGAGCCACCCATTGTTCCGACGCTAGGCGCAATCGCCAACGCCTTGCACAGGGCCATCGGCGTCCGCATGACGGAAACGCCCATGTCTCCCAGCAAAGTGCTGGAAACCAAATGGAAGGCTGACCCGGCGAAGTCCAAGAACGGCGCCAAGCACTAACGATTGACGAGAGGCTTCTATGCCTGTGTCAGGCATAGAAGCCTCTCCCACAGCCGAGTTCACATGCGCCAACCCACACCGCCAGAGCATGCTGTCAACTTCCGCAGTACCTGGGCCTACGCGGGCCAATTACGACACAATACGCGCATTCAGATATGTTACCAAGCAAAAAACCGCGGAACTCGTCAGCACCAACAGCAGGCTCTCTAGACGGCATGGGGTCGCCATCTGGTCGGTCGAATGGGGAATCCCGCTGGAGAAGCATTGATGGCCACACCCGTCATCGGCGCCGGTGCCTATCGTTACCGAGTGCAAGAAGGCTGGGGAAAGCTGCCGCCAGGTTTCCAGTGGGGCCAGGTTGGCGGCGTCGCCGTCGATTCCCAAGACCGCGTTTACGTCTTCAATCGCAGCGCCCACCCGATGATGGTCTTTGACCGCCAGGGCAACCTGCTCGCCCACTGGGGCGAGGGCCGCTTCAAGGTCGCGCACGGCATCCACATCGGCAAGGACGACAGCCTGTTCCTCGTCGACCGCACGGCACACGCGGCAATGAAACTGACGCTCGACGGCAAGCTGCTTTTCACGATTGGCACCCCCGATTCGCCATCCGATACCGGCTACACCGATGCCAGCCGGACGGTGAAGCGCGCCGCCGGCCCATTCCACGATCCTACTGATGCGAGCCTTGCGGCCAACGGCGACCTGTTGGTCTCCGATGGCTACGCCAACGCCCGCGTGCACCGGTTCTCACCAACTGGGAAGCTGCTTGCGTCCTGGGGCGAGCCAGGCACCGGTCCGGGCCAGTTCAACCTGGTGCACAGCGTATGGGCAGCGCGTGATGGCCGCGTGTACGTGGCGGATCGGCAGAACCGGCGCATCCAGGTATTCACTGATGAAGGCAAGCACCTGGATAGCTGGAGCGGCTTCGCGCAGCCCTGCAAAATCTTTGTCGACCGGGACAACGTCATGTACGTTGCGGAGCTCGCCAGCCGCGTAACCATCTGCACGCTGGACGGCAAGGTGCTGGCGCGCATGGGCGGCACCCGCAG
This sequence comes from Dehalococcoidia bacterium, assembly GCA_009692665.1. Classification (GTDB taxonomy): domain Bacteria; phylum Chloroflexota; class Dehalococcoidia; order Lucifugimonadales; family SHYT01; genus SHYT01. The sequence continues at coordinate 37,281 of SHYT01000003.1, read as the reverse complement.
CGACGTCCCCGGCGAGTTCAATGCGCCCCACGGCATCTGGGTCGACTCGCACGGCGATATGTACGTCGCCGAAGTCCTTGAGGGGGCACGCCTGCAAAAATTTATCCGCGTGCGCTAAGGTGCAATGGCATTCTTGCATCGTAGGCAGTCAGCCCAGGACAGGCCGCATCATTCTCAGTCCGTGTCGCGCCCTTGGATCGTGGGACTGCGGATGGCAAGAGAGTAGAACAAGTCCCCCCCCGCGCCGAGGAGGGATGCAGAGAGGGGTCGTAGAGCATGAAAGCCATTCAAATGAGGAGCCCCCATCGAATTGAGCTTGTGGACGCGCCGAAGCTGTCTCCAAAGGATGGTGACGTGCTGGTCCGGGCAGAATACGTCTCGATATGTGGCAGCGACATGCACACATACCGCCGGGTCGCGCCGGAGGAGGCGTACCCCCTAACCCCGGGGGCGCCCCTCCACGAGATCATCGGCATCGTGGAGCAGAGCCTTTCATCGAAGATCAAGGTCGGCGAGCGGGTCATCGCCCTGCCGGCGGGTGTCCAGGCGGGCGGCGCTGAATATATGGTGACAACTGGCAGTCGGGTCGTTCCCGTGCCTAAGGACGCTGATCCAAGTATTATGCTCATGTGCCAGCCCCTCGGGACGATTGTCTACTCGTGCCGGCAGATGGGCTCCGTCCTTGGACAGCGCGTAGCCGTGGTAGGGCAAGGCCCCATTGGTCTGTTCTTTACTATGCTGCTGGCAACCATGGGCGCAACAGATGTCATCGCCATTGATCCCCTGGACTACCGGTTGGCATACTCAATGAAACATGGCGCCACCGCTGTGGTCAATCCAACCAAAGAAGACGCCATTGCGGCCGTGCAGCGCTTGACCGGCGGCGCCGGCGCCGATGTTGTGATTGAGGCGTCGGGCGAAGTCGACGCGTTCAGCCTTGTGTATGACCTGGTAAAGCTCCGCGGCCGGGTCGTCCTCTTCGGCTTGCCGCAGGAGCCGGTGGTACCCTTCAATTACTCAAAACTAATGCGCAAACAGCCCACGGTTATCCCTACCGTCAGCGGCAGCAGCGGGGAAGAGACAACCGGCATAGCCGCCACGGTGAAGCTGGTGCATGACAAGCGGCTCGACCCCTCTTGGATGATCACTCACCGCGTGCGCTTGGAGGATGCCCCCAAAGCGTATGACATGTACGACAAGCACAGCGACGGGATTCTCAAGGTCGTTATGAAAGTCAGCTAAATTGCCGCGATTGCTCGGCACCCACTGGGCCTTAACCAGACTCGCGAGCGTGCCATACGATATGCTGACGAGGCGGAGTCATGGCCTCTTGGCTTGATGAATACAAACGAAAAGTTATTGCAGCGGACCAGGCTGTCAGCCTCCTTAAGCCCAACCAAAGGATAGTGATCCCACTAACAGACGAGCCGCTCGCATTCTGCGAAGCACTGGCCAAGCACACGCCTCATCTGCGAAACGTTCACCTGCTTATGGCTGTGCCACGAAAAGAGTGGGAATTCTTCCGCTCTGGGCAGGATGGGCACATTACGGTGGGTTTAGAAAACTTCGTCGGCCCGGCTGGGCGTGCGGTGCAAGAGGACCGGATTACGGATTACTACCCAACGCTCTTTTCGGCCCATTCCAAAATCTATGAGGAACGGAGCAGTGAAGCACCGTCCATCGACGTTGCGGCGTTCATTGTTTCTCCCCCTGACGCTGATGGCTACTGCTACTTCGGCACCAGCGTCTGGTACAAGCCGGTCATCGCCCGCTGCGCCAAGGTCATCATCGCTGAAGTCCAGCCCCATGTGATCAAAACCCGCGGCGGAGGCCGTCTCCACGTTTCCAAGATCGACTGGTTTATCGAGAACAATGCACCTTTCGTCTCAACGCCGGTACCAGCCCCGGACGATATTAGCACCAAGATCGCAGCCTCCATCAACGGACTGCTCCATGACGGGGACACGCTGCAGCTAGGGACGGGCAGGGCCGCCTTGAGCATGCCCCTTGATGTTCTCCTGAAAGGGAAAAGCGATCTCGGGTGGCATTCCGAAATTACTCCAGGGCTAGTAACCAAGCGCATTAAAGCAGGACAGATAAACAGTGCGAGAAAGACCATTGACCCTGGAGTAGCAATAACCACCTATCTCCGAAACTACGATGCAGAGGATTTAAAGTTCGCAACGGACAATACAGCATTTGAGGTCCGGGACGTCACCTATGTGAATAATGTGCTCACCATTGCTGCCCACGAGAATATGGTTGCTATGAACAGCGCCATCTCCATTGACCTAACCGGGCAAATCGCGGCAGAGACCATAGGGAACGTAATATTCAACGGCATGGGCGGACAGCAGGAATTCGTGTTCGGCTCTATGTTTTCCAAGGGGGGCCGTTCTATCCACCTGCTCCCTTCCACGGCAGCAGATGGCCACATCTCACGCATCGTGCCTAAGCTGCCTGAAGGCGAGTACGTGACCATCCCGCGCTCCTGGGCAGACCACGTCGTCACTGAATGGGGTGTTGCAAAACTGCTTGGCAAGTCGCATCGCCAACGCGCCGAAGCTTTAATTGAAGTCGCGCACCCTGCATTTCGTGACGAGCTGAAGGCGGCAGCTAGAAAGCTCTTCCGGCCTTAAATCTAGTGCCCAGTCCCCAGCTATTACAGCAGGGCAGAAACGTGATGCGGTACATGCAAACCGCCCCGGCCATTAGCCGGGGCCGTTTGAACCAGCGGTCTTAGAGACCCTTACTCGCCACGAACGCCGCCATGTCTACTGTGCGACAAGAGTAGCCCCATTCATTGTCGTACCAGCCGAGGGTCTTAATGAGAGTGCCGCCGACGACCATGGTGGAGGGAGCGTCCAGGATGCACGAGTGGGGGTTGCCGACAAAGTCGGAGCTGACCAGCTCTTCGTCAGTGACTTCCAGCAGGCCCTTCATGTGGGAGGTGGAGGCGGCGCGGAATGCGTCGTTCACTTCTTCTTTGGTGACTTTGCGGTTGAGAACGGCGACCAGGTCCGTGAGGGAGCCGACGGGGACGGGCACGCGCAGGGCCAGGCCGTTCATCTTGCCCTTGAGGGCGGGGAGCACCTCGCCGACGGCGCGGGCGGCGCCGGTGGTGGTGGGGACGATGTTGGTAGCGGCGTTGCGGGCGCGCCGGAGGTCGCTGTGGGAGCCGTCCAGGAGGCGCTGGTCGTTGGTGTAGGCGTGGACGGTGGTCATGAGCGCGTTCTGGATGCCGAACGAATCGTTCAGGACGCGGGCCATGAGGGCGACGCAGTTGGTGGTGCAGGACGCGTTGGAGATGACGTGGTGCTTGGCGTGGTCATAGTCCTGCTCATTGACGCCCATCATGGTCGTGAAGTCGACGTCTTTGCCGGCGGCGGAGATGATGACTTTCTTAACGGAGCCGCGGATGTGCTTGCGGGCCATGGGGCCATCCGTGAACTCGCCGCTGCACTCAATGACCATTTGAATGCCGACTTCTTCCCAGGGTACTTTGGCGGGATCCTTTTCGCGGAAGCCGACCATGGTCTTGCCGTTGATGACGATGTTATTGCTCTTTACTTCGATGTTGCCGGGGAAAACGCCGTAGTTGCTGTCATGCTTGAAGAGGTGGGCGCTGACCTTGAGGTCGCCAGGGCTATTGATGGCGGCGACTTCGAGATCATTAGCGTGGTATTGGAGAAGGGATCGAAGGATGGTTCTGCCGGTGCGGCCAAAGCCGTTAATTCCAACGCGGACGGTCATGGACTCATCCCCTCAAACAGCGTAGTAACGGAGCCAGACTGAAGCAAACCAATGTTACTCTAAACGGCAGCCGGCTTCAAATGACGAAACGCACCTTTACCAGCGTAGTGGGTCGCGGGGCCAAGCTCCTCTTCAATACGGAGCAGACGGTTGTATTTGGCTACCCGTTCAGACCGTGCCGGCGCGCCGGTCTTAATTTGTCCCGCGCCTGTGGCTACAGCAAGGTCAGCGATGAAAGTGTCCTCGGTCTCACCGGAGCGGTGGCTGATGACGGTGCTCCAATTGCTCTGACGGGCCATGTTGAGCGCGTCCAGGGTCTCTGACAGCGTGCCGATCTGGTTCACTTTCAACAGGATGGAGTTGGAAGCGCGCGTCTGGAGGCCACAGCGGAGGCGCTCGGTATTGGTGGTGTAGAGGTCATCGCCGACGAGCTGGACCGCCTGGCCGATGCGCTGGGTGAGGAGTTTCCAGCCGTCCCAGTCATCCTCGGCCATGCCATCCTCAATGCTGAGGATGGCAAATTCGTTTGCCAGCTTTTCGAGGTAGGCGACCCATTCGCTGGAAGAAAGCGCGCTGCCCTCACGCGCCAGATGGTATTTGCCGTCTTTGTAGAGCTCTGTAGAGGCGATATCAAGCGCCAGCGCGACGTCGCGGCCGGGGGTATAGCCTGCCGCTATGACGGCGTCCTGCACGACCTGGAGTGCGTCCCGGTTGGTTGGCAGTGCAGGAGCGAAGCCGCCTTCGTCGCCAACCGTCGTTGCTAACTTTTGGCTGCTGAGGAGCTTCTTAAGCGCCTGGTAGATTTCCGCGCCCGCGCGGAGCCCCTCACGAAACGTAGCCGCACCGATAGGCAGGACCATGAACTCCTGGAAGTCCACGGAGCCTTGCGCGTGCTTGCCGCCGTTGAGGATGTTGAACATCGGCACGGGAAGAGACGGTGCCGTCGCGAGCATACCCTTGGCGCTGGACATGGATGGCACCACGGTTTCAGCGAGATAGCGATGGAGAGATTGCTGACGCGAGACGGCGGCGGCACAGGCGACGGCCATGGAAACGCCGAGGATAGCGTTGGCTCCATGGCGGGCCTTGTTAGGGGTGCCGTCAGCTTCCTTGAGGGCATTATCCAGGCCGGGCTGGTCAAATGCGGAACGGCCTTTGACTGCGGGGAGGAGAAACTTGCCGACGTTGGCAACCGCTTTGGAGACGCCAGCGCCGCCGAAACGCTGCTTGTCGCCGTCACGCAGCTCCACGGCTTCGTGGCTGCCGGTGCTAGCGCCGGACGGGACCGCAGCGCGGCCGAATGCGCCGTCGGAGAGGCGGACATCGACTTCGACGGTAGGGTTGCCTCGGGAATCAAGGATTTCACGGGCTTTGATGTCGGCGATGGTTGCGGGCATAGGATTCCCTCCACAGGGTGTCTGATGGCCTGTCTAGAAAGAGGTGGCCGCTGAACCATGATAGTACCCGAAGAAGGGTGCCAGGGAAACGGGAGGGGTTGTCAGGCTTTCTTGGTAGGTTTGGTGCGGATGGGGGCTTTCTGTTTGGGAGGGGTGGTGGTAGGAAAGGGGGCGAGACGCTTCTGGCGGCCGGTGCGCGCCAAGGCAAGAGCTTTGGCGACGGCGTCGGCAGGGTCTGCGGCGGGCAGAAGCTTGATGTTTATGCGGCCTTTGCCTTTAAACTCCCAGGTGTCCAGACCAATTACGGGGATACCGTCGCCGAGGGCGTGGGCGATTCCTGAGAGCGTGCCATAAGCGCCCTCGATGGCGATGACGGCGCGGCCGGACTTGACGACGATTATGTTGCGAGCGTAGCCCATGCCGGTGCAGATGGGGATGAGGATGTGGGGGTTGGCATCGGCGGGATTGTTGTCGGGGAGGATGCCGATAGTCACCCCTTTGCTTGCCGCCTGTGAAGCGGCTTCTCCTGCTACGCGTCATAACAAGAGGCCGTTTATGGCTTCCTTGACACGTTAATAGGCCATCGGTATAGTAGGTAACCGTGCCTTATACGGCTCGTTAACTACCACATTACTGAGGAGGTCGCTTTGCAAACTACAGGGGCTCTGACCTTAGCCGACGCCGTATTCCCCCGGCTGAAGACGGACAGCCGCGCCATGTCCGTAGCGCGAGACGTAGCGCTCATGGTTGGTTTTGCGTTGTTTGTGGCTGTGTGCGCCCAGATCGCCGTTCGCCTGCCCTGGACGACGGTGCCCATTACCGGCCAGACGTTCGGCACGCTGGTTACTGGTGGCGCGCTGGGATGGAAGCGTGGTGCGGGAGCACTCAGCATTTACATGGTTGCCGGCTTCTTCCTGCCATTCTATGCGCCTGGCAACGGCGTCACCCAGGGCGCATGGGACGTTCACTTCATCCTTCCCTTGGCGGGCACGCACAACTTTGTGTGGAACCTTTCCAGCGGGGGGTACATTGTGGGCTTTATCCTGGCGGCGGCGGTTGTGGGCTATCTCTGCGAGAAGAAGCAGTGGGACCGCAAGCCGTGGGTATACGTGGCGATGCTGCTGGGCAACATCGCGCTGTACATTCCGGGCATCTTGTGGCTGGCGTATCTGATTGCGAAGCCGCTGATGATTGCAGGCAAGCCGCTGGGCGCGTACATGTTGAACTTCAAGGGCGAGCCTGTGGTGGGCTTGTGGAATCAGGCGCTTTGGGGCGGTCTATATCCCTTCATTGTGGGTGACTTAACGAAGCTGTTCTTAGCGTCGCTGACGCTGCCTGCGGCTTGGGCGTTGGTGCAGCGGTTCAAGAAAGCTCAAAAATAGCTGGTCCTCAACACAGTCTCTGAATTGCAAAATGGGCGGCCTCCCGCGCGGAGGCCGCCCATTTTGTCGTTTTTATAGAGCCGAGAACGACTATGGTTCTTGTTCTCGCAGAGCGCTAGGTGTTACTTGTGCGTTGTCTCAGCAACGGGTCGCCTGAGGATGTTGAGAATATCGGGTACAAGTTTGATGGCCGCTTTCAGCCGCTCCCTATCGACAAGGAGCAGCCCGACGGCTCCGATCAGATAAATCGCTATGTATACGTACCGCGCTGAGGTCTCTGTAAACAGCAACTGGGAGCCCCACAGCACTAGCAGTGTGATGCCCGCAAGTCCGCCTATCCGCAGCTTGAGCAATAGCACAATCGCAAACACCGACTGTGCGGCGGTGAGCCAGACTTCTTCCTGCTGGCGCGGATCCATGGGGATGCCAGCCAGCGTCCATTGCCCCGCAGAGATGCTGAATACAAACGGCAGCGTGGCCACAAGTAACGTCCACTGGTTGACCATTGCGGAGATCAGTGTAGTCATTGACGCTCCGGCGTGGCCGCGCAGGGTAAAGATGACCGCTACAAGAATTTCAGGCGTCTCTGAGGCAAGCGGCGCCACCCACTGGATGAGGAAGAATTCGTCCACTCCCACTGACTTACCCAGCTCCAAAAGGCCTTCCACAAAGGGTTCCGCGGAGGCAATGATGACGGTGGCGCAATAGATGAACATGACCGTGACGGTGGTCCGCCGCATGCGCTTTTTCAGGTTGCCGACGGCTGCTGCGGGGCCCATTAGCTCAGGCTCCGAATGAGCCTGCTTGCCTGAAATCCACATGTAGGCTACAAAAAACGTGACCAGGAGCACGCCGTCGTAGACGGAGATTGCCGATTTGAAGGGGATGGTCAGCGCGTATAGGCTTGCCAGCGAGAGGAAGACAAGCTCTAGAGAGATGCCATGCTCGAGGAAAAGTGCGCGGCGGCGCTTGAACCAAAAGAGGATCATCACCAGCGGCCAGCCAAGCCCGACCAGGAGCCGGTTGGCGCCGGTCATGTTGGCGGTGGCGAAGTGGACATAGTCCCCAGCGGGGTCTTGCCCGGCTTTCCACGCAAGTAGCGCGTCAACGGAGTACTCAGGCAGTACCGCGATAAGGGCTAAAAAGGCGAGGGCGAGTGTTGCGCTGATGTCCATCTGTGCGGCCTCGGCAGCCCAGGAGATGACGAAGGCCGCGGCGATGATGCCACCGCCAAAGACCATGACCGCCACGGCGGGGGACATGTGGACGCCCGCTCCCATCAGGTTGAGGATACGGATACCGAGCGCTGGCAGTCCCATAGCGGCGACCAGAAAGATGATCAGCCAGTTGCGACTCAAGATGTACACCCTTCACGAACTGTTACTGTGCCTGCATTTTGACAGAGCTGAGGAAGTTGGGTGCTGATAACAGCCTTCTCGGTTTCCCTATGGAGAAGCTCCACTTTGTCACTGACCCGGACCAGCCCGTCGCCGTCCACGCTGACGATGGCGCAGAGCATGCCACGTCGCTTCTCCAGCGATTTCTTGAACGCCGCACTGTCCGGCATCTGGAGCAGATCGCCGATGTGCGTACACGGCACACAATGGCCCGATATCTGCAGCACCGCGTTGCCAATCCTCAGTAGGCTCCCAGCCGGCAGCCCATGCAGCGGCGGGAAGTCCACGGTGATTTGCTCCCGTAAGTCTCCTGGCTTGAGTCCTTGGGCCGCAAGACTTGCAGTATCAATGACAAGCACCTGGTTTGGCGCATCAAGGCGGCGCTTCGTGTGCACGTCGCCTTCTAGCCCGTAGCCTAGGAGCGCGCGGGCCTGCTGTATCTGCCTCAGTGGCGCGGCGCGCTTGACACACAGAAACATGGCGGCGACTTTGCCCGGCTTCACGGGCGCTGACGGAATGCTCGCTGCTCTTCGATCCGATTTCGTCGTCATGTGCCGTTCCTGCGAGACGCCTTCTTCCCTCGCGCTTCGTCTTTCATTCCAAACACCTTCAGGCGCTCTTCCAGCCGTTGTTGTTGCAGCGCCACCGTCAGGTCGCCGCGTGTGCGCTCCAGGACACCGCGCACCATGTCTGTGGTACGGCGCAAGCCACGCGTGAGCGCATCCGGGAAGTCCATAGTGACCAGGATAGTGTACACTTCGTCCATGATCTCTAACAGCGCCTCACAGCGCGAGGTGTCACCGGAGCGGAGCGCGTCCAGCACGTACCGCCGCAGCTCGCCAACCGCCTCACCCAGGCCGTTTAGGTAGGGTGCGTAGCCAACGCCAAGCTGCTTAGGGCCACGAAGCATGCGTCCGCTCACCAGCGCCAGCGTGATGTGCGCTTCCGCGTACTCTTTCTCCGCGTCCTCCAGGAAACCCGCGTAATAGATATCTGGATGCGCCGCCAGGTGCTGCTGCGCTTGATGCACCTCCTGCCGCGCTGAGTCAACAAGCTTCTGTGCCTCAGCAAACTCACCGCGATGCGTGGCGCGAATGGACGTGGCGGAGAACTGGATGGCGCTGCGCGACAGTCTCAGCCCCTGCTCACGCGCCGCGAATTTTTCGGCCAGCGCTCCACGCGCCTCCTCAGCGATCGCGTTCAGTTTGTCTGCGTGTTCGCCCATGATTATGCCCTCGCCGCTGCGGGCCGCGCGGCTAGCACGCGCTCAATCCGCTCGCTCAGACGCGCGGCCGCCTGGCCGGGGTCTGGCGCGCTGAGCACCGCGCTGATAACTGCAATCGAATCCGCGCCGGCCGCCATGACCTCGTCCACGTTCGCTTCCGTGATGCCGCCAATAGCGACAAGCGGGGTCCGCGACTGCTCACGCACACGCCGCAAGGTAGCAACGCCGGCAGGCCGGGTATTGTCCTTGCTCGTACTTGGAAACATCGCGCCAACGGCAATGTAGTCAGCACCCTGCTGCTGTGAGGCCAGCGCCTCTTCCAGTGTAGCGTTAGATCGGCCAATAAGCTGTCTGGGTGCGAGGTACTTGCGCGCATCCTCTATAGATAGGTCCTTCTGCCCCACGTGTAACCCGTGTGCGCCCGAGGAGCCGGTCAGGTCGGCGTGGTCGTTCACAAAAAACAGCGCTTTGTGCTGGTCGCAGAGCGCAGTGAGCTGCTTAGCCAACGGCAATTGCAGCCCCTTTTCCGTCTGCTTATCACGGAGTTGCAGCACGCGTGCGCCGTTCTTCAGTGCTGTCTCCGCAAGCTGCAACAGGTCTCGTCCCTTGGCGACCTGCGGGTCAAGAATGACGTACAGCCCGCACACCTGGCCGGCGATTCGTTGCCGAAGTTGTGCGCCCAATCGCTGCTCGGCGCGCGCCAGAACTTTGCGCGTCCGCTCGGCCCACAGTGCATCAACAGCCTTCAGTTCTTCGAGCACGGTAAGCGTTTGGCGCGTGATATTCAGATTTTGGAGCGCCTGATCCAGCGTGACGGTAGGCCGCGCGCGCCGGGCGGGCCTGCCGCCGACCGCTGCGTCATCGCTCCCGGCCTCTTCCACGCCTTCTGCAGTGAGGCCATCGGCTTCCATGAAGGCGGCCCGAGCGGCGCGGAGGTCATACGTAAGGCCGGCTGGCTGCGTGACCACGCCCTCTAGGAGGATGAGGCCCTCAAGCAGGGAACGCTTGAACGCCTCGCGATATGGGGTCACGGAGCAGAAATTCCTGGCGTGTTGCTGCCGTCGAACGTGCTTGACTCTCCTGCTCCGCCAAAGCCACCCTCACGCACCTCGTTAATGCGCTGCTTCAGCTCCGGTGGCACGGGCATGCCCATTTCCCGGAATCGGTCCTCAATATTGGCTCCAAACGAGCCGGGTGCAGATGATGAGGAAGCGCCTGCAATGCGCGTCACGAAGCCGGTAATCATCTGCGTCATGTTCGTGCTCTTGCACTTCTCGCAAACGGGGTGGATCTCGGTTTTTACCGACCTGGTGAATATGCTGGTGACCGCCTTGCAGTCCTCACACCGGAAATCGTATGCAGGCATGGCTAGCCCTCCGTGCTTTCTGTGCTACCGCCCGCATGGTCCCAATGTTCATGGTCCGGGAGGCCATTCTCACCGTGCGGGTCAATGCCCGCATCCAACAAGTCCGCTTCCGTGAGGCGCGGATCGTCGCCCACGCCTTGCTTCACACGGCGCATCCAGTCCTTCATCTGATCTGGGTTATTCTCATCCACGTCCTCAAGCGCCGCGTCCGGCAAGTTCAGCGAGTCTCCCCACGCCTTGTGGACGGCAACCTGCGACATCAGGCGGGTCAGGTCTGTGCCGCCGCAGTGCTCGCACGACGGCGTTTTGGTGTCGGAAAAACTGCGAAAAAACACCGACACCTTACTCCGGCAGTTCTGACATCGATACTCGTAGATGGGCATCTGTTTCCCTCGTTACCACGGCGGCGAAGCGGAATAATCTGCGCCTCGGGGAACTGCCTTATTGTAGCATCTGGAAGCGCTCTACGTGGATGGCTTGTCTTGGCCGTAGCGTTCCCAGCTCACAAACTCGCTCAGTGGTTTGCGACCAAGCGGGACTTGCGAGCGGACGCTGGATTGCGGCCCAACGCGTGCAGCCCGCACATCGGCGGAGTAGCCCAAAGAGATGACGTTCCATAGGTGGCGGTCCGGCGGAAAGCCCAACAACTCCTGCGCGTTCCCACTGCCCGCATTCGGCGTAACGAGTGTAGCGATGCAGGAGCCGACACCATGCGCCCACGCGGCGAGCATGAGCGTCTGCGCCAGCCTGCCCGCGTCGAACCCATATGGTTCTTGCGCACCCTCCATCAGCAACGCTATACCCACCTGCGCTCCAGCCAGATGCGCTCCAAACGGGCTCATTGACGCCATTTTGCCTAGCGTCTGGCGGTTGCGCACCACAATGAGCTCCCACGGCTGAATGTTTTTCCATGAACCAGTCCAGCGGCCCGCTTCAAGAATGTCCAGCAGGACATCATCTGGAATAGGCTTTGGAGAAAAACGGCGTACCGACCGCATGGAGCGTAGTAGCTTGGTCTGCTGCACGGCGGTGTACTCCTAGGCAGTCTCGTCGGCGACGGCATTTTGGATGAGCGTTGGCTGCGTGACGCCGCTATCCATCTGAATGGCCACTATGTCTATGCGCCAGGGTATGTCCAGGTTCCGTTCGGATGCGTACTGCTGCGCGCACATGACGAGCTTCTGGGCCTTGGCGCGCGTTATCGCTTCCACTGCGGCCCCAAACGTGTGCGATCCGCGCAACTTTACTTCAACAAACACGAGCGTCTCGCCATCCTGCCCAATGATGTCCACTCCCCCCACTGGCAGCGATAGTTCATGCTCAGAATGAGATAGCCCTGCGCTCCAAGAAACGCTTTGGCCTCGTCTTCGCCCCGTTTGCCCAGGCGGGCGCGCCAGGGGTTCGTGACTGGCTTGGCTGCGGCTTGTGTGCGTGGCCTGCGTACCGCCATGCTACGTACCAAGCAAGGAGCGCACGGGCGCAAACGAGCGCCGGTGCTCCGGCGTTGCACCCAAGCGTCGCAGACAATCCAAATGCTCTTTTGTTGGATAGCCCTTATGCTGCGCAAAGCCATAGCCGGGGAACCGAGCGTCCATCTCGCTCATCAGACTGTCGCGCGCCACTTTTGCGATAATGGATGCAGCCGCTATGGACAAACACAGCGCGTCGCCGTGAATAACGGACTGAAAAGGGATGCGCGCCTGCGGCAGCGGCAGCGCATCTATGAGCAACATGTCCGGAGCGGGCGTGAGTTGCTTTAGCGCGCGCAGCATTGCCAGCCGCGTCGCGCCCACGATGCTGAACTCGTCTATCTCTTGCGAAGACGCCATGCCAATGGCCGCGCCAAGTGCGTATGTATAGATGAGTGGAGCTAGCCGCTCCCGAGCTTGCGACGAGAGCATCTTGCTATCGCGGATACCGCACTTGGTGAGCGGCGCCGGCACGGGCCAGGGGAACACAACCGCGGCAGCTGCCACCGGCCCGGCCAGCGGGCCGCGTCCGACCTCGTCCAGCCCAGCGACACGAACAAACCCGCGCCGGAAGGCAGTCCGCTCCATGGTGGTTGTCGGCAGTCTGCGCACCATACTCTTTGTCATATCGGAACGGCAGCGACCTCCTAAGATTAAAGCGGAGGATACCACAGTTCTGAGGCAGGAGTACGGGCACGCTGGAGCGCACAGGCAAAAAGGCGTTCTTAGGAACGCGCCGAAGCAGCGTCAGCCCGTCGCCTTCGCAATAGCGTCCGCCTTTGCTAGCAAAGGCGGACGCCCGGGCAGCTACCGGGGCATCCACCAGCCAGCCTTCCAATGTTACGGCGCCGCGGCCTTGCGCCTTAAAAGGAATGAGCCTGAGAATTCCAACAGCAATGCCCGCTTTTGTCTCCGCACGGCCGATAGCCCAGTCAATGTGCTGGATATCTTCAGGCCGGGTGGCCATGCCTACGCAAATGCCGTAGGTGTGCGGCGTCACCACAGCGGCCAGGTCTTCTTCCATCATGCCTGCGCTCCCCTGATTGATCCGCGGTATCAGCTTGCGCTTGGGATGCGCCAGGTGGGAAAGCGCCGCTGCCGTCGCCTTGCGTGCGTGTGCCTTCTCGTCATCCGGCACCGAGCTCATCAGGTCCGGCACTAGCGCGTCAGCAGGGACAGAGGCCGCCTTTGCGAGCATATCCGCACGGTTGCCGGGGATAAAGAGGAGGCTTCGCAAGAGTTCTATCGAAGTTCTCCTTTAAGACTGCGGAACGCCAGTAGTATGCCACGTGCAATTCATGGCGCTGGTGTAGAGAAGGTATCATGGACACCACATGAGCTTGGGACTGGGAGGGCAGTTGTGGACTTTGGCGTAGGTATCCCTCACTACGGAGGCACGCTTTCGGTTGCCGACCTGCGAAAAACGGTCGAGCGTGCTGAGGCTATAGGGTATCACTCCGCCTGGGTAAGCGATCACGTGATCACGCCAAAATCATTTCTCTCCAGGGTCGGCCCCACTTTCTATGATTCCTTTGTAGTGCTCAGCCATATCGCCGCATTCACAAGCCGGCTGCGGTTAGGTACGAGCGTCATTGTTATCCCTTACCGCAACCCTCTGGTGACCGCCAAGATGGTGAGCACCCTGGATGCCATGTCCGATGGACGGGTTATTTTTGGCGTTGGCGCGGGTAACATGCCGGAAGAGTTCCAGGCCCTTGGTGTGCCGGAAAAAGGCCACGGCCTCCGCACCGATGAGTATCTCCACGCAATGACCACGCTGTGGATGCAGGAGCCCGCTTCGTTCTCCGGGCGCTTTGTGCAGTTCTCCGATGTACACTTCCAGCCAAAACCGGCGCAGCAGCCGCACCCGCCCATCTGGGTTGGCGGGCACAGCAACGCTGCGCTCCGGAGAGCGGTGCGGTTCGGCGCTGCCTGGCATGCGGGCGGCATGGCGCTGGAACGAATGGCGCAAACAGTTGTAGAGATTCGCAGGCTTGCCGCCGAAGCAGGTCGTACGGATGGGCCTGCTATCACCACCAGGCTGGGAGTCAGGTTTGTAGACACCAACGATACTGGAGTACGAAACCCCGGCCAGGGCTCGCCGGAACAGATTCGGGAAGACGTATCCCGCTACCGCGAACTCGGCGTTTCCACGGTAGTCTGTGGCTTCGGCCCGTGCCTTGGCCCAGACTTCCTCGCCGCCATGGAGCGGTTTGCAGCAGAGATCGCACCTCATTTCGCCTGAGGTGTGGTAGGGATCGCCAGACCTTTCTTGATGTGCTCTAGAATGCGTCTAACGTGGGCGCGGTAGCTGCGGCGCCCCCGGCGTGCCCTTCATCATCTTTTCGATTTGCTTGGGCTTCATCTTGGCGAACTGCTTCATCATCTTCTGCATCTCGCGGAACTGGTTCAGCAATTGGTTCACGTCTTGCACGGCTGTCCCGCTGCCTTTGGCCACCCGCCGCTTGCGCGATGCGTCCAGCACGTCCGGGCTCCGCCGCTCCCTGGCGGTCATGGAAAGCACAATGGCCTCCACCTGCTTAAGGCGGTACTCGTCAACGTCCCCGCCGTTGGGCAGGCGCTTCTTAATGGCGCCCATGCCGGGGATCATGTCCATGAGCTGCCCCAGCGAGCCCATCTTTCGCACCGCCTTGAGCTGGTCCAGAAAGTCTTGCAGGTCAAATGTGGACTGGCGCAGCTTCTTCTCAAGCTCCCGCGCCTTCTTCTCATCAATGACCGCTTCGGCCTTCTCCACCAGCGACAGCACATCGCCCATCCCCAGAATGCGCGACGCCATGCGGTCCGGGAAGAACGGCTCCAGCCCGTCCGGCTTCTCGCCAATGCCAATGAACTTAATGGGCACGCCGATGACCGCAGTAATGGACAGCGCCGCACCGCCACGAGCATCACCGTCCATCTTCGTCAGGATGAGGCCGGTCAGGCCAAGCTGCTTGTGGAACTCGCCCGCCACCTGCACGGCATCCTGGCCGGTCATGGCGTCCACCACAAGCAGGATCTCGTGCGGATTGACGGCCTGCTTAATGTCGACCAGTTCCTGCATAAGCTCTTCATCAATCTGCAAGCGGCCACCCGTGTCCACAATTGCCCAGGGCGCGTCCAAGTCCTTGGCGCGCCTCACGCCGTTAGTAGCCGCCTTCAGCGCGTTAGACGTTGCCGGAGCTTCCGTGTACACCGGCATATCCAGCTGCTTGGCCAGCGACGCCAGCTGGTCTACCGCGGCGGGTCGGCGCAAGTCTGCGGCAATGAGCAGGGGCTTCATGATTGTGCCGGAGCGTCGCAGGTTCAGCGCCAGCTTGGCGGCCGTCGTGGTTTTACCAGACCCCTGCAAGCCCACGAGCATGATGATGGTGGGCGCTTGCGGTGATGGCTTGAGCTTGTGGTCGCCGCCGCTGAGCACGGCAGTCAGCTCGTCATTTACAACTTTGACGACCTGCTGCGCAGGGTTCAGCCCCTGCTGGAGCTCCACGCCGAGCAGCTTCTCCCGTACGCGGGCCACCAGGTCACGCGCCACGCGGAAGTTCACGTCCGCTTCCAGCAGCGCCACGCGGACTTCCCGCAGCGCCTCGTCAACGTCCTTTTCCGATAGGTGCCCCTTGCCGCTCAGGCGCTGGAACACGCCGGTCAGTTTTGCCGTGAGTGCGTCAAACATCGCTATTCCTTGTTCGTGGCTTTCTTTGTCATTCTAGGCCACGGCTCAGCGGTGGGCAACTTTGGCGTTTGCCGCACCTTACTCAGGCCTGTTCTTAGGGAGCGGATTTCGTTGGGCCTGGCCTAGGGCATTGCGGAGAGATGCGCATCTTGCAACAACTGGGTAGCAATGGACCACGTGTGGGGGATGCGACAGGATGTGCGGGGTGTTTTGGACCAAGTATTTGGCGCTCATGGAAACGGGCGCGGTAGGGGATTGCAGGACGTGCACGCGCTGCTCCTTTGCGCGCTCATACATCGCTCCAATGCGTGTCCGGGAAGAATTGGTTGTGCATACGTCCAGGACGCATCTTTAAAGGAGGTGAGCGCAAGCGTACGGCGGCACCTCCACAAGGAGTTTGGCTGGATCAAGGAAGGGCACGGCACGGGATTTGACCGGCCTGGCAGTGGTTACAGCCAGATCTAATTCCCAGCGGTTCATGTCCGAGGCGGCTGCCAGCTTTCCCGGGAATGGCGCCACGGCGGTTATTGACTACAAATACAACAAGGCCGTTGCCGCTACCGAACAATTTTCGATAGGGCAGCGGCCTTGTATTTATTATTCTGGTTGCGCCCGCTGGTGATCACAGCGCCCTACCCTGGTCCGTTGCCTTATGAGCTTCCCAGACCAAGCAGCGTGCGTGCAACGAATTGCCCTGGGCGACTGCCGCTGCCCATCTCGAATTCGCAGGGCGCTCGATTCAGAATCTGTTGGGTGTAGGCGCGGATGAGGCGCGCTTGCGTCTCGGGGGTCGTCCCTTCCGAGACATAGAGTTTTCCCGCGAGCTCAGGGACGGTCACTACTCGCCGGGTCTGGAACTCCAAAATGAGCTGCGCGGCCGCTTTGTCCAGCCATTCGATGGAGACGTGTTGCGTGGAGGGCATCGGTAGACCTCCTTCATGGGACGTTAAACCGATCACACAATGACGACAATCGCCGTTTTGGGCGCGCGCTGCCTGGGCGGCTTACAGCCACCTGCTCACGGTCTCGTACGTTTCGGCAGGATGCAGCGCGCGCCCGATTAAGTTGGCGGCAACTTTAGCGGATAGCGGCTGAAAGCGACGCGCCGGCAGAGAAGCCGACACGCCGGTGAGCAGGAACGATTTTCATCGCTCCACCTTTAATCGAGTGTACTGAGCGCTCCTTTGCCTGCCGGACCTCGAAGGCTCCGAAGCCAGTGACGACGACCCGGTCGCCCTTCTTGAGCGCGCGCTGGAGCGTATCGAGCACCGTATTGAGCGCTGTTGCTCCCTCTGCGGGACTGGCATTGAGCCGCTTGGCGACCCTGTCAGCTATCTCGGCCTTGTGTACGTCAGCCATGGACATTTCCTCCTTATCGATCTCGTGCTATCGAACGTATCCATACATTTGTACGAATCAAAGACAATTTTATGACTTTCACCAAGGATGTCAATACCGCTCTGCAACTGGCGTTACCGAGGGCTTTGTGGCAGGCATTGGCGCCTGCTAGATAGGCCCGGGGCGCAGGACGCCTCGTCCTACTGCAACGCCAGCGCCGATTGCACGCCCCCCCCGGGGCTTCCTCGCGCGTCCGGCCTGCTTGAACTGCGCGATCAGGACATTCTTGGTGCTACCAAGTAGCACCCGACTGCTTACAGTAGGGATGAGCTTTAGGACATTCTTGGCTTGACTCACACATCCCACGGCGTAATCATACACGTATGCATGACGCATACCTTCTGTCCTGGAGCCAAACGCCGGCGTCATCATCGTCGCCACCCGCTGGGACCAAGACGACCTCATCGGCTGCCTCAGTCGCTCCAGTAGGCAATGTCCGAAGCGAAGGAGGGAGAGGGCTGGGGCGAGAGGTTGGTGGGGCCGGGTGGCGACCCCTGGCCCATCCTCTTTAGGGGTGGGGCACGTCACCTACCGCCGTGGCGGCTCCGTGAATGTCACCTGCACCGTGCGCTCTTCCCCGTTGCGCGTGAGCATAACCGAGGCTTTTTGTCCGGCGCGGTACTTGTCGCGCAGCAGCAGATCAACGTCGCGGACGCGGCGGATTGCAGTGTCATCAATGCGGACAAGGACATCGCCCGGGAGGATGCCGGCCACGTGCGCGGGGCCGTTGCGGGCAATCCCGTTCACAATGACTCCCTGGCGCACAGTCAGGTCATAGCGCAGCGCCGCAGCAGGACTCAGGTCGTCAATGCCCAGGCCCAGCCAGGCCCAGGTGATGCGCCCGTTCTGGATGAGCACTTTGGCAACCGGCGCGGCGGTGAAGGAGCTGATCGCGAACCCAAACCCAATCGATGCGGCCTGCCCCGCCGTAATGCTGTTGATGCCGACAATTTCGCCTCTCAGGTTCAGGAGCGGGCCGCCGCTATTGCCCTCGTTGATGACAGCGTCCGTCTGCACCAGGTCGCTCATCACGGAGTGTTCCACTTCAATGCTGCGGTCCAGCGCGTTGATGACGCCAATGGTGACCGTGGGCCCGCCCGGCAGTCCCAGCGCGTTGCCAATCGCGATAACCCAATCGCCCACGTGGTAGGAGCTGGGGTCAGCAAAAGGAAGCGCCAGAAACGGTTTCTGGTCGACGATCTTGAGGACCGCCAAGTCCGAGTTGATGTCCTGGCCAACCAGTTCAGCCACGTAGGTCTTGTCATCGTCCGTCATCACCTCAATGCGCGAGCCGCTGTCAATAACATGCTGGTTTGTCAGGACAAATCCGCTGGGGTCAATAAAGACGCCGGTGCCGCTTTGAATGATGTTGACGGGGCGGCCGGTGACCGGACGGGTGGCTTGAGCGCGCACGGAGATGGTGACGACGGCTGGCCGCACCCTGGCCACGATTTCAGAGAACGAGATAGGGAGCGAGGATAGCTTGGAGATGTCTATAGGTGGCGCTGGCGGCGGCGCAGGCGTTACCGCGGGCGCGGTGGACGGCGCAGCAGCGGACGGAGCGGGCGATGCGGTAGGAGCAACGCCAGGGCCGGCTTCAGGCGTGTCGGCGCTGCCACAGGCGGCGGCCAGCGCGAGTATGCCGGCGAGAGAACCCAGCAGCGTGACTCTGTGTGACCGACGCATTGTGCGCTCCTTGTTATGACACTACCCTAGAAACGGATACCGGCCACAATGGGTAGAAACGCAACTGGTCAGCGGTTGGAAAGTAGTCTTCCCGCTGACCAGTTGCGCTGCGATAATCCTTGGGTTTGAGATGGAGTTGGAGCAGGCTACTCTTTCTTTTCCTCAGTTGCGCCTTCAACAGCAGCGCCTTCAGCAGGTGCGGCAGCTTCAGCAACAGCAGCCTGTGGTGCGGCCACCTCTTCCTTGACCGGCGCAACCACGTGGACAACGACTTGCTCTGGCTCCGTGATAAGCACGACGTTGGCGGGCAGCTTCAAGTCGCGGCCACGGATCTGTTCGTTGAAGGTCGTCAGGCCGGTAACGTCGACGTCGATGAAGCCGGGCACTTCCAGGGGGAGGCATTCGATGGCGACTGCACGGAGGACCTGCACCAGGGTGCCGCCGAGACTCTTGACTGCGGGGGCCTCACCCTGCACATGGATAGGAACTTGGAACTCCATGCGTTCAGTGATGTCCACGCGGAGGAAGTCTACGTGCTGCACTTGCTCGTTCAGGGGGTCGAACTGGATTTCGCGGACGAAGCAGACGTGCTGGTCGCTGGAGCCGTCAACCTTGAGGTTAACGGGCCGGTTCTTGCCAACGCGCACCAGCACTTTGCGGAGGGTGGCGGTCTCCACCTGGAGCGCGGCCGAATCGGCGCCCTTGCCGTATAGGTGGATGGGGGTAATGCCGTGGCTTCGCAGGGTCTTGACCTTTTTGCCCATCACCTCACGCGGGTGGGCCTGCAATGCTGCCATTTGACTAACCAACGGAAGCTCCTGTTCTAACGGTGTTGGGGTGTACCGTGCCGGACTGAAGTAAAGCCAACGCGTATTGTACAGCAGCAGAGGCCGCCCCTTCAAACCAAAGGCTGTTGGAGAGCTGGATAGTGCTGTTGCAGTTACCAGGCTTGCGGCGGTGACGCCTTGCTTGCCACTGCTAAGATTGGGAAACAGCCGGAAGGTTTGTCAGGTAGAGCGCCGAAGAGTAGATGGAGGTCTTAGTGCCGCTGGACGGATCAGCGTTGTCAGAACAGGTACTGCCATACATAGAACGCCTCGAGCCACAGGGGCTGGAGGTTGTTCTTTTCCATGTGGCGCCGCCAATGCCGGTGAGTATTACGGGCATTACAGTGGTGGGAGACGCCGTCCGGGAGGAAGAGCGGCAGCATGATTTGGCAGCAGTGCGGCCTCGGCTGGAAGCACTGGCGGTGTGTCTGCGTACACGGAAGATAGTGGCCACCGTGCGTATTGAAGAAGGCAGTCCAGCAGACCATATCCTGGACAGCGCAAAAGCCCTTGGAGTCGACCTGATCACCATGACGACGCACGGCAGGTCAGGGCTGGCGCACTTCTGGTTTGGAAGTGTTGTGGAACAGGTGGTGCGCCGGAGTCCCATTGCCGTGATGACCATTAAGCCAGCGACCTAGCCAGCCGCCGGGGCATAGCAGCGCTGCGCTCTCAAGCGAGAAAGAAAATCGCTGTCACCACGAAGAAAAGCGGTATGAGGATGCAGAGCGACCAGAGCATGTAGCCGAAGAACCCCGGCATCTTGATGCCTGATTCCTCCGCGATTGCCTTCACCATGAAGTTGGGCCCGTTCCCAATGTAGGTATTCGCCCCCATAAACACAGCCCCGGTAGCGATTGCCGCCAGATAGCGCGCGCCCGTTGGGTCAAGCGCCAGGCCTGCCAGTCCCTGGTCTCCGGCCATGTGCAGGACGCCTTTGGCCAGGCTGGTGAAGGCCAGATACGTAGGCGCGTTGTCCAGGAAGCTGGAGAGGCCGCCCGCGAGCCAGAAGAATTGCCACGGGTGGCTTACGCCCAAGGACGCGCCCTTGGTTTCCAAGATGAGCAGAACAGGAATCATGGCCGCGAAGATTCCGGCGAAGAGGACAGCGACTTCCACGATTGGCCCGAATGTAAAGTGGTTTTGCTCGCGGGTTTCCGAGCGGGTGACGCGGTAGGCAGTAAAGGCGATGGCAGCCATGCCGAGCAGTTGCACGAGCTTGGAGAGCACCACACCCATCGGTTCGCCCAAAAGCTCTGAGCTGCGGATGGGGTAGACCACGTAGCCGCAGAAGATGATGAGGCCCACGGTGAGAGCAAGGAAGAGGAAGTTGTGCGCACCGTCAATGTGCAGTAGTGGGCGGAGCAGGCGGCGGCTGGAGGAAACGGGGGCTTCGACAAGCCGCGAGGGTATGACGCGAGTGGGGTCATAAGGCGGGGGCGCGGTCGCAATCACGGGGACAGTGGGACGGTCTTTTCGGGCGAACCAGGAATCGACGATATAGAACGCCACTAGCAGCGCGCCTACAGCAAGCAGCCATTGCGGCCACAATCGAAATGTCCAGATGAAGGGCACGCCTTGCAGGAAGCCGAGGAACAGAGGCGAGTCGCCAATTGGAGTGAGCAGGCCGGCGCAGTTGGAGACGATGAAGATGAAGAAGATAACGATGTGCGCTTTGCGGGTGCGTGAGCGGTTGGTGGCGATGAGTGGACGGATCAGGAGAGCGCTCGCACCAGTGGTGCCAATGAAGTTTGCCAAGAGAGCTCCTACCAAAAGGAACGTGGTGTTGACTTTGGGGCCAGGCTTGAACGACCCGCTCAAGTGGATGCCGCCGGAGATGGTGAACAGCGCCCCCAACAGGGCGATAAACGCGGCGTAGTCCAGGATGGTATTTGCAAGAGTGTCGACATTTAGGAGAGCGATCAGAACCGCAACAGGCAGCCCAAAGAGCGCCGCAACGATGGCCTTGTTCCGATTGGGACGCCAGAAGTTGGGCGCAACGAGCGGCACGATGGCGAGGCTGAGCAGGAGCAGGACGAACGGCGCGGACCAGAGAACAACGGCCGGCAGACCGAGGGCGCCGAAATAGCTTTCTATACCTTTGGCCTGCACGAGGAGCATGGTGAATCTCCTTTTGATGTTTTGAAGCGGTTGCATTATAGCGGCGTGTCTGGAGCTTGGGTATCGGGAAAAGAAGACATAGAAGATATATATGAGTCTGTTAGTGATGGGGCGGTAATCAATTTGTAACACTTGCATAATGGCGTGGAAACATAATCTAAAGTCAGATGAGTTTTGCGGAGGGCGCAACAATGGATACAGGGATGTTGCTGGGCGCAGGCGCGTTTCTAGGGTTATTCGTAGTATTCGTGATCCTGCCGTCCAAGCTTCGCAAGCGCAACAACGAGACGACTGACAAGGAATAATCTGCGTAATCAGGATCTCTTGAACACGAGGCCAGATGTTTATCTGGTCTCGTGTTCTGTTTTCTGAAAATATCAGGTGGGGCCAATAGTTTACGAGCATTTAACAGGGGCGTAACACGGATGTTGCAAATGCCAGAGATACTCGGGGCAGACGACATCCGAGGCGTTCCGAACTTGTACCGACACAGGGGAGCATGGAAGAAGGGCAATTGTCAGTCGGAAATTTGCACATCGACCTCCAGACGCGGCAGGTGTGGGTAGAGCAGAGCGAGGTTATCCTGACGCGGGAAGAGTTCGACTTGCTGGTGTACCTGATCGGTCATCGGGCCAGGGCGGTGACCGTTCAAGAGATAGAGTGGGCGGTCTGGAACGGAACGCTGGCCACCCCGCACGCGAGCGTCCGGATTCTGGTGTATCGCCTGCGCCGCAAGCTGAGGGGCCTTTCTCCGTACGAGATTCGCACGGTTGGCGGCTTTGGGTACGGCCTAATGACGGGGCAAGCACCCGCGCAAGAGGCGTCTTAGCCAACTCGTTGCCCTGCCTCGCGAGTCCTTTAAGTATTCTGACAAAACGCAGAGATTCTGGCTCTCCCCCATATGGCTGCTACACGTACAATAAGGGAGCATCCTTCTACAAACAGCGTGCAGGCGGACAGATGATAGTTTTCCTCCCTTCAACAGTTCTAGTGGCTATTGGTGCAATAGGCATGATCGTGCGGGCTAGGGCGCAGAAAAAGAGAATCATTGTGTGGCTGTTCTCAGCCATTCTAGTCGCAGACGTGGTGGGCACGGTTCTGGTGTTATACGGCACCTATCTCCGATAGGACGATTACTCCGCCCGGGAGCCCGGAACACACACGGAATCGGCGGGGTTTCCAGTGGTATAATGGCGTCGCTACGGGCAGCGGCTTACCCCGAAGGGTTTTCGTGGACGCCACGAGCTTGGGAGTTAGAGTACCAGCCGTGGAGTAGGGTAGTCTTTATTTCTGCGGGATAGCCGTACTCTTCACGGTCTGCATCGAATCCGAAGCAACCGGCCTCTAATAGATAGCGACCAACCCGGGAGGGGAATATGACACAAGACGTAAAGCTAACGCCGCAACAAGTGAAGCGCTACAGCCGGCACATCATCATGCCGCAGGTTGGCAGCGCGGGACAGCGGAAGCTGATGCAGGCCAAGGTGCTGATCATTGGCGCCGGCGGGCTAGGGTCGCCATCCGCGGTGTACCTGGCTCTGGCGGGCGTGGGCACAATAGGGCTGGTGGACTTCGACACGGTGGACCTGTCGAACCTGCAGCGGCAGATCCTGCACCACAACGACGACGTGGGCAAGCCAAAAGTGCAGTCGGCGAAAGAGGCGATGCACGCGTATAACCCGGACATCAAAGTGGTGATGCATCAGACACGGATTACGTCAGAAAACGCGTTTGACATTATCAAGGACTATGACGTGGTAGTGAACGGAGCTGATAACTTTCCCTCCCGCTACCTGGTCAACGATGCGTGCTACTTGCTGAAAAAGCCGCTGGTGGATGGCAGCATCCTGATTTTTGACGGGCAGTCAACGGTGTTTCTGCCTGGCAAGGGATGCTACCGGTGCTTGTTCCCGGAGCCGCCGGGGCCCGGCGAGGTGCCGAACTGCTCAGAGGCTGGCGTGCTGGGCGCAATGACAGGTATCATTGGCAGCATCCAGGCAGCGGAGACGCTGAAGCTGCTGCTGGGCATTGGCGAGTCGCTGGCAGGCAGGCTGCTCGTTGTGGACGCACTGACGATGGAGTTCCGGACAATGAAGCTGCGCAGGAACGCGAAGTGCCCGCTGTGCGGCGACCATCCAACGATCAAGGAACTGATTGATTACGAGATCTTCTGCGGACTGCCGTCGTTGAACGGCCAGACAGTCGCGCACTAAGGGGCAAATGTGCCTGACAAAAATCCACTGCAAAGCCTGCCATGAGTAACCCGCTGGCAGCTAAGGACAGCATCCTTGACGCCATCGGGAACACGCCGTTGGTGCGGCTTAACCACATGAGCCCGAACCCCAACGTGAAGATTTACGCCAAGCTGGAGGGTCAGAACCCCGGCGGCAGCGTGAAGGACCGCATCGCCAAGTACATGATTGAGCAGGCCGAGAAAGACGGGAAGCTCACACATGGCAAGACGGTGCTAGAGCCGACGAGCGGCAACACGGGCATCGGCCTGGCGATGGTGTGCAAGGTGAAGGGCTATAAGATGGTGGCCGTGATGCCCGAAAGCGTGAGCGGCGAGCGCGCGGCCATCCTGAAGGCGTACGGCGCCGAGGTCATTTACACGGACGGCAAACGGGGGACGAACTACTCGATTGTTGTGGCGCAGGAGATGGTGGCGCGCGAGCCGAATAAGTACTACATGCCATACCAGTACGGCAACGAAGCGAACCCGCGTGCGCACTACGAGACAACCGCGCCGGAAATCTTGGCTGCGGTGCCGAAGGTGGACGTGTTTGTGGCGGGCCTTGGCACGGGCGGCACGCTGATGGGCTGCGGCCGGCGGCTCAAAGAGGCGAACTCGAACACGAAGATTGTGGCTGTGGTGCCGCATCCAGACGACTTCATCATGGGCCTGCGGAGCCTGGAGGAAGGGTTCATCCCCCCCATCCTGGACCAGTCGCTGCTGGACTCACGGATCATGATTGAGAGCAAAGAGAGCTTCATCGCCACCAAGACGCTGATGGAGAAGGAAGCGATTTTTGCAGGCATCTCGTCCGGCGCGGTGGTGGCGGGGGCGATTCGCTCAGCGCGGCGGCTGGAGTCAGGCAACATCGTGTGCCTCCTGGCGGACGGCGGATGGAAGTACCTGAGCACGGACCTGTGGTCAAAGGACTACGGGGATTATGAGACTGAAGTAAAGGGGAAGGTGTGGTGGTAGGCCAAACGTTTCCCCGTGGGCTTTGCTGCTGTTTGTGTAGCACTTTGTAAGAGGGTTGCTGAAATAGCGCACGCTTAGCAACTTCAGGCTCTCGGTGAAGACATCGAGGTTTTTTTGTTCCATAAGGAGGGACATACACATGACAACGAGGGATTTGACTCCTGACTTGGTGGTGGACGCTTCCAAGACGCTCTGCCCAACACCGGTGCTGCGGGCGAAGTCGGGCATGGACAAACTTCAGAAGGGGCAGGTCATGAAACTGGTGGCGACGGACCCCGGCTCCAAAGCGGACATACCCAGCTTCGCCCGAATGGGCGGCCATGAGCTGCTCAGCACCGAGCAAGCGGGCCAGACGTTCGTGTACTGGCTTCGCAAGGGAGGGAAGTAGCTATGGTAACGGTAGCGGAGAGGGCCTTGCAAGAGAACCTGGAGCTGTTCACCAGAATGCACCGTGAGGCGCACGAAGGCGAGACGAAGCGCATAGCGATTGTGGCGTCCAAGGGGACGCTGGACATGGTGTACCCGCCGCTCATTCTGGCGAGCACGGCCTCGGCGATGGGCATGGAAGCGGGCATTTTCTTCACGTTCTATGGGCTGAACGTCATCAACAAAAAAAAGAACAAGCATTTGCAGGTCTCGCCGATTGCGAATCCCGCGGCCCCAATGCCGGTGCCGAATATCCTGGGCGCTATCCCCGGCATGACGGCCATGGCGACCGGCATGTTGAAGCGGATGATGAGGAAGCAGAACATGCCGAGCACGGGGGAGCTGGTGAGCGTTTGCCAGCAATCCGGCGTGAAGCTGATCGCGTGCTCCACGACGATGGGTGTGATGGGCGTGAAGCAGGAAGACCTGATTGACGGCGTAGACATTGCGGGAGCGGCGTCGTTCCTAGAGTTTGCATCTAAGGCGCAGATCACGCTGTTTGTGTAGTCGCTCCCGTTTGTTGCACGGAAAATGTAAGAAGGAGACCTAGATTGACCACAAGCTATGCAAACCCAGTGCTTGTCGATACCCAATGGGTCCAGGACCATCTGAACGACTCGAAGGTGCGGGTGGTTGAGGTGGACGTGGACACGTCGGCGTACGAGCAGGGGCACGCGCCGGGCGCAGTGGGCTGGAACTGGCGCACGCAGCTCCAGGACTTTCCCAGCCGCGACGTCGCGACAAAGGCCGCGTTTGAGAAGCTGTGCGGCCAGGCGGGCATAGACAACAACACCACGATTGTGTTCTACGGCGACAACAACAACTGGTTTGCGGCATGGGCGTACTGGCTGGCTGCGTACTACGGTCATCCGCGAAACCTGCTGCGGCTGATGAATGGCGGGCGAGCGAAGTGGCTGGCGGAGAAGCGACCGATGACGACGGACGCGCCACGCTATCCAGCCAAGCAGTACACCGGCAAGAATCCCGACACGAACGTGCGGGCGCTGCGTGAGTATGTCATCGGGTCTGTGAAGAAGCCGGGAGTCGGGATGGTGGACGTGCGGGCGCCGCGGGAGTTTAGCGGCGAGCTGCTGGCGCCGGAGAACTTGCCGCAAGAGGGCGCACAGCGCGGCGGGCACATCCCCGGCGCTGCGAACATCCCGTGGGCCACCACAGTGCGCGAGGACGGGACGTTTAAGAGCAAAGAGGAGCTGGAGCAGATCTATAAGGACAAGGGCATTACGCCGGACAAAGAGATCATCGCATACTGCCGTATCGGTGAGCGCTCCAGCCACACCTGGTTTGTCCTGCACGAGCTTCTTGGGTACCCCAAGGTGAAGAACTACGACGGCTCATGGACTGAGTGGGGCAGCGCGGTCGGCACGCCGATTGAGAAATAGCACCAAGCCAATAGAGGATTAACGGGAGAAGGGCGCTGAACGCGCCCTTCTTTTCGTTCATACTGAGACAAGAGCAGCAACGCAGAGGAGGACGTAATGGCTACGGCTCCGAGGCGTCTCTACAAGAGCACGTCCAAATGTCAGCGACCATTTTGATAAGTTCTGCAAATTGCATAAACACTCCTGCCGCGGACTCGCTATTCGAGGACGATTTCTCCGCTGCGCCCGCCGCGCTTGGTGGCGAGGCGCACGTCCTGGATGCGCATGGCGCGGTCAACGGCTTTGCACATGTCGTAGATGGTGAGGGCGGCGACCGACACGGCGGTGAGTGCTTCCATCTCCACGCCGGTGCGGGCCACGGTCTTGGCGGTAGCGGTGATGAGCACCGCGCTGGCCTGCTGGTCAAGCTCTAGCTCCACATCAACCTGGGTGAGCGGCAGCGGATGGCAGAGGGGGATCAGGTCAGACGTTTTCTTGGCGGCCATGATGCCTGCTATGCGCGCGGTAGTGAGCACGTCACCCTTGGTGACCTGGCCGGATCGGATGAGTGCCAAGGTTTCAGGTTTCATGAAGATGGCGCCTTTTGCGACGGCCACCCGCTCAGTCTCCGCTTTTTCGCCGACGTCCACCATGTGCGCGCGGCCTTGCTCGTCCAGATGGGAAAGCTGAGTCGCAGGTGGCGTTGCAGCCGAGGGTCTGGTTGTTTCGGCGAGGTCCAAGGCGCATGGCGAGGGCTGTGTGCCGGTGCCTGCGCGCCACTGGGCCAGGCCGTTTGCTTCGTTGTTCATCTCGTCTTTGGCATGTCCGCGCACCCACTGCCAGGTGACCGTGCGTTCACCCGCCAATTGGTCGAGGCGGTCCCACAGGTCGTTGTTCGCATTGCGCTTCCAGCCCTTGGTCATGGTGTTGACCAGGTACTCGCTGTCACTGGCGACGGTCACAGCAGCCTTGGGTGGCGTTTGCTCCAGGCCCTTGATAGCCGCAGTTAACTCCATGCGGTTGTTGGTGGTGGGAGACTCCCGCGCAGACAGGTGGACGTGCTTGCCGTCCTGGACGACAATGGCGGCCCAGCCACCGGCCTTTGTTTCGGTGTTGCAGGCGCCGTCGGTAGAGATGGTGATAGGTGTAGGCATAGCACCAGGATTATAGCCGCTCCCTGTAACGCCAACTACATATCGCGTCACATCCGATCTTTCGGCTTCCAGTAATGCAGGGACAAATGTCCATATTGCTCCGCGTCTCTGGTTGACGAACTGCGCTAACCGACCTAACCTTCGGTATCCGAGAGGAACTCTAGTAGGCGCGCCCAACACACGCCGGAGATTGCATGGCCGATACTCCTAACTATTTCACGGGTCGCTGGCTGCGGGTGAAGGTGATTTGAGCTTGACGCCATGCCCGGACAATGGTATGTTTCGGTGTCCGAAATTACTTGCCGATGTGCATCTTGCGCCAGATCGTTGCGCAGGGCCCGTCTTGAAGGAGATGCATGGCTGACGGCTCCGGGCCGCAGTCACCTCGCGAGCGAGGCCGCGCCGACGCTGCGGATACCGCACCTACGGCCGTAGCCCCGGACGGCGCGCCTCCGCTCTCCGGTGAAGATCCAGACGAAGAAGACTCCTCTCTCGTCGCCACCGCCACGCTTGGCGGGGGTGGTGCTCGCGGGGGCCGTGGGGGGAGAGGCCGCCAGCGCCTGGACCTGACCACCGGCAGCGTGCCCAAAAAGCTGTTCCACCAAGCATGGCCCCAATTTGCCGAAAACATTCTGAACGTCATAGACCAGATGGTGGATCTGGTGTGGGCGGGGCTGCTGCCTGGCGGCTTCCGCGCCATCGCGGGCCTGGGTATTGGACAGAGCTTCGTCCAGGTGGCGAACTTCGCGCGGCAGGGGCTGGACCAGTCACTGCGGGCAATGATCGCCCGCGCGGTGGGCGCCGGCAATATCCCGCTGGCCAATCACGTGGCGCAGCAGGCATTCGCGCTCAATGCTGTATACGCGGTCATCATGGCGCTCGTGGGCCTGCTTCTCACGGACGTCTTCATCTCCGTCATCGGAGCCAGCGACGCCATCCGCGCGGAGACCGGTCTGTACATGCGCATCCACTTTATTGGGATGGCCACGCAGAGCTTCCGCATGATGACGGGTACGTCGCTCCAGGCTTCCGGAGAGCCGATTGCGCCGCTGAAAGCGGCTACGGCCACCCGGCTCATCCACATCGCGCTTTCACCGCTGCTTATGTTTGGCCCCTGGTGGTTCCCGTCGATGGGCTTGGCGGGCGCAGCACTGGCGAACGTTCTAGCACAACTTGTCGGCTTGAGCATCAACCTGTATGCGCTGCTGAATGGTTCGTCCCGGCTGCACCTGACGTTCAAGCGGTTCCGCATGGACTATCGGGTGCTGTGGAGCATGGTCCGGCTGGGCGCGCCGGCGGCGGTCACGGCGGCCGAGCGTTCCTTTGCGCAACTCGCGCTGCTGGGGATGGCCTCGCCATTTGGCGATGTTGGCCTGGCGGCGTACGCGCTCATGCGGCGGCTGGAAAACTTCTTGAACTTTGGGAGCCGCGGCATAGGCCAGGCTGCGGGAGTGATGGTGGGGCAAAACTTGGGCGCGGGCAAACCGGGCCGCGCAAAGGCCGCTATTCTCTGGGGCCTTGTGTACGTGCAGATGGTGCCCTCTCTGTTCCGGGTGACGCTGTTCTTCTTCCCGTTTATCCTCATCACCATCTTCACCCGCGAGCCGGGGGTGGTGAGCATTGGCTCCCAGCTTCTACAGTTGCAGGTTATCGCGGCCTTTTTCATGGGCGCGCAAATCGTCTTTCAGCAGTCGTACAACACCGCCGGCGACATGGTGGTGCCAATGGTGGTCACCATGCTGGCGGTCTGGTGCGTGGAAGTGCCGGTAGCGTGGTTCTTGACCGGCACGAGCGTGGGCATCCTGGGCATTGGGTATGCGGCAATCGCAGGCATGGCTGTACGCAATATCTGCTACGTGCCGTACTTTTTCTGGGGCCGCTGGTTGCGGGTGAGAGTCCTCTGACCTTGACGCCATACGTGAGCAGTGGTAACTTTCGGTGTCCGAATTGTTTTTCGACGCCGGCCTTGCGCCAGGGTAGTATGCGGGTCTGTCTTATTTAAAGGAGACTCATGGCTGACGGCTCCGGGCCACAGAGACCTAATACGCCTGGCAATGGCAGCTCGCGGGAAAATACGCCCACCGGCAAAGAGACCCGGATAAGCGTCGCCTCCCACGACGACGCACGGCGCACCCAGCCGACAACCGGTGTCCCACTCGTGCCGGAAGACCCAGACAATGGAGATGCTGCCGTTGTTTCCACCGCTACCCTCGAAGGGGTGCGCGTAAGCGGTGAGGGCGGTCGTGGCGGCGGCAGGGGTTCCAGAACATCGCTTGATCTGACCACCGGCAGCGTGCCCAAGAAGCTGTTCCACCAGACGTGGCCGCAGGTTGCCGAGGGTATGCTCAACGTGGTTGACCAGCTTATAGACCTGGTCTGGGCTGGCTTGCTGCCCGGCGGCTTCCGCGCTATCGCGGGCCTGGGTATTGGCCAGAGCTTTACGCAGCTGGCGATGATGGCCAGGCAGGGCCTGGACCAGTCCATGCGCGCCATGGTCTCGCGGGCGGTGGGAGCGAAGAATATCCCACTGGCGAACCACGTTGTCCACCAGGCATTTACCCTGAACGCGGTGTACGCGCTCTTCACTGTCCTCATTGGCGTGCTGTTGACTGACGTGTTTCTCGGTCTGATTGGCGCGAGCGAAGCCATCCGCTCGGAAACCGCCCTGTTTATGCGCCTTCAGTTCCTTGCCATCGCCACTATGAGCTTCCGCAACATGGCGGGCGCAGCTCTCCAGGCCTCCAGCGAAGTGATAGTACCCCTGAAAGCGACGTTCATAACGCGCGTACTGCACGTGGTGCTGTCACCGCTTCTGATGTTTGGCCCGTGGTGGTTCCCTGAGATGGGGCTTGCGGGCGTTGCCGTTGCCAACGTGCTGGCCCAGCTAGGCGGCATGGCTATCAACTTCTACGTCCTGCTGAACGGCTCGTCCCGGCTCCACGTGACCATGCGCGGCTACCGCATGGACTTTCCACTTATGTGGCGCATGATTAAAATCGGTGTGCCTGCATCCGTGACAAATGCGGAACGGGCAATCTCGCAGCTGGTGCTGCTTGGGTTTGCGGCGCCGTTTGGCGATATAGCCCTGGCAGCGTTTGCAATGACGCGCCGCATGGAGATGCTGCTGAACTTCGGCGGCATGGGCACAGGCCAGGCAACAGGCGTGATGGTAGGCCAGAACCTGGGCGCAGGCAAGCCGGAGCGTGCTAAGCAGGCAGTCCTCTGGGGGCTGGTCTATTGCCAGGTTGTCCCTGCTGCTGTGCGTGTGGTGACGTTCATAGCTCCGGCCTTGCTCATCACGATCTTCACCAGAGAGCCGGAGGTCGTTACGTTAGGGGCACAGCTCTTAAGGCTCCAGGTGA
This sequence comes from Dehalococcoidia bacterium, assembly GCA_009692665.1. GTDB lineage: Bacteria > Chloroflexota > Dehalococcoidia > Lucifugimonadales > SHYT01 > SHYT01. The sequence goes on along the minus strand of SHYT01000003.1, from coordinate 6,061 downwards.
TAGCGGCGTTCTTCATGGTCTCGTCCATGGTGTTTCAGCAGTCGTTCAACACCGCTGGCGATACTCTGCCTCCCATGATTGTCACCCTGATAGCGGTCTGGGCTATTGAGATACCGCTGGCGTGGTTCCTGACGCATACCAGTGTGGGACTGCTTGGGGTTGGGTATGCTGCCATTGCGGGCATGGCGTTCCGCAATGTCTGCTACGTGCCGTACTACTTCACGGGCCGCTGGCTGCGGGTGAAGGTGATCTAATGCCAGGCCCTCTGGTCTTAGGTCTGACCCTCAGGTAATCAGTTTGCAGAAGCCCCAGAGGATCAACCCAACCACGAGCAGCACGCCAATGATGACTCCTGGGATAAAGCCCATTTGGAACCTCCCCGCCTCTTCTTTGATTGTGGACGGGATGCGCCTGACGGGCGTTACCCTTTTCGCCTAGCGGCGTGCTTATATACTGCCTACTCGCGTGAACCCAAAGCCGCACCCCAGGAGCACAACCGCCACGAAGCCTGCCAGGTAGTTCAAGTGCCCGCCGCTGCCGTTCACAATCGGCATCAGCGCCACAAACACCGCAACGGCGCCCATGAACATGAGGACCCAGCCAAAGAAACCGGCGTACTTTTCAAGCATGGCCAGAACACCTCTCACGCCCCAATAACGCGCACTATACCACGCTTATTTCGCAGTGAAGCATCTAGTGTCACTGAACGCTTGCATCACCCGTCCCGCGGCGATATGGTCGTTGTAGGCCAGCCATCGTATCGGCCAAACCGGCCCTGCACGGAAACGCACGTTGCAGGACTTCCGTTCCTCCTTCCGGCTTCTTTTGTCATTGCTCTGAAAAAATTTCCGAGTCGGCGCGGCTAGGATAGCTGTCCTACCCGTTCCCCGTCACCCCCCCACCCCCGCCACTCCCTTGTTACCCAAGTAATATCCGACTGCTTACAGTAGGATGGCAATCAGGCCATCCACTCCTTGACTCACACATCCTGCGGCGGAATCCTGGTATCAGGATGCAGTCGTGCCGCAAGGTCATGGCGCAACCATAGAAGTATGCATATCGCATACCTCTGTTGCAGACCCCGAGCCGGGCCGAGGAGGAGTCGCAGACCACGAGCGTCGTAGACCCTGAGTGTTACCCGACTGCCAACAGTAGGGCGTAGTCGAAGGGAAGCCGAGTGGCCGAAGCAAAGGGTCATGCAGAAGTGGAAGAGGAGAAGGAGGGCGCTATGACTGCGCAATATCTCTCGCTACACTCGCCTCGCAAAGCTTTACATAAAGCACTTGCGCTACCACCCAGTATTGTGCGACCTGCTAACCATGTGGGCCTACGGGGCCAGTTGTGACAAGATGCTTGCATCTGAAAACCGAGCTGCTAAGTCTCGGCGACACAATGCATCCATTCTCGTAATGTCCCAACGCGGGTGCAGCGAAACCCGTCGAGCCTAAAATCAACGCCTGGCAGGCGGACATCCACACAGTACAATCAGGCGGGCTAGCTTCCAAAAAAGAGGTACGCATGCCAGCACGGACCAGCAAAACAAAACGGCGCGGCTTGTTCATTTCGTTTGAGGGCGGCGAGGGTGCGGGCAAGAGCACGCAGACCCAACTGCTCCTCAAGCGGCTCATGGATGTCGGCGAGTCTGTGGTGCTCGTCAAAGAGCCGGGCAGCACGCCGCTGGGAAGCCGCCTGCGCGGGCTGCTGAAGGGCGAGGTGTCTATGTCGGACAAGGCGGAGCTTTTGCTGTTCCTGGCCGCGCGCGCGGAGCTGGTGACGACGGTGGTGGACCCCGCGCTGGATGACGGCGTGAACGTCATCGCAGACCGCTTCAGTGATTCCACGTTCGCGTACCAGGGCCAGACCAGGGGATTCACGCAGGCGCTGATAGCGGACCTGAATCAATTCGCCACCGGCGGCCTGTCGCCGGACATCACGTTCCTGCTGAACCTGCCGCCGGAGGAGAGCCTGCGCCGCACGCGCCCTAAGGTGGAGCTAGACAACCGCCTCATCGCAGACGTCCGCCAGGCCGAAGAGGGCCAGCAGAAGTTTGAGTCGCGCCCGCTGGCGTTTCACAAGCGCGTTGCGGAAGCCTACCGCAAGCTCGCCGCCGCGGAGCCGGAACGCTGGTGCGTGCTGGACGGCCGCCAGTCTGTGGACGCGTTGAGCGAGCAGGTGTGGGAGCGGGTGCAGGATTCGCTCAAGAAGGCGAAGCGGAACGCGCGACGGAGGACAGGAGTGCCCGTGGGTGAACAGGGACGGCCGAGGCTGATTTAGATTTACCTTCGTTTTCTACTTGTTGTTCTCTCGGTTCGGCTAGGAAAATATCGTTTTCCGAATAAGGGGAAAGAGCGATTAGCAAGATTTGGGCCAAACGGGAGACACAAATAAATCGGGCCTTGGATGCAACTGTGGGCATGTACGGAGACCTTCAAGGGATTGCCGGTAAGACCTTGGCAGAGATTGATGGACTTAACCTTTCGGCTCTTGAAGAGGGTGATGACGAGAGGTTATAGGTTATGAGCCCTCCACCACAAAGCAGCTTGACGCCTTCACCACGGCCCACAGCGATGCGCCCGGCCTGATGCCAAGCTCCTCCACCGCGCGCTGCGTCACGTGGCAGCGAAGAGGAACGCCGCAGTCCAGCAGCACGTCGTAGCCGGCCCCGCGCGGAGCGACCTCGGCGACCTTGCCGGGCAGGCGGTTGCGCGCGGATAAGCCGGAGGGGTCTGATGAGGCCAGGATAATATCGTCGGCGCGGATGCCGATGGTGATGTCTTCACCCACCCGCGCATCCACAAGGGGCACTTCCAGCCGGACGCTCCCCTGCTCGCAGAGCATCACGCCGGTGCGCGTGTCCGCCTGAGCAACGCGCATGCGCAGCAAGTTCTCCACGCCCACTAGCCGCGCCACGCGAGCCTGCGCCGGATGCCCCAGCACCTGCAACGGCTCGCCTTGTGCAATGCGCTTGCCCTGGTCCATGACGAGCACCGCGTCGCCCAGCGCCAGCGCTTCTTCGCGGTCATGCGTCACCAGGACGACGGGGATGCTGGTGGCTTTGAGGATGCGGCGTATCTCGGTACGGGCCGCGCGGCGCAGCTCAAGGTCCAGCGCTGAGAACGGCTCGTCCAGCAGCAACACGTCCGGCCTGGGCGCCAGCGCCCTCGCCAGTGCCACGCGCTGCCGTTGTCCACCTGACAACGTATGCGTGGGGTGAGCCTTAAGGTCTTCTATCTGAAAGGTATGTAGCAATTCCCTGACGCGGACTTCTTGCGCCGCCTTCGGCAAAGTACTCAACCCGTAGCCAACGTTGGCGGCAACGTCGAGATGAGGGAAGAGAGAATACTCTTGCGGCAAGTAGCCGATGCGTCGCTCATGGGGCGGCACCCACGCGCCCGCTGACGTGTCGCACAGTACGCGGCCGCCGACCTCCACGTGTCCTTGTTGCGGCGGCACTAGCCCTGCAATACTCCTGAGCATCGTCGTCTTACCGGAGCCGGACGGGCCGAACAACACCAGCACCGAGCCGGGGCTGGCCTCCAGTTCGGCATCGAGTTGGAACGCGCCGAGCTGCAGCTGGATGCGCGCCCGCAGGGTCATCGCCGACTGCCCTGTGCGCGTGCCACCAGCCCAAGTGCGCCGAGGATGACCAGCGAGACTGTCAGCAGCAAGATGGAGAGCGCCAGCGCGGAGGAGAGGTTCACTTCCATGGCGCTCATAATTGCCAGCGGCATGGTCTGGGTGCGGCCCTGGAAGTTGCCAGCGAACATGATGGTAGCGCCAAACTCGGAGAGAGCGCGTGCCAGCGCCAGCGCCGTGCCGCCCACTAGCGCAGGCCATGCCATGGGCACCGTCACACGCCAGAAGGTGCGCCATGGCGACACACCCAACGTCTGTGAAATGTCCTCAAGGTCGGTCGGCACGCCCTGGAACCCCAGCTTGGCCGCGCGAATGTAGAACGGCCCAGCTACCGCCACTTGGGCCAGCACGACGGCTGCGCTAGTAAACGGCAGCGTGATGCCCAGCACTTCCAGCCCCGGCCCTAAGAGCCCTCGACGGCCAAACGCCATCAGCAACGCTACACCAACCACTACTGGCGGCAGCACAATGGGCAGTTCCACCAGGCTGTCCAGCACCTGGTAGACGCGGGAGCGGCCTCGCGCAAGCTGGTACGCAAACGGCGTGCCGACCACCACGATGAAGACCAGGCTTATTACGCCGGTTACTGCGGAAAGCCGCAAAGCCTGTAATGCCATCTCGCTGGTGAGACCTTGCAGGAAGCCCGCCGAGCCCAATGCGCGCGCAATCAGCGCAACAAGCGGCAGCCCAATAAACAGCACATAAACTATGGTCGCGATTCTGCCAAGCTGCGGCAGCGGGTTTGCCGTGCGTGCGCGGCGAGGGACTGCTATCACGGAGCTGCGCCAAAGCCGCGCTTGGCAAGAATGGCCTGGCCCTGCGCGGAGCCCAAGAAGCTGATGAACGCTCGCGCAGCCGCGGCGTTTACCGCGCCCTTCACGGTCGCAATGGGATAAATCGCCAGCACGTTCACCTCAGTTGGGATGGCCAGCGTCGCCAGCTTTGCCTGCACGTCCGCCGTCACGTCGGTAGTGTACACGATGCCCGCGTCGGCTTCACCCAACGACACCTTGCCTACGACTTGCCGGACGTTCGTCTCGTTGGACACCACGTTTGCCAGTACCTTAGTGCTGAAGTTGGCAGTCAGTCCCAGCTTGCCGTTCATGCTCGCGAACGATTGGCGAGCATAGTTGCCCACCGGCACTTCCGGAGCGGCCACCACCAGCTTCAAGCCTGGCTTTGCCAGGTCTGCCAGTGAGGCAATCTTCTTGTCAACCGGCGTAATCACCACCAGGCGGTTGGTGGCAAAGTGGGTTGCAGCGCCGTCAATGACGCCGTTCGTGACTGCCATGCCCATCTGTACTTCGTCCGCAGACGCAAACACATCTGCCTTGGCACCCTGCTCAAGCTGGGTGCGTAGCGCGGAGGAACCCGCAAAGTTAAAGGTCACCGTGGCCCCCGGGTTGGCAGCTTCAAATGCGGCCTTGGCATCGTTGAACGCTTCTGTCAAAGAAGACGCTGCGAAGACGGTGACAGTTCCGGTTACCTTGGGTGCCTGCGGTGCGGGTGCCGGGGCAGTAGTTGGAGCAGGACTGCTTGTAGGTGCGCTTGACGTGCAGGCAATCAGGGCTAGCGTGGCGAGGAGCAAAAGTGTCGCGAATATCTTTTTCATTGTGGTGGCGTCTCATAGTAAAGTTGACTTGTCAAAAAGACATGGAAACTGTACTATGCATACATGGCACTTGTCAATAACGGCCTCAAAGAAGCACGCACCAACGCTGGCCTCTCCCAGGCGGAGATGGCAGAGCGCGCGCATATCAGCCGCCAGGCGTACATGGCTATTGAGGCGGAACGGGCAGTGCCGTCCACTCAGGTGGCGCTAATGCTGGCCCGTGCGCTGCACACGCGTGTCGAGGAACTCTTTGCCCTTGCAGACGAACCGCGCAAGACGGTGGAGGCTGAACTGGCCGGGCAGGCGGTCATGCCGCCACCGGGGGCGCGAGTACGCGTTATGCAGGTTGGCGGGCGCATGCTGGCGAAGCCCTTGGTAAGTGGTATCGGTACGTTGCATACGCTGGCGCAGGCGGACGGCGTATCACTGATCCCCGGGAAGAAGCGGCGCGTATCGGTTCGCCTGTTTGACCAGCCCTCTGTGGATGCGCCCGCGCTGGTCATGGCTGGGTGCGATCCTTCAGTATCGCTGCTTGCGCCTGCATTGCTGATGCACGGCGTGCGGTTGCTGTGGACCGAAGAGGGGAGCCAAGCGGCGCTGCAATCGCTTGCGCATGATGAGGCGCATGTGGCAGGGTGCCATTTGTGGGACAGCGCGACCGGGCAATATAACGTGCCGTGGGTGAAACGGTTGGTCCCGTTTGCCTGCACTGTGGTGAGCTTTGCGGTGTGGCAGCAGGGGCTCATTCTGGCACGAGGCAATCCCAAGCATGTCCAACAGATTGAGGACGTGGCGCGGGCAGGCATGACAATC
>SHYT01000018.1 GCA_009692665.1 Dehalococcoidia bacterium | reverse complement strand
GTGGGCTGGTGCACATCGCGTATATCCCCAATCCCAAGAGCCGCGTCATCACGGGCCTGTCGAAGATGTCCCGCGTCGTCGAGGTCTTCGCCCGCCGCCTCCAGGTGCAAGAGCGCATGACGCAGCAGATTGCCCGCGCCATTGACGAGCACCTGAGTCCGCTGGGCGTCTTTGTCATGGTACAAGCGGTCCACTATTGTATGATCCAGCGCGGCGTGGAACAGCAACAGAGCGCCACCATTACCACCGCCCGCCGTGGCGTGTTTCTGGACAAACCTGAGCTAGAAGCAAAATTCCAAAACTACCTCAACCTCCGTATGGATACCAGAGACAAGTAAGGGGCTAAGAGCTGCCGTTCGTGTCCGAAGGGGGATTCATTGTGACGGCGCGGTACCCTCCCTGAGTATCTTGCACGCACCTTTGACGCGCCTGCCGCTCATAAGCGTGCTATGCTGCGTGCAGTTGCGCCCATAAGTTGCGGAGGAAAGTATTTGACGAAGCCACTGACAACCATCATCGTGGTGCTGTGCACGCTGGTTGTTTCACTTGGGTGCGGCAAACCTGCTCCACCACGAGCGGCACCTACTCCGCCGCCGTCAGCGGCCCCTGCTTAAGCCCCAATTCCCGCCCCTGTATCGCCCGTCTCAACCACGAAGCCGGCGCTCGGCCGCATCGTTTTCGAGTCATATCGCGACGGCAATGCGGAAATCTACGTGATGAATTCGGACGGCTCGGGCCAGACACGCCTGATAACGAACCCGACGGCTGATCAAAACCCTTCATGGTCACCTAGCTGCACGGAGATCGCTTTCCACTCCGACAGGGACGGCAACAACGAATCGCGCTTCGCAGACCTGGACTACATTTTCGTGCCGCGCAACCAGTTCAACGCCGCCTGTGCCAATAAACAGCCCATCTATACGCGCTGGTTCCACGTCGGGCAGAGTATCTACAAAACGCCGCAGTATTGCGATTGCATCCTCTACCACCCTGTTAAGTGGCCCAACAGGCTGATCATCGAATCCAAGTGGCAACAGTCGGGCGGCTCCGTGGACGAGAAATACCCCTACCTCGTCCTTAACATCCAAACGGAGTACACTAGCCCTACCATCCTCTTGTTTGACGGCGGGGGCTACAAAAATGGCGCTGAGACGTGGATTAGAAACCAGTCCGGTCACGGCAACCTCATCCATGTGTTCAACATGCCTCAATACGCGGCGTGGGTGAACAAGGGCAATTTGTAGTGGGTCACTCACGTATATAATTCCCAATAACTTTGGCTGGTTTTCTGTGGCGAGACTAGCTGCCCTTCCACGCTAACGCGCAACGTTTGAACTGGAGGAGCCTACATGAAAATTATCAAAATATCCCAGATCCCGCGCACGTCCACTGACAGCCCCCTCTTCACGGGCGGCCCCGTCACGCGCCAGGACTTGATTGGCGCTGATAGCAGCAAGTTTTTTAACATGGCCATCGTACACTTTAGCCCTGGTTCGCGGAACAAGTTTCATGTGCACAGCAGCGATCAAGTGTTGCTTGTGACGGAGGGCGTCGGCATTGTAGCGACGGAGGCGGAACAGCGGACGGTGACGGTAGGGGATGTCATCCACGTCCAGGCGGGAGAGAAGCACTGGCACGGCGCCACCAAGACCAGCACGTTCTCACACATCACGGTCACGCAGGTGAACAGCAAAACGGAGCAGCTCGAGCCGTAGCTACGGCGCCTTGGCCGGCGAGTCTTGTGCCGCAAACTCACGCAGGCGCCTGCGCACCAGCGCCTCTTCTTGTGCTACCGTTACGCCCAGGTTGTCCAGTTGCAGTGTGCGCAGCTCTTCCAAAAGCTGACCCACTAGTGGCCCCTGCGGCACGCCCATCGCCAGCAGCTTCTCGCCTGACAGTTGAGGACTGACCTTGCGCCACTCCAGCAAGAAGCGCTGGAGCCGCTCGCACGCGACGGGCGTATCGGACCCCAACAGCGCTGTCTCCACCGCCTCGGGCTCGCGGTCCTTCAACAGCTTGTACGTGCCGCTCGCAGAAAGGTCAGCCGCGTTCAGCCAGGGAGTCGCCGCCTTAATCAGCATGGTGTCCCGGATGACTTTGTGTGCGCGGCTGCTCAGGTTCAACCGCTTCGCCAGCGCGCCCGCCATCTCCTGCGGCATTGGCCACGCCAGCAGCCCAAGAAATACCAGTGGCGTCAGTCCCAGCTTCTTTTCTCTCGCGCCCGCAACCGCCTGCCGAAGCGACTCCGGCCACGCCAGCCCCGGCAGAATGGCGTTCAACACGCCCAGGTGGTCCGCACGAGCTAGGCAGATTTCCGGCAACGGCTCGGTATAGCACCGGTCAAGCTCGTGCCGCAGCCGGTCAGGGCTGATAGCGTTCATGTGTTGCAGGTCGCGCTGCAGCCATTCTCCCGTCTTCTTCTCTATCGTGAACCCAAGGCGCTGCTCGTACCGCACCGCGCGAAGCATGCGCGTGGCGTCATCCTGAAAGCCGAGTTCGTGCAGCACGCGAATGTGCTTGCCCGCCAGGTCCTTCTCGCCGCCATGCGCGTCCACCATGCTGCCGAATGTCGCGGGGGAAAGGTGTGCGGCAAGCGCGTTGATCGTGAAATCGCGGCGGGCCAAATCGTCGGCTAATGAGCCGGGCTTCACCGTCGGCAGCGCGCCCGGCTGCGCGTACGTCTCCGTGCGAGCCGCCGCCACATCCACCGTGCCCATCGGCGTCTTGAGCTTGAACGTATCGAACTGCGACCGGGACGCTACCTGACCGTTCAGTTCAACCGCTAGTTTGGCCACCAGCGCAGCCACGTCGCCCTCAGCCACAAGGTCCAGGTCCAGCATCGGACGACCCAGCAGCAGGTCCCGCACAGAGCCGCCCACCAGGAACAGCGGCGTCCCGGTACGCGAGGCGATGGCCCCCGCGTTCTGCAGGAACGTCACCTGCTCTTTTGATAGACCCTTTTGGAGATGCGCGGTGATGTTCGTCAAGAAATGCTCCCGAAGAGACGAGATGGGAGATTGTTCGTTCTCCCAAGATATGGTTGGATTATACGTGCCTCCAAGAGAACGGGATATTGGTAATCTGTGTGCGTTGTCTGGCCTAGATATGAAAAAGAAGGGGGGTGAAGATGAGCATGTGCTGGCGGTTCCGCACCATGCTTTTAGCGGCCCCCTTCCTTTACTTTACCGGTGCCCTCTCCTACAATGCCCATATACGGCGTCATGGAGCCAGTGAACGGTTTACGTGAACAGAAATGAGCCCTCCCCAAAAGGCGTTGAACGACTTGAGCAGGCCCTTGATATTACGTTTCAGGACAAACGCCTGCTCGCCCTTGCATTGGTGCATGGCTCCTACGTGAATGAGCACCCGAACGAAGGAATCGAATCCAATGAGCGGCTGGAGTTTCTGGGCGATGCGGTACTGGATGTGATTGTGGGTGAGGCGGTGTATCGCTGGTTCCCTGCGGCGCCCGAGGGACAGCTAACGGTGCTGCGAGCGGCGGTGGTGCGGGATGAGTGCCTGGCGCGGGTGTCTTCCAAGTTAGGAGTGGGCGCACTGCTGATGTTCGGACAGGGGGAAGAGGCAACGGGCGGAAGGGCTCGTCCATCTAACCTGGCGGCGGCGTTGGAGGCGCTTATTGGCGCGGCGTTTTTGGATCAAGGGTACGCGGTTGCGCGGAAGATGGTGTTGCATCTGCTGGCTGACGAAATGAGCATGCTTTCCGCAGAGCGGGTACCCGTGGACGCAAAATCGCAGTTGCAGGGACTAGCGCAGCAGCAGGGGAGACCTGGGCCGGTGTACCGCGTGGTGCACGAGCAAGGACCGGAGCATGCCAAGGAGTTTGAGGTGGAGGTGGTGGTGGACGGAGAGGTTCTGGGTACGGGGCGCGGAAGACGGAAGGCGGAAGCGGAGCGAGAGGCGGCGGTGCAGGCGATAGCGGCGCTGAACGGGGCTAGGTCACGCGAATAGCGATGTGGCTTAGCCGAATGGGAGTTACCTCTCTGTCCTAGACCCCCCTTCGACCTTCCTCAAGATACATACCTTTCGATATGGACCTGCTGTAGGCAGTCGGGGAATGCTCGGGGCATATGCTTCGTCGTGACTCGAAATGACAATTGAATGAGGGACATTGGGTTGAAGTGCAAGCTTCGATCATCCGAGAGTTTTGTTGGGAAAATAGAGGGCTAGACGATATGCCGGTTGATTTTTTGAGGAGAAAGCAGAAGACCGAAGAAGGGCTGAAGAAGAGCCGCGAGGGTTGGTTTGGGAAGCTGCGCGGGATATTCCGCGGGCAAAAGTTATCGCTAACCGCTGTTGGTGAAGTCGAGGAAGCGCTGCTAGCGGCTGATGTTGGCTTGGGCACTACGGAGAAGCTGCTGGCGGCGGTGAAAGATCAGTCGCCGGGGAGCCCTGAGGAGCACCTGTCGCTGCTAAAACAGGCGATGGGCAGGCTGCTCAAACAATCGTCTGTACCGGCGAAGCTCTTCCCCGGACAACCGCGGCCGGGCGATGCGCAGGTGGTGCTGGTGGTCGGCGTCAACGGTGTAGGGAAGACAACGACCATTGCGAAGCTGGCGCATTATCTGAAAGGCGAAGGATACAAACCGCTCATTGCTGCTGGGGACACATTCAGGGCAGCAGCTATCGAACAGCTCCAGGTGTGGGGGCAGCGAGTGGGTGTGGAAGTCATTGCGCACACACAGGGAGCAGATACCGGAGCGGTGATCTTTGACGCGTACAAGGCGGCGCAGGCACGCCGGGCGAATGTGCTCATTGTGGACACGGCAGGCCGGTTGCATACGAAGCACAATTTGATGGAAGAGTTGCGGAAGATCCGGCGGATTTTAGAACGGCTGAACCCGGAGGCGCCGCAGCACACACTGCTGGTGCTGGACGCGACGACTGGGCAGAATGGTCTGGCGCAAGCGCGGGCGTTCATGGAGATTGTGCAGTGCACCGGCATTGTGCTGGCGAAGGTGGACGGGACGTCCAAGGGTGGCATCGTGTTTGCGATTGCCGAGGAGCTGAAACTGCCCGTGCTGTTCATGGGCACGGGAGAGGGTATAGACGACCTCACGCCGTTTGACGTGGAAGAGTTTGTGGACGGGTTGTTCACAACATCGCAAGCAGCACCGGCAACGTAAGCGGGTGGTTTCGCTAGAGTATGGTTTGACCTATTATGCCGGACTAGATTTTCGCTGTAGGCGGGTGGTCACTGTAGCTGCCTGCACTGCTGACTGGCCATTGTGCGCGTGAGCGTGAATCTGTATACGAGATTGCGTCGCATCGTACCCTGGGTGGGCCTCCTGGGGGCATCCGTCATAGGTGCTATTTTCCTATGGTTTGCGTTCCGCAGGGTGGACTGGCGCCACGTGTGGGAAATTCTGGCGCATGCGCAACTCCGCTATCTAGTTGCCGCGCTGGGCCTTTTTGCCATTGCGTTGGTCCTCCGCGGCATCAGGTGGCGCCTGCTTTTTCGGAAAATTCCTATAAGCACAGTTGACCTGGTGCTGGTGGAGACCACCGCCATTGGGGTGAACAGCATCAGCCCTATTCCCGTGCTGGACGAACCTACGCGGATTGGATTGCTTATCATGCGCGGCGTGCCTGCGGGCACGGTGCTGGCCACAATGGCGGCAATGCGGAGCTTTGAGCTCGCGGTGCAGGCAATGATAGGGGCCGTGGGCCTGCTGCTTCTAGAGCCGCTGCGTTCACTGGCGCCATTTTTCATTGCGGCGGCAGTGCTGGCTGCGTTGGCGCTGCTAGGGCTCTTCAGCATTGGGCCACTGTTGCGGTACGTGCCTTTTCTGGCGCGACTGCGCATTGTGCGGGACTTCAGCATAGGCGTGCAGATTATGCGCCAGGCGCCGATGTTGACGGCGCTATCATTTCTCATGACGGGAGCGTATGCGTTCTTTATTGGCATGGCGGGCTGGATGTTGGCCCAGTCAGTGGGTATCCAAATGAGCATGCCGGCGCTGGTAATTGTCAGCTTGACAGTGATTTTCTTCACGGACTGGATTCCGGGACTGCCAGGCGCCATCGGCACGTTTGAGTTTGTGGCACTGTATCTCATGGGGCTGTTTCCCGGCTTCGATAAATCCATGGCCCTAGGGTACGCGATTCTTCTACACATTTTGTTCTTTGTACCCCCGCTCATTGTGGCCGCACTCTATCTCCCGTACGCGGGGTTTCGTACGGTGGACGCGCTGATGGAGTTGTTCCGGCCCAAGACGAAGAATGGCAACGCTCGTTCAATAGTGCCGCAGTCGCAGGAGTGAAGGATTCTTACTCAACTTGATGGCCAAAGGCGAGCGTTAAAGTCGTGGGCGGGGCTGATGCGGCATTTCGTTTAGAACAAGGCCCAGTTTCTCTGTACAATAGGTTTGGGTAGGGGATTTGCAGTCAGGCAATAGTACCTGTCCTTTTATTCAAGCCCTTTCGTTCCTCCGCGGAGAAGGCCATCGGTGTGTAATGGCCTGGTAAGGAGACGCAACAACATATGGTGCAATCAGGAGGCGCATTCCCGCAGGGGCAACCCGCTGTCCCTGCCACGCAACGAGCTCTTCCTACTGCTCGAGTTGTCAAACGCGTAGACCACACACCAGACCTCTTCTCTCTCTGGCTGAAGCCCGATATCCCTAATTTCATGTGGAAGCCAGGGCAGTACTGCACTATCGGTGTGGAGAATACTGAACGGGCTTACTCGATCGTATCGGCCCCATTTGAGGGTATGGTGGAGCTGTTCGTGGAGTTGGTGTCGAATGGGGAGCTTACGCCACGGCTCTTCAAGCTCAAGATGGGCGACTCTGTTAGCATTCGTCCCTCCGCGAAGGGCGTATTCATCTTTAACCCCAATTTCAAGAAGCACCTTATGGTGGCGACTGTGACAGGTGTGGTGCCATTTGTGAGCATTGCCCGCCAGGCGGTGCATGACCGTTTGCAGGGCCATCAGTTCTACATTATTGAAGGCGCAAGCTATTTCGATGAGTTGGTATTTGACAACGAGTTGGGGGCGCTGGCGCGTGAGTTCCCGCAGATGTTCACGTATGTCCCAACGGTGAGCCGTCCTACTGACGCTCGTAATACGGGCTGGACTGGGCTGACCGGCCGCGCGAATACACTTGTGGAGCAGTGCATTGAGCGCCATAGGCTAGACGTGGCGTCGACACTGGTGTACGCGTGTGGGCATCCGGGCATGATTGAGGTGGTTAAGCAGCAATTGATGCCCAAAGGCTACAAAGTAACCGAAGAACGCTTCTGGAAAGAGTAGGGCCGGCAGGGCCCTCGCCGCCATTTGGACTTTTCTCAGGTAATGCCGCATCCTTCCCACGTCAAGACGCATTAAGGCGTTTGTGCTAGTTTGACCGAGCAAATTGGCGAATGGTACGATGAATGCTTGCCGTATGGTGAGCGTGGCCAAGTGGTTAAGGCGCGGGATTGTGGATCCCGAGATCGAGGGTTCGAGTCCCTTCGCTCACCCTTTTTAATTCGAACGCCTGACTGGAGCAATTGATGACCGGCACACTAAACGTGAGCGCACCGAATATCGCGCAGCTTGAGCTTCTTCGTGATGGCGACCAGCAAGGCAGTCAGGCCCTCCTCAAGTTCACTCTTACTTCCGGGCGCACTGTGTTTGCCATGGGCATTGGCGCCGGCTGGGAGAACCCGACGGGTCCGACGTGGGTGTACGTGGTGGAGGATGACGGCTGGACGATGGTGGACGCCGGCGATATGCAGGCGTTTCCGAAAGTAGAGGCCGCTGTTCGTGATGTTGGGCTTTCGCTCAAAGACGTTAAGCGGCTTATTGTGACGCACGGCCACGGTGACCACGAGGGCGCAGCGTTTGAAGTGGTAGCGGCATCCGGCTGCGAACTGTGGGCGCACGAGGTTGCGGGACCGCTGCGGCAGGTAGAGGTATCTGACATGGCCAGTACGCTGGCCGGAATGCCCTCTGAGATGAGGCAGGCGCTAACTGAGATGCGGCAGGACCAGTCCACAAGGCGACAAGGGCCCAGGCAGTGGCAGGAGCACTCGGAGACGCGGAAACGGCTGGTCACTACCCATCCCATTTGGGAGGGGCGCCGCTGCGGGGCGATTACCTGCTGGCAGACGCCGGGCCATACACCAGATGAGCTGACGATGTGGCTGGAGGGCGTGCTATTTACCGGCGACCACATCTTGCCGGAAATCACGCCACACCCATCGGTGAAGACGACATATACGCCTGAGGTGCAGCAGTTGTTGCCTGCCGCATACCGTGACGCTTCCCAGCAGACTGGGCTCCGTGTGTTTTTACGCTCGCTGGCGCGCGTGGCGTTGCTGGAGGACACAGCAACGATTTTGCCGGCGCACCGGCTGCTGAATCGCGGGAAGCTGAATCTAGTGACAGCGCGGCGGGCAACAGAGATTATCGAGCACCACGTGGAACGGATGGGGCGGATTACTGATCTAGTGGGCAGTAGCGAGATGGCGCTCCTTGACCTGACGCCAAAGATGTTCCGGCGCCCGCTGGACTCATCCAACTTTTTCATGGGGCTCACGGAGACTTTGGCACACCTGGAGTTCATGGTGGATTCGGGTGACATGCGGTTTACGGATCACACAAAAGTTGTCTGGAATGGGACGGAGCGGTACCGGCAGGCAGTGCGCGAGACCGTAGCCGAAGTCCACAGTTTTGACTGAAGCGCTTGAGAAGGTGCCTTCTAGGTGGACTACTTCACGCTGGAGCAAGCTATTGCGCTGCTTCCATGGCTTCGGGATCGGCTTGCCGAGCTTGACGCGTTGATGCAGCGCCGAGCGGCGGTGCAAGCACAGGCAGACCAACTCCAGGAACGCCTTCGCTCCAATGGGCACACGTCTCACGCGGAAGAGGTGGGCGCGCTGCAGACCGAACTGCAACAAGTGACGTCGCAACTCGAAGCGGTTATGAAGGTCATCACCGACCGGGGCATCACCCTGCGTGACCCGCAGCGCGGGCTAGTAGATTTCCTGGCGCTACGCAATGGCCGCGAAGTCTGCTTGTGCTGGCTGAAGGGTGAGGACACGATCCGCTTTTGGCATGAGATGGACTCGGGATTCGCGGGCAGGAAGCCTCTGTAATGGTACCTTCTCATCTTCCCCTCGGCGAGAGGGAAAGAGGATAAAGTGAGCCAGGTGAATTTCCGGCGTCGTGTGGGCGGGTCACTCGGGTTGCTCATTGGGTCGCTGGCGCTCGGGTGGGTGCTGCTGTACGCCAACCGCTCGCTGCTTCCTCCGCTGTTGCCGGTCATTGGCGATTCGTTCCAGCTTTCAGGGACGCAGCGCGGCGCTATCGCCAGCACGTACTTTGTGCTGTATGTGGCGATGCAGATACCTGCCGGGCTCTTTGGAGACCGTTTAGGGCTAAAGCGCGTGCTGGTGGCGATGTACCTGGTGGCGGGTCTGGGGATGCTGGCAATTGGCGTGTTTGCCTGGAACTACGCACTACTGCTGGTATTTATGGGCATACACGGGCTAGGGGCGGGCGCCTACTATTCAGGGTCCTACGGGCTGACGATGACGAACGTGCCGCCGGAGAAACGGGGCGCGAGCGCTGCGCTGGTGAGTGTGGGAATGGCGGTAGGGCTGGCGATGGGGTTGATCCTGTCGCCGTTCTTGCTGGAGGTGTCCGGTTCGTGGCGGCTGCCCTACGTGGTGATGGGCGTAGGGACAGTGCTGCTGGCCCTCGGCTTCTGGGCGTTTGTGCATCCAGCAAGAGCGGTGAAGCACGAGGGTGGCTTTGGCGTCGGCGTTTTTTTGAAGAGCCGCGACTTAGTGCCACTCTGTATCTCCGCGTTCTGTTTGTTCTACGCGCACTGGGTGTTGCTCACGTGGTCGCCGAGCTTCTTGTTTGAGGAGCGCGGGGTGAGCCTGCAGCAGGCGGGGCCATTTGCGGCGATAGTGAGCGTGCCGACGTTTATGGGCTCGTTCTTGTGGGCGCGGATTTCCGACCGGCTGGGGCGCAAGCGCGTCCTGCTGACGGTGATGCCGTTTGCAGTGCTGGCGATCCTGGGGCTGGCATTTTTCCAGTCGACAGTTGCGGCGCTGGTCTGTTTGGCGGTGTACGGACTGTGCGGCGCGCTGGCGTTGAATCCGCTGGTGGTCTCATGGGCGGGCGACCACATTCTGGCGTCGAAACGGATTGGGATTGGGACTGGCATTGCGCTGTTCAACACATTTGCGGTGGCGAGCTCGATTGTTGGGCCGGTGTTGACAGGCTGGGTGCGTGACACGACGGGCTCGCTGGAGGCAGCGTTTTATGTGGCGGCCGGCGTTGTCGCGGTGGGGGTGCTGCTGGCGCTGGCGCCGCGGGAGACTATCACTCCGCAATCGCCTTGAGCTTGCGCGCCTTGGCGTTGAGGTAGACGCACGGCGTCAGCAGCCGCGCCAGATCATCCTGGGGAATGTCTCGCAATCCTTCCAGGGAAAAGACACCCGCCTGCTTCAGGTTTACCAGGCCCTTTTCCACGTTGCTCCACGCCACCGACTGCGTGAGGATGGCGCCAATGCACACCTCAAATGGCGTCTCGCCCGGCCACCAGTGCTGCGGCCCATAGGCGCTGAACAGGCGGCCGTACACGTCAAGCAGACGTGCGCTAGCCAGATCCCGCGTGGAAGTCTTGCTGCGGGTTGTGCTCACCATGTTCATCACCTGCGCTCTTCAGGCATCCCAGCCCATTGTACCGATTGCGCGGTAGTGGCGCAGGCCGTACACTTTTCCAGAGGGGGTGTCCCGTGGTGTCGTTTGCTGAGAAGCTGCTGGCTGCGTCGAAGAAAAACAAAAGCTTGCTATGCGTGGGGCTTGACCCTGACCCGGAGCTGATGCCACTGCGCGATATCGCCGCGTTTAACACGGCGATTATTGAGGCGACGTCTGACCTGGTGTGCGCGTACAAGCCCAACATGGGTTTCTATGAGGGGTTTGGCCCGGAAGGGCTAGAAGCGCTGCGCAAGACGATACAGGCCATCCCAAGCCACATCCCGGTCATTGGTGATGCGAAGCGCGGGGATATTGGCAATACGGCGGAGTTCTACGCAAAAGCTATGTTTGATGTGTGGAACTTTGATGCAGTGACGGTGAGTCCATACCTTGGACGTGACGCGGTGGAGCCGTTTCTGGCTCGTGAAGACCGGGGCGTTTTTGTGCTTTGCAGGACGTCGAATCCCGGGGCGCGAGACTTCCAGGACTTGCTGGTGACATCGCAGTATGACCGGACGACTATGCCGCTGTACGAACGTGTGGCTATGGAGTGCGCGGCGTGGAACGAGCATGGCAACGTTGGGCTGGTAATTGGGGCAACGTACCCGGATGAACTGAAGCGTGTACGGGATCTGTGTCCGGATATGCCGATTCTGATTCCTGGCGTGGGCGCGCAGAGCGGCGACCTGGAGCGCGTGGTGCGGAATGGGGTAACTGCGCGTGGGGAGTACGCGATTATTAATGCGTCTCGCGGAGTGACCTACGCATCCAAGGACGCAAAGAACTTTGCCGCGGCGGCGCGCGAGCAAGCGATGCGCCTGCGGGACCGGATGAATCTCGAGTTGCAGCAGTTGCAGAAGGCGTAAAGAGACGTGCTCCTGCCTCCAGACTTCCGGGTCGCAACGAAGAAATGACGAGTTACTCTGCACGCTAACTCTCTTCGTCTGACACGCTCAGGGCAGCGCTTCAAGGGGGAGGATTGCAATGCCGGGGCCTATGGACTTTCAGATGGGAGACGTACTGACCCTGCGGAAGGCGCATCCGTGCGGGGGCGTGCAGTGGGAAGTAGTGCGGTTGGGGGCGGACATCGGCATGACCTGCAAGACATGCGGACGGCGGGTGCTACTGGGACGGAGCGAGCTGGAGCGGCGGGTGAAGAGCGTAGCGCGAGGTGGTGTGTAGGGCAGGCTACGACTGCAACGCGGCATCGCTGGATGGCGTGCTCGGGCGCGGCACATGACTAGCAGCCCGGGTCCGGTGCGGCTCCCGCGCGGTATTCAGGCGGTGGGCCGGGCCACCGGGAGGGGTGGCCGCTGGGTGCGGTGAAAACCCACCACATGAGCATAGCCAAGCCGACGACGACGGCCGAGTCCGCAATGTTGAAGACGGGCCACCATCCGACGTGGATGAAGTCGGTCACGTGGCCCTGAGCAACTCGGTCGATGAGGTTGCCGATGGCGCCGCCAAGCATGAATGCCAAGCTCAGCTTGAACCACCGGCCCTGCGAAGCCTGTGTCCGAAAGAAAATGAGCAGCACGGCAACGGCCACTACGGAGGCTAGGGTCAGTACGAATGTGAAGTTCTGGAACAGGCCGAACGCGGTGCCGGAGTTAATGACATGAGTGAGACTGAGTGGGCCAAATAGGTGAAATGACTCATCAACGGGCAGCCAGTGCGTGATGAGGTACTTGCTGATCTGGTCTGCCGCGACGACAGCGATGGCAAGCGGAAACAGAAGCGGGTCTGTCCATAACGGCATACCGGATTGAGCCTTTGCAGCAGTTGTCATAGTGTCCTAGTTTACTGCACGTACTGGCTGAGGAATGCAGCGCAGCGCTCAGCAGTTTCGGTTTCACCGCCGCGCCAGGAGTGGTTAACTTTGGCGATGATGTGGAGGCGTGGCGCGTAGCTGGCGGTGGTCAGAAGCTGCTCGATTTTCATGGGGGGCGCGACGCGGTCTTGCCCACCGACGACAAAGAGCTTGGGCAGCTTTTCCTGGAGCAGCGGGGCACGCTCTAGCGAAGCCGGCGGGGGAGCGATGAGCACAACTGCTCGCACGCCTTTCAACTTCTCTCGCATGCGCAGGAGCAGGCCGGCGCCGAACGAATAGCCGACGACGGCGATGTGGCCTTGGCGAATGCCTGGCCAGGCATTCGCCAAGCGGATGGCGGCGAAAACATCGGAGCCCTCCTGGTCACCGTTGCTGAAGGTGCCCGCGCTGCCGCCTACGCCGCGATAGTTGAAGCGTAAGGTGGCGATACCCGCTTGCACGAACGTGCTGTTCAAGGTATCCATAAGAGTGTTACTAAGCGCACCGAAGAGACCTGGATGGGCGTTGCACAGCACAGCCATTGGGAACGGGCTGCTCAGGCCTTCCGGCTTGGCAACAATGCCTTCCAAGGAGAGGCCGTTGACGTCGAATGAGATAGCGCTTTGTTGCACGGTACGCTCTGATCCTCGCCTTCCCTGATGTTAGAGATGCTTTTTGAAAAAGGTGGCGACTGCTTGGCCGATTTCTTGCTCGTAACCCCAGTATGCATGGTCTGCGCCCGGAATGGGAAGGAAGTCGGCGGGGTTCAGGATGGTTTCGGTGAGCTGTTTCAACGTAGCGGCCGGCGCGACGCTATCCCGATCACCGGCGATGACGATGCGAGGGACTGTGCCGAGTGCGCCTGCTTCTTTGGTGATGGCGCCGTGAGGACAGCCGATGAGGGCTAGGGCGTGAACCAGCGGCTCTCGAGCGGCGACCCGAAGGGATGCGACGGCCCCAAAGGAGTAGCCGACAAGGGAGGTCTTGTTTTTCTGGACCGTTGGCTGAGAGGCGAGGAAGTTTAGTGCCCCGATGACGTCTTCTTGCTCGCCGATGCCATCTGCGTGGGAGCCTTGGCTCGCGCCGACGCCGCGAAAGTTGAAGCGGAGGGTTACGAAGCCCCTAAGCACGAGAGCCTCAGCGACACCCACGACAACATTGTTGTTCATGTCGCCGCCGTGGAGCGGGTGTGGATGGCAGACGACGGCGCCGGGGAACGGGCTGGGGCCGTCCGGGACGGCGAGCGCACCTTCCAGGGTTAGGCTGCTGTTGGTGAAGAAGACGTGGCGCTCTGGCATATGGTTACCTGCCCTCTCTAGCTTCGCTGATCGCCTCGCCGCGCTGCCCTCTTGCAGGAGGGAAAGTTGAAGTTAGGGAGAGACTTTGGGTTGGCGGGCGGTGCGCCAGACGTGATAGACGCGCTGAAGAAAGGTGGCAATGGAGAGGACACTGATGATGATGAGCGCGGCGGGCACCTGGTTGATGACCAGCGCAATGCACAGGATAGCGATACGCTCAGCGCGACCCGCGAAGCCTACCTGCCCCAGCGTGCCAACACCCTCCGCACGGGAGCGGGCGTAGCTCACCATGAACGAGCTGACGAGCACGACATAGCAGAGGACAACGTTGAAGTCGTCGTTGCGCTGGTTGCGCTGGAGGTAGAAGATAAGGAGGCCGAGGAACACTGCAGCCTCAGCGATGCGGTCGATAACGGAGTCGAAGACGGCGCCGAAGGGTGTTGCCTGATGTGTTGTGCGAGCAAGCGCGCCGTCCAGCAAGTCCAGGAAGCCAGAGAACAAAAAGACGAGCGCGGCGATGAAGAAGTGCCCCGTGGCCAACAAGTAAGCCGCCAGCCCTGCAATGAGCAGGCCTACAAACGTGAGCTGATTGGGTGTGATGTGTAAGGCGTGCAGTGCGGCTACGGAAGGGCCTTCAACGAGCCGGTTGAAAAGGCGACGGAGGGCGGTGCGGATAGAGGTGAAGGTCACGCGGTATTCCTCTGCTTTGAGGATGAAAGCTCAGCGCGGCGCTGGTTGGTGCGCTCAGTAGTCTGCTGATAAAACTCCAGCACCTGGGCTGATACTTTGGACCACGAGTATGCCTGAGCGTGTTCCCGTCCTGCTGCACCCAGCTTGGCGCGCAACTCAGGGTTTTGCAGTAAGGAACGTATGCTTGCCGCCAATGCCTCGTCGTCTCTGGGCTTGGCGAGCAGGCCGTTCTGGCCGGAGGTGACGACGGTGGCGTAACCCGCGATGTTGGAGGCGACGATGGCCCTCCCTGCCGCCATTGCTTCAAGCAGGACGATACCAAGGCTTTCACGGCCAGTAGACGGGGCGCAGAAGACATCCGCAGCCTGGTAGTAGCGCGGGAGGTCTTTGTAGCCGACGGTGCCGACAAAGACAACGTCCTGCGGATTATGGCGGGCGAGGATTTGCTCAGACGGAGTATCCAGTTTGCCGGGGCCGACAACAATAAGTCGCAGATTTGGGAACTCTGGCTTTAGCCGGCAGTAGGCGGCAATGAGATAGCGGAGGCCTTTGCGTTTCTCCTTGCGGCCCACGAAGAGGAGATTAAGCTTGCCGTCACGAAACTCCGGTAACGGCGGAGCCGGGGTCTGGAAGTGCGCAACTTCAATGCCGTTGGGGATGATGGTGTAGCTGCTGGGGAAGAACTGATTGGCGAACTCGGCGGCGGGCTTGGAGACGGCAATGCGGCCGTCAAGCCGGTTCAAGAATGGGCGCGTGCCGTACTTGCCGATGGGCCAGAAGTAGCTGTGTTCGCGGTATGCGTGGAAGGTGCCAACGTTGATCGCGTTGGAGAATATGAGCGCTAGCGTTGGCACTATAGGCGACGGGGGCTCGTGGATGTGGACAACATCAAACTTGCCGTCTTTGAAGAAGTTGCGCGCTCGTAGGGCGCGCCAGAGAGAGACGCTGATACGCGCAACGGAGCCCGCGCTTGGAATCGGAACTGGCCGGCCCAGCGGAGTAAAGTTGGGGACATTGAGTTCCTTGAGCGGCTTGGAGGTGGGTGCGAGGATGGACACAGAGTGACCGCGCTGGGTGAATTCTCGCGTCAGGTTTTCTATGTGGCCGTTGACGCCGCCGGGGACGGCGAAATCATAGGGAGAGACAAAGGCAATTCTCATTCATCCTCTTGCAACGCATATGTTGCGCCGTGACAGGCTTGCTTTGACGGCTGGGCCACACAAGTAGCGCAAGCCAAGGCTGTTATTTCGGGAACGTTACCGGGTATTTCGCACTTTCGCGGTGCGCGGCGAAGTCCTCTACCAGGTCGAATGCTTCATCGTCAGGGATCTGGATGGGCGGTGACTTCATGAAGTACGAGGAAGGACCGACGATGGCGCCGCTGAGGCCGCGGTCAAGCGCGAGCTTGGCGCAGCGGACAGCGTCGATGACGACGCCGGCGGAGTTGGGGCTGTCCCAGACCTCTAGCTTGAGTTCCATATTGAGCGGCACGCCACCAAAGGCGCTGCCTTCAATGCGGATGTAACACCACTTGCGGTCCAGGAGCCAAGGCACGTAGTCGCTGGGGCCAACGTGGACATTCTCGGGAGCGATCGGGTGCTCCATCATAGAGGTGACGGCGTTGGTCTTGGACTCTTTCTTGGACACTAGGCGCTCGCGTTCAAGCATGTTAAGGAAGTCCGTGTTGCCGCCAAAGTTGAGTTGGTAGGTGCGCTCAATCTTCACACCGCGCTCTTCAAAAAGGCGGGTGAGAACACGGTGCGTGATCGTAGCGCCAACCTGGGACTTGATGTCATCGCCGATGATGGGGAGGCCGCGCTCCTGGAAGCGGCGGGCCCAGTCCGGCTGGCGTGCGATGAATACAGGGATGCAGTTGATCATGGCGCAGCCCGCCTGAAGGATCTGCTCCACATACCACTTGGTTGCCATTTCGCTCCCAACGGGAAGGTAGTTGATGACGACGTCTACCTTGCGGTCCTTCAAAATGCCGATGATGTTGGCGGTCGCACCGGGAGCTTTTATCACTACATCGCTCAGGTACTTGCCTACGCCGTCGTGGGTCATGCCACGCTCGACTTTAACGCCGAGGTTGGGAACGTCACAAAGCTTGATGGTGTTGTTAGGGGGCGACATGATGGCCTCTGAGAGGTCTTTGCCAACCTTGTTCTTATCGATATCAAAGGCGGCGACGAAGTTGATGTCGCGCGGGTGGTAGCCGCCAAGCATGGTGTGCATGAGGCCGGGGATGAACTCGGTTTCTTTCGCATTGCGGTAGAGGTGAACTCCCTGGACGAGGGAGGTAGCGCAGTTGCCGACCCCGATAATAGCGACGTTGATCTTGCCCAAGCTGAACCTCCGAATGCGTCCTTCCCTGGAAGGACGCGCTTATGATCTGCTGCAAAACTGTTGTGAATTATAGCAGGCAGGGCAGTGCCCTGCACCCACGGCCTGGCCGCTGCTTTCCCAGAACCTAAGAGAACACCCTGGCTGTTGCGCTAACATACCGTTTCGCGAAGTGTCCAAGCGTGGGCTTCGAGTATGCTCCCTAGTCCTGCTATTCCTGACCTGCGTAGGCCATCTCCTTCCTTCACGCCATTTGCCGCTTGCACTACTGCTGCGGGGGTGCTCTAGTATGGAGAGGAGAGAAGAGTGCGAGACAGGCATCTAGCTTCTTGATGGTCAGATGACAAGCGCCCGGAAGCTCATACCTCCACAAACAGGGCCTTCCTCAAAAAAAGATGGACAATCATGGATAAAAGCTGGTGAGTTCAGCCTCCCGGGCTGATAAGAAACTGGTGACAAGCTGTAGGCTGTTTAGGTGAGACGCTGCGAATAGCTGGTAGTTCAACCAAAGAAACTGTATCAACTAGGGCCGCACGCCTCAGGGGCTCCTTATATAAGCCGGGCGGGGCGAGGCTTTGCTGCTAAAAGCCCCACCTAACTGTTGACAGAACACCGCATATTCGCTAATATTTAGGACGCGGACAGTTGTACTTTAGAACTCGTGTTGAACTGGCATATCCCCCTTTCGTTTTGCGCACAGGGCAGCCTATTGACGGGGATACGGAAGTTCGCTATAGTTATAAGGTTCGCCCAAAAACGGAAGTGGATGGGCGCGCACTTTAACAGGTGAAGAGTGAGAGGAAGTTTTGGAGAGTTTGATCCTGGCTCAGGGCGAACGCTGGCAGTGTGCCTAATGCATGCAAGTCGAGCGGTCCCGCAAGGGACAGCGGCGAACGGCTGAGAAACATACAGGAAACCTACCTCACAGTGGGGGATAATCCGCCGAAAGGCGGACTAATACCGCGTACGCTTGCAGGTCACAAGGCTTGCAAGGAAAGCCGCAAGGCGCTGAGAGATGGTCTTGTATCCCATCAGGTAGTTGGTGAGGTAACGGCCCACCAAGCCGGCGACGGGTAGCTGGTCTGAGAGGACGGCCAGCCAGAGGGGGACTGAGACACGGCCCCCACTCCTACGGGAGGCAGCAGCAAGGAATCTTGGGCAATGGGCGAAAGCCTGACCCAGCGACACTGCGTGGAGGACGAAGGCCTTCGGGTCGTAAACTCCTTTTATTGGGGAAGAGCAAGGACGGTACCCAGTGAATAAGTCCCGGCCAACTACGTGCCAGCAGCCGCGGTAAGACGTAGGGGACGAGCGTTGCCCGGAATTACTGGGCGTAAAGGGCGTGTAGGTGGCGGAGTGTGTCTTGTGTGAAATGGACGGGCTCAACCCGTCCACGTCGCAAGAAACTATTTCGCTTGAGGGCAGTAGAGGTTGGTGGAATTCCCGGAGAAGCGGTGACATGCGTAGAGATCGGGAGGAACACCGGTGGCGAAGGCGGCCAACTAGGCTGACCCTGACACTGAGGCGCGAAAGCGTGGGGAGCAAACCGGATTAGATACCCGGGTAGTCCACGCCCTAAACGATGGATACTAGGTATGGGAGGCATCGACCCCTTCCGTGCCGAAGCTTACGCGATAAGTATCCCGCCTGGGGAGTACGGCCGCAAGGCTAAAACTCAAAGGAATTGACGGGGGCCCGCACAAGCGGCGGAGCGTGTGGTTTAATTCGATGCAA
>SHYT01000017.1 GCA_009692665.1 Dehalococcoidia bacterium | reverse complement strand
GCTCATTTGGTGGAACTTGATCACCCTACTCTTGGTACTCGCCTTGCTATACGGCAAGCTCCGGTATGGGATGACGCGCGGCAAGGTATGAGGCCAAGCGGATCGCGCATGAGCGGACGACGGCGCAGGACAAGCTGCGGCGGTTAGCGAAGACCTATCAGGACGGGCTCTGCACCGATGTCGATTACGAGCGCCAGAAACACGCACTCCAGGAAAAGCTGGCTGGACTTGTCCAGCCAGAGGTGGATGCCGCTAAGGCCGCGGGCAAGCTTCTGGAGCATCTGCCGAGGCTCTGGAAAAAGGCGAATGATGCTGAGAAGCGGAAGCTATTGCTGACCATGCTGGATGCCGTCTACGTCGATGCCAAAGAGGAGCATCGGGTCGTCGCACTCAAGGCCAAGCCTGCCTTCAAGCCTCTCTTTGAGATTGCTACGACGAAGCCAGGTAGCGGTGTCGTGCTTTATCATGAAAACCCGGCGTCGCATAATGATGCGGACGCCGGGACTCTGTGTTCCTGGTGGAGACGGGGGAGAGTCGAACTCCCCGTCCAATGAACGGCCCACAAGACATGCTACAAGCATAGTTCGCGTTTTAAGTCTCGCTCCTCAGGCGCCCACGAACGGGCTTCATTGGAGCCAGCCGATTAAGTCTTAAGCCTTCTCGTATCGGTGTCTGATCAGGCAGCATCCCGATTTATTTGGCGCCCAGTTCCCTCCTTCGGGAAAGGAGAGGCTGGACGAGTAGCCTTGTTAGGCTGCTAGAACGAGTTGTCGTTCGTCAGTTATCTTTTGCCGCCAGTTTAACGAGGTTTGACGGCACCTCGGCTTGCGTTCCGGTGAGCGGGCCCACTGTCGAAACCACGCGTCCCCATGTGATTTTAGTATATCCTAAGACCTCCTTGAGCACAAATGAAAGCATCCCAAGAGCCGCATGGATTTCACCTGTAACTGGATATACCAAACACCACATCTGCTCACACGCGCCAGGCTCAGCCCTTTGCAGGACGTACTCGCAGACAGCGCACGCAGCAAATGGTGCGATAGAATACTCCCCAGAGAAAAATGCGCCGGCGCGACAACCGCCCTGGCGCCAAAGGTCTGACAGTGGCCAATCTGCCTGGTGCAGCCTCCACCTCAGGCCGGCGTGAGGCCTGGCGAAAATACCTCCGGCGCATCCTGTTCGCCCAGCTTATAGTCACTATTGGGTTTGGGTTCTCCACCCCGTTCATGCCACTGTTCGTACAACAACTAGGCGCATTCGACAGTCGGCAGGCAGCGCTGCTGTCCGGCATTGTGGCCGCCCTGAACGGGCCGGTTATGTTCATTGCTGGGCCGGCCTGGGGTATCCTTTCTGACTGGTTTGGCCATAAACGGAACGTACTGCGTGCGGCTTTCGGTGCGTCCGGCGTCATGGTTGCCACCGGGTTGGTGCAGAATGTATATCAGCTTATGGCCACCAGGCCAATCATGGGCGCAGTCACCGGTGTCTTTCCAGCCATGATGGGTCTCATGGCGTCCATTGTCCCAAAAGAGCGGCTAGCCTACGGCGTAGGCCTCTTGCAGGCAATAAGCGCGTTGGGGAATACCATTGGCCCGCTCGTCGGCGGACTGTTCGTTACCTGGATCGGATACCGGGGCGGGTTCTTCGTCTCTGGTGCGCTCATCGGCACAGCGGGCATCCTCGTCCTCTTCACCGTACATGAAGCGTTTCACCCGCCACCTACTAGCAAACGGAACGTGGCAGGTGTATGGAGAGAAGTCCGTAGCATGACCTCGCTTCCAGGTGTCTGGCCGGCGCTCGGCGTCTTATGCTTAGTGCAGCTTGCCCCAAACCTCATTATGCCGGTCGTTCCTTTTTTCTTAAAGTCCCTTAGCCCTGACATCGGACCCATTACGATTGGCTTGTTCTTCACCCTCATGGGCCTTTCCATGACCCTTTCCGCCTGGAGCACCGGACTCTTGGCGGACAAGCTAGGTCTTAGAATGCCGCTTATCCTCGGTTGTCTGGTTTCGCTCGCGGGCGCCGTCGGCGCAAGCCTGGCAAACACTGTCGCACTCGCGTTGGTATTTGGAGCGCTCATGGGCGCTGGAATCGGCGTGCTCACCACCTCCGCCAGCACGCTCGTCGGAATTATCGCGCCCTCCAATAAGCAGGGTGCTGCATTCGGTATTGTGCAAAGTGCCAACGCGGTTGGCTGGAGTCTGGGCCCGCTCCTGGGTGGTCTCATCGCCAACGCCGCCGGTCTCCGCGTCCCCTTCGTCTTCGAAGCCGCCCTCTTCGTCATCCTCGGCGCATTTGCGCTCACCATGCGCCTTACGCCCTTCCAGCCAACAGGCCGGTGAACACGCTACAATACCGCTCAGAGCACTTGGCGCAGAGCACCTGCTAAGGGAGGACATATGACCACACGCCAGCCGATTGCACCGAAGCACCGCAGCCGCGATGTTACTGTTGGTCCGGAGCGGGCGCCTGCACGCGCCATGCTGCGCGCTATGGGCCTGAACGATGACGACCTCGCCTTGCCATTCGTCGGCATTGCAGACATGGGCAGCGACGTCACACCCTGCAATATCGCCCTGAGCAGCCTCGTGCCGGAGGTGAAGCGCGGCGTCCGCGAAGCGCGCGGCACCCCGTTCGAGTTCGGCACCATCACGGTGAGCGACGGCATTTCGATGGGCACAGAAGGCATGAAGGCTTCACTGGTAAGCCGCGAAGTCATCGCCGACTCCATCGAGCTGGTGGTCTTCGGCGAGCGTCTGGATGCCCTCGTCACCATCGCCGGCTGCGATAAAAACCTTCCCGGCGCCATCATGGCCGCTGCACGCCTTAACGTTCCCAGTGTCTTCTTGTACGGCGGCACTATCATGCCTGGCAGGTTTCAGGGTAGAGATGTCAACATCCAAGACGTGTTTGAAGCGGTGGGCGCGCACGCCGCAGGCAAGATGAGCGACAAAGACTTGCGGGAGCTTGAGCTCGTGGCCTGTCCCGGCGCAGGCTCCTGCGCCGGCATGTTCACCGCCAATACCATGTCTTCCGCCATTGAGGCGCTTGGCATGTCGCTTCCCCAGGACGCCTCCATCCCCTCCATCGACCCGCGCAAGAAGGACAGCGCACGCCGCGCCGGTGCCGCCGTCGTCGCCCTGCTCCACGCAGGTATCCGCCCGCGTGACATTCTGACGCGAGAGGCGTTTGAGAATGCCATCGCCGTCGTCTGCGCTACAGGCGGCTCCACAAACGCGGTGCTCCACCTTCTCGCCATCGCCCACGAAGCGAATGTGAAGCTATCTCTTGAGGATTTTGACCGCATTAGCGCACAGACGCCGTACATTGCAGATATGAAGCCTAGCGGCAAATACGTGATGGCTGACCTGGATAAGTTCGGTGGCGTTCCGCTCGTGATGAAGCGTCTCCTTAAGGCGGGCAAACTCCATGGCGATGTGCTAACAGTCACCGGCAAGACGCTGCGAGAGAACCTTGAGAATACACCGACTATTGAAGACCAGCCAGTCGTATACCCAGTGGAAAAGCCACTGGCCGCAACTGGCGGTCTAGTTACTCTCAGAGGCAGCCTTGCCCCGGAAGGCGCCGTCATCAAGGTGGCCGGGTACGGGCACACCAAGTTCACCGGCCCGGCGCGCGTCTTTGACCGTGAGCCCGACTGCTTTGCCGCCGTGGACCGCCGTGAAATCAAGAAGGGCGACGTCATCGTTATCCGCTACGAAGGCCCCAAGGGTGGCCCCGGCATGCGTGAAATGCTGGCCGTCACCGCCGCGCTCGTGGGCCAGGGCCTTGGCTCTGATGTCGTGCTCCTGACCGACGGGCGCTTCTCTGGCGCAACCCGCGGCTTTATGGTCGGCCATATTGCCCCCGAGGCAGCGGTCGGCGGCCCCATCGCCGCCATCCGTGACGGCGATGTCATCACACTGGACGTTCCCAACCACAAGTTAGATGTAGCCCTCACCGATGCACAAATTAAGGAGCGCCTCAAAACGGTAAAGGCCCCACCGTCGCAGTACACCACGGGCGCGTTGGCTAAATACGCCAAGCTCGTCGGCTCCGCGTCTCAGGGTGCAGTGACCAGCTAACAAGGCCAAATGCACAGCAAGCACCTGCGATCACCGGATAGAGGCATCCTTTCAGAAGATGCCTCTATTTCCTACAGAAATCGCCCCTCCATAGCAAAATCACCTACGGTATCCTCGTGGAACAATCGACAGCCTCCTTTTCGAACGTCCAAGCCTCTTATTTCGCCGTTCGCTATGCTACACTCCCAACATCAGCAGAGATTGGAGGTGGGTCATGTCAAAACAGCAAATTGGCGTAGCCGCAATGGGCGGCGATGCAAAGGCTGTCGTTGAGCGCATCATCCACTTGGAGAAAACGGGCGTTCCAGCCGCATGGCTCACCAGCGGCGGGATTCCTGCGGATAGCCTCAGTGTATTTGCGGCCGCCGCCGTGCGCACGGAGCGTATCCTTATGGGTACCTGCATCATGCAGACATGGCCCAGGCACCCGCTCACTATGGCTGCCAATGCCCAGGTTATCAATACGCTGGCGCCCGGCCGTTTCCGGCTGGGTATCGGTCCTAGCCACAAGGCCGGCATTGAGTCCACGTATGGCTTCACATACGATGCGCCGCTCAGCCACCTGAAAGAGTACATACGTATCATAAGGACCTTGTTCACCACCGGATTGGTGGACTTCGACGGCAAGTACCACCGTGCTCACACGCGCCTTCCGGCGCCTACACCGGGTATTCCCGTAATGGCCTCCGCCCTCCGCAGAAAATCCTATGAGGTCTGTGGTGAAGTGGCAGATGGCGCCATAAGCTGGGTCTCGCCGCCAACCTTTCTTCGGGACGTTTGCCTCCCTGCCATCAAAGAAGGTGCGCGCAAAGCCAACCGTCCTGCGCCCCCACTCGTCGCGCACATTCCCGTTTGCGTCCATACGAACATCGCCGAGGCGCGTACCGCCGCGCGAGAGCAGCTTGCCAACTACCCGCGAACTCCCTTCTACCAGGCCATGTTCGCCGACGCAGGTTTCCCGGAAGCCAAGGAGACCTCTGCGTGGAGTGACCGCATGTTGGACACCGTCGTCGCCATGGGCGATGAGGAGAGCGTGGTAAACCGCCTGCGGGAAATCTTCGCCATGGGCATGGGGGAAATCATCGTCCATCCAATACCTGCCGGACAGAACAAGGCCGCCTCCACGCAGCGCGTCTACGAGGTCGTCACGGCTGTAGCCCGCAGCCTGCCCAAGTAAAACGGGCCGTGGCCGAAAAAGCAGCCGTCCGCGCCGAGCTTGAGGAAACGCGCACTGCGTTCCATGCACTTGCCGCCCAGGTGTCCGACGCCGACTGGAAGCGCAAGAGCTCCATTCCCGAATGGACGGTCGGCCAGATGCTTTTCCACGTCACCTCATATCTCACGATGATCATCCCGTGGGGCGTTGACGGTGTGCGCAAGGGCAAGAAGATCAGCGGGATGCAGCCCTGGATAGCGCACTCATTTGCGGGCAACTGGGCCAACTCGTTGGGCATGCGCTGGTTTGCCCGCAAGGAGAGGCCCGCGACCATCCTCCATACCTACGATGCCGCGCATGTCAACGTGCAGGCGTCCATCGCCGCCATCCCGGCTCAGGTGCTGGACGGCATTAGCGGCCAAACCATCACCTATAACCTGCCACTCTACGCCGCCGCGGCTATCATCCTGACGCAGCCTTGACGCTCCACGTCGCACCATCTACACTCAAAGCGCTTTAACAACCATAGCAGTGCCGGGTTCCTCTGGCGTGCGTCAGAGGACAACAAGGGAAGGCGGTGTGAGTCCGCCGCGGTCGCGCCACTGTAAGCAGCGAGTTGGTGGTACACGCCACTGTCCGCCTGAGGCGGATGGGAAGGCGCCATCAGCGATGACCTGCAAGCCAGGAGACCTGCCCAGCATTTTTGAGCGCTGCTCTGCGCAGGACAGAGGATGCTCGTTGCCCCGACGCCGTCGGGGGAGTGGGATGTTCTAAACCTTCGCTGAGCAAATGAGCAGGCGGAGGTTTTTTGTTGGCATCGGTGCGTGCGGCTCCTGGCATGCAGACGAGGCGAGGCCTCCATAGGCTGGCGTTGCGGGCGCGGCTGACGCTGACGCTGGGCATCCTGAGCGCTGTACTGCTGGCGGTCATGGTGGCTTCCGCCGCCAATGGCCCAGTGCGGATTCCCTACGCCACCACCGCGAGCGTCCTGCTCTCGAATGTTGGCGTTCCCGTGGGCGCGGACGTGGACGCCACTAGCCGGCGGATCATAAAGCACATCCGGCTGCCGCGCATAGTTGTGGCAGCGCTGGTTGGCGCGGCGCTGGCGGTGAGCGGCGTGGCGATGCAGGCGCTCTTCCGCAACCCGATGGCGGACGCCGGCGTGCTGGGCGTTTCCAGCGGCGGCGCGCTGGGCGCGGTCATCGCGATAGTTACGGGCCTTCAGGCCGTGCATATTTTCTTCCTGCCGCTCATGTCGTTTGCAGGGGCGCTGGGCGCGGCGTTTCTGGTGTATTTCCTGGCGACGGCGATCGGCGGGCGGCTGTCGACGTCAGCGCTGCTGCTCACCGGGCTGGCGATGACCTCGTTTCTGGGCGCGTGCATTTCAACGCTGCTGCTGTTTTCTGTTTCGAATCCCGACGCGGTGCGCCAGATTTTGTACTGGCTCACCGGCGGACTGGACGGACAAAGCTGGCAGGGAGCGGGGATCATTGTTGGGCCGATTGTTGCGGGTATTGTGGTGCTGGCGGCGTTCGCGCGCGACTTGAACGTGCTGCTGTTGGGCGAAGAGACGGCGCATTCGCTGGGGGTGTCGTCAGGGACCGTGCGGCGCGTGCTGCTGGCTGTGACGGCACTCATCACGGGCGTCGCGGTGGCGGTGAGCGGCACGATTGCGTTTGTGGGGCTGATGGTGCCGCATATGCTGCGGCTGGTTATTGGGCCGGACCACCGGCTGCTGCTCCCGGCGAGCGCGCTCGGCGGGGCCATCTTTCTGGTGGCGGCGGACACCGTTGCGCGGCTGGTGATACAGCCGGCTGAGATGCAGGTAGGCATGGTCACGGCGCTGCTGGGCGCGCCGTTTTTCCTTGTGCTGTTGTACCAGCGCCGCAAGCAGTTGGGAGGAGTATAAGATGAACAACCTGAGTATGGCTTTAGTGTTCGTGTTCATGGTGTCGCTCTTCAGCGCGGCATGCGTTAGCCCGCCTGTGTCCACATCGGCACCTTCAGGGCAGCCCGCTCCTGCGGCTGCACCGGCCACCAGCACGCAAAGTCAGGAGAGCCTCAACGCGATGTACGCCAGATCGCCGTACATCGTTGAGCCAACGAACTTTGCGTGGCCGCGGACGGTCAAGGACTGGTCAGGGCAGACCATAGTGATTAAGGAAAAGCCACAGCGCATTGTGATGCTGTCGCTGGGGTTTGAAGAGACGTCCCTGGCGCTCGTGGCGCCGGAGCGCATTGCCGCGGTGTCGACGTTCGTGGCGGAGCCGTACTCCAACATCGCGGACGTTGCGAGCGGCATCAAGGCCCGTGTAACGCGTGACCCGGAGACAATTCTTGCTTTGCGTCCTGACCTGGTGATCACGTACCACCTCACCAAGCCCGAGCTTATGAAGCAGCTTCGCGATGCCGGGCTGACGGTGGTGCAAATTGACGGGGGCGAGAAATTGCTGGACCCGGCGTACGGGTTCGTGCCGCAGGTACTAACACTGGCGTACATCTACGGAGAGGATCAGCGCGGTGCGGTGCTTGTGAGCCAGATGCAAGAACACCTTGACCTACTAGGCAAGCAGGCTGCGGCAGACGGCACCAAGCCGCGCGTGCTGTACTTCAGCGGAAAGTATATGGCGGGCGCGGACACCAACCTTGACTGGATTATCCGTGCCGCCGGGGGCATCAACGTCGCCGCCGAGGCGGGGGTAAACAAGTGGCAGCCGGTGAGCGAAGAGGCGATTATCAAGCTGGCGCCGGACTACATTATGTTCTCGAACGAGTACGAAGATAAGACGCTGGCGACCAACCCGAACCTGGCGAGCGTGCCGGCCATCAAGGCGCGGCAGCTTGTCGGCGTGCCGGACCGGTACCTGAGCACGCTTTCGCCGTGGAATATTCGCGGCGTAGAAGAGCTGGCGAAGGCGATTCATCCGAAGGCGTTCAGCGGGATAACTGTGGCGCCGTTCAATCCCGCGCGATGATGAGGAGTGGCGCATGACCAGTACAGCGAGCACTGGGGCGGCAATGCGGGTTGAGGCGGTGGACGTACAGGCGGAAGCACGCAAGATTTTGGAGCACGTGTCGCTGGAGGTCGCCAAGGGAACGCTAGTTGGACTGCTTGGGCCGAATGGTTCCGGCAAGACCACGCTGCTGCGCGCGATGGCGGGCTTCTTACGGCCGTCGTCCGGCACGGTGTTTTACGAGAGCCGCGACCTCCGCGACCTGTCGTCGCAGCAGGCGGCTCAGGCGATTGCGCGCATCCCGCAGAACACGAACCTGGACTTTTCGTTTACCGCGCGCGAGGTTGTGCTGATGGGGCGGCACCCGCACATTGGCCGCTTTGACATGGAGAGCGCGCGCGACGAATCGATTGCCCGCGAGGCGATGGAGCGCGTGGGTGTGGCTGAGCTGGCGGAGCGATCCGTGGACACGCTGTCCGGCGGGGAGCGGCAGCTAGTGCTGGTCGCACGGGCGCTGGCGCAGGAGCCGCGCTTGCTGCTGCTGGATGAGCCGACGGCGAGCCTGGACATCGCGCATCAGGTGCAGGTGATGGGGCTGGTCACGTCGCTGGTGGCACAGGGCACGACCGCGGTGGCGGCACTGCACGACCTGTCGCTGGCGGCGACCTACTGTTCGTACATCGTGTTGCTGTCGCACGGGAGAGTCGTGGCTCAGGGGCCGGTGGACCAGGTGCTGACTTCAGCGAACATCGAATGGGTCTTCAATGTGCAGGCTACCGTACAGCGGAACTTGGTTTCCAGCCGCCTGACCATCACGCCGTGCGCACTCGCACCACAGCGGTCAGAGCGGGTGCACGTTATTGGCGGAGGGGGCAGCGGCGCGGACCTCATGGCGACGCTGTGGCGCGCGGGCTACCAGGTGACGACGGGCGTTATCAGCACGGGCGATTCCGATTGCGCGGTAGCCAATGCACTGAACCTTGAGTCGGTGACCGGAGGGTCGTTCGCGCCCATCAATGACGCCAACCACGAGCGCAATGTGCAACTGGTGCATGCGGCGGACGCGGTGGTACTCGCCGATGTTGCGGTGGGGATGTCCAATATCAGGAACCTGGAAGCGGCGGCGAGCGCGCGGAGACTGGTCATCGTAGACGGTCCGGCGTTTGAGCAACGCGACTACACGGGCGGGAAGGCAGGGGCGCTCTATCGCGATCTTCTTAAGAGGGGTCGGCTTATCAACCGGCCCGACATGTTGAACGCCGTTGAGGGTGTTCTTAAGGAGCAACCTGTTGGCTGAGGAACGGCAGCACCAGGCGGTCAAAGGCGCGCGGATGAAGAAGGGCCTGGTGGTGGTGAATACCGGCAATGGCAAGGGCAAGACTACGGCCGCCCTTGGCGTGCTCATGCGCGCGTGGGGGCGCGACATGCGTGTGGTCATGCTCCAGTTCTTTCAACATTCCGGCGCGCAATTCGGAGAGGGGACAGGGCGATGTCCTCTCCCTTCTCCATTCTCTGTAGAATGGACGCATGCCAGAACTCACTGATCTCACCCTGACGCAAGCGTCCCGTTTGATGCGCCGGCGGAAGCTATCGCCGCGCGAGCTGACGCAGGCCCATCTGACACGCATCGAGAAGCTCAACCCACGGCTGAATGCGTACCTGACTGTCACTGGCGACCAGGCCATGCGCCAAGCGGCGGCGTCTGAAGAGCGCCAGACCAGCGGAAGGTTACACGGCCCGCTTGATGGCATCCCGATTGGCCTGAAAGACCTTTTCGCGACACGCGGGATCCGCACAACCGCAGGCTCCAAGATCCTGGGCGATTGGGTGCCCGACCACGACGCACACGTCGTCAGCCGCCTGCATGCAGCGGGCGCGGTCATGCTGGGCAAGCTCAACATGCATGAGTTCGCGTTTGGCGTGACCAACGTCAACCCCATCCACGGCCCGGCGCGCAATCCGTGGGACCCAGAGCGCATGACCGGCGGATCGAGCGGGGGCTCGGGCGCGGCGGTCGCGGCGGGGCTGGCTATCGCGGCGCTGGGGTCGGACACCGGCGGCTCCATCCGCATTCCGTCCGGCATGTGCGGCATAGTCGGCCTTAAACCCACGTACGGACGGGTCAGCCGACGTGGCGCATTTCCGCTAGCGTGGTCACTAGACCACGTTGGGCCGATGACCAAGACCGTCGAGGATGCCTCGCTGTTGCTTCACGCGGTGGCGGGCCACGACCCGCACGACCCTGCCAGCGCGGACGTGCCGACCACCAACCTGTCGCAGGGTATGCACACCGGCATCAAGGGTATGCGGTTTGGGCTGTTGCCGTTCGGCTCGTCGTTGGAGCCTGCGGTGGCGCAGGCGTTAGGCTCTGCACAATTCACGCTACAAATGCTCGGCGGTACGATAGAAGAAGTCACGTTTCCCGCGCTGGAGCATGCGGCTGCCGCGAACACCGCTATCCTGATGGCTGAGGCCGCCGCACTGCACCGCCGGTGGATGGACGAGCGCCCCGGCGACTATGGAGCGGACGTATTCAACCGCCTGGCCGTCGCCCGGTTGCTGCCTGCGTCGCTGCTCGTCACTGCCCAGCGTGTTCGGACTCTGGTACGCCAGCAGTTGAATGAGGTGTTCACGAAAGTGGATGTGCTCTTGTGGCCGTCGCTCCCCATCGTCGCTCCTCCCATTGCGCCTCTCGGCCCAGTCCCGGGGCAGCTGCACCGAGACATCCGCGTCCCCATCTCGCGGTTTACGCCGCTGGCCAATCTGACGGGCGTGCCTGCCATCTCCCTCCCCTGCGGCTTCAGCCCGGAGGGATTGCCCATTGGCCTACAGATGCTGGCTGCGCCATGGCAGGAAGCCACGCTGCTGCGCGCGGCGTATGCGTTTGAACAGGCGACGGAGTGGCACAATAGAAGGCCAAACGCCCTGTAGGACTGATTCCTGAATCTCATTTCAGCCCATATCATTGACAACTCGAGCCTGAGTTAGGTATTCTCCTCATAATTACCGCATGAACAGAAACCCGCGATGCTTGCCCGCCGACCTTGCGCAGAACTGGTTATAAGGAGAACGCATGGTTTCCAGGAGGACTCAGCGTCGTACCCCATCTACTCCGGCGCGCCGTCGAGCGCCCGCATCATCTACTCCGGCGCGCCGTCGAGCGCCCGCATCATCTACTCCGGCGCGCCGTCGAGCGCCCGCATCATCTACGCTCGCCGTGAAGAGAACCGCTCCGCCAGCGCGGGCGGCAGCAGCGATTCCAGCACCAAAGGGCGCCCCAGGACAACCAGGCGCTCGGGGGCCGGCGGGCCCTCCGGGCAAACAAGGCCTGGCAGGGCCGCAAGGTATGCCTGGCTCGACTGGACGAGCAGGTTCCCCCGGCCCCAAGGGGAACAGAGGGGCGCAAGGCGCGCCTGGGCCGAAGGGCGATGCCGGGCCCAAAGGCGACCCTGGCCCGCATGGCCCATCAGGCCCGCGCGGCGAGCACGGGGCGCCCGGGCCCAAAGGCGATCAGGGTGCACCTGGTCCTCGAGGGGCGCAGGGTGAGCTTGGGTTACAGGGGCCGGCCGGCCCGCGCGGTGAGCACGGCGCATCAGGGGCTAAGGGCGACCGCGGTGAGCCAGGCCAGGCAGGTGAGAAAGGCGAGACCGGCGCCCCGGGTGTTCAGGGGTTCGCGGGCGCCGCCGGCCAACAGGGCCAGCCAGGCCCGGCAGGGATGCCAGGGAATACCGGCTCGCGTGGTGAACAGGGCATCCAAGGGCCACCCGGGCCTCAGGGCGAGCGAGGAGTGGCAGGCCCTCCCGGCCCCAAGGGAGACGCCGCCGACCAGCAAGACCTGGCAACGATCCTGCAAAGACTCTCCACCCTGGAAGAACAATTCGATTACTTTACGGGGCTGCCAACGATCATCGCGAAAGTGCACGGGGATGGGCAGACCGTACGCAATAACTCGTCCGTTGTCGGTACGAACGTCTCTACGGTGGTGCTGGAGGTCAGCGTCCGCTCCGTGATGGGCGTCTCTCTGACAAATGCACCAGTGAGGTTTTCGTGTCTGAATGCGGGCTTGCGGTCAACATCCGAGCATTCCAGCGGTCAGTGGACGGGACACACTCAAATGACTGTGGACACGGACGACACCGGAGCCGTGCGGGTGGTGTTTGAGCCGCATCTCCAGCAAAATTCGGTGCCCACAACCGCCGTCATCCACGTGACTACGGAACCCAATTCCGCTGAGGCAGTGTTCACGGTGAGGGTTGTACAGTAGGGCTGTTACTGACAAATCCCTGGGAGCCACGTCACGGCACACTTAGCGCCAGCGCAATCTCTTCTCGGACGGACGTGTCCGTCTCCGACACTTGCGCCTCCACCAGTACCTGCAGTGCATCCGGAGTACCGATGCGCCCCAGCGCCCAAGCGGCGTGCCCGCGCACCAACGGCGCCGCGTCTCGCAGCGCGCGGGCCAGCGGTGTCACCGCCTTTGCATCGCGCATATTGCCCAGGGCAATGCAAGCGTTCCGCTGCATACCGGCGTGCTTGGCGCGACGGATTGGGGTTCCTTGGAACTTTGCGTTGAACTCCTCCTCCGTCATCTCCAGCAGCCCAATCAAGTCCAGCGATGCGTTCTCGGTGGACAGCGCCGACCCGCTGGTGGGTTTGGCGAGTTTATGGTTTACGGGGCACACGTCCTGGCAGATGTCGCAGCCAAACACCCACGAGCCCATCAGCGGCCGCAGCGCGCGGTCAATGGGGCCGCGATGCTCAATAGTCAGGTAGGCGATGCACTTGTTGCTGTCCAGCACGTAGGGCGCTGTAATCGCGCCGGTGGGACACGCGGGCATACACGCGGTGCAGGTTCCGCACGACTTCGCCTGGGGCTTGTCCGGCGCAATCTCAAGGTCGGTCAGCACCTGGGCGAGGAACGTCCATGAGCCAATCTTGGTCAAGCTGTTGGTATTCTTGCCCGTAAACCCAACGCCAGCGCGCCGGGCCACCTCGCGGTCCAGCATTGGGCCGTCATCCACATATGCTTTGTGCGCAAAGGTGGCGCCGACTTCCTTTTCCAGCAACCTGACAAATTGCTTGCACCGCTGCTTGAGCATGTTGTGGTAGTCACGACCCCACGCGTACCGCGCCACCTGGCCGTGCATGGGCTGGAGCTGGCCTGGATGGCGGTGATAGCTGACCGCCATTGAAATGATGGAGCGGACGCCTGGCAGTATTGCCTGCGGCTCCGTACCGCGCAGCACCCGCGCTTCGGTGTACCACGCCATGCCGCCCATGAGTCCTTGGCCAAGCCGCTCCAGCGCAATCGTTCGCGCCGCCAAAAACGGCTCCGCAGATGCGACGCCCGCCAGGTCAAACCCAGCCTCGCGCGCGCACTTCTTGATGACTGCCTTCTCAATAGCCATAGCACGACTCATTGTATTCACCTGAAGGATTTCGTTGTGGGGGTGCCTTGCGCGTGACGAGCCTGTGCATATTGTGTCACAACTGGCCCGCGTAGGCCCAGGCGCTGAGGGCGCGACAGAATGGTTTGGCATGGTGAGGCGTGCCCCGATGCAGGAACGGACAATGCCATTCCCAGAGCGCGTATGGGCGGATGCAGTGCGGCAGGCGCGCACGAAGGTGTGGCAAGGCTGTTTTTTCTGTGCCAAAGAGGTAGCCGAGGAGCCGGTGGATGCCATAGCACGTTATACGTCCAGGGACATTTCAGGCCTGCTCCCCGATACCTGTTCTGCTGGCCAAGATGGGCTGGATGGGCCGCTGAAACAGTGTCTTGGGTGTCTTTCCTAGACATCCGCGCACTGGCATACCGCGTAACGGCCTGGCCCACAGGCAAGAGAGGCGCTGCCATTTGGGGACGGTGGATGTGAACGACCATGGCGTTGCTCCTTTGAGCGCGGGGGAGTCAGCGTGGGCAAACGTGGGCTGCTCTCATGCGTATAGGAAAGCACCGCGCCTCACCAGCAGCAAGTCTTCAATGACCAAAAGTAATTTCAGTGCCAGGTTTGGCGACCAGAAGGCAAGAAAGGGTGGCGGTTGCATCCGGTGGTCTGTTAGAATATGAGCCTAGTGGGGATGTAGCTCAGCTGGGAGAGCGCTGCGTTCGCATCGCAGAGGTCA
Source organism: Dehalococcoidia bacterium (assembly GCA_009692665.1). Classification (GTDB taxonomy): domain Bacteria; phylum Chloroflexota; class Dehalococcoidia; order Lucifugimonadales; family SHYT01; genus SHYT01. The sequence continues at coordinate 7,018 of SHYT01000017.1, read as the reverse complement.
CGAGTTCGAATCTCGTCATCTCCACCACTCTACTCGCGAACACACCCTAGTTCTCGGCCCCTCAGTACCATCCACCTCAACACGCTTCCCCTCAAGGGGTGCGTGTCTCGTTATCTCCGCCGCCTACTCTCTCTGGGCGAAATGGTTCTGCTGCCATATCTCGCTTGCACGAGGGTAGCGGGAACGGTTGCTAGCGTGCTGGCACTACATCTCCAACCAGAGAACAGATGTGAGAACGTGCAGATGGTCATCGTACGCACGGTGAAGGCCTGCGAGTGTATTACCATAGGTACGAGTGGCGATGAGCTATGAAGACCACAAATAAGTATGTGACCAGGGAAGAAATGGACGCGGCTCACGCGTCATTTCATCAGCTATGGGCGCCGCTCAAGAAACATGCGATGGACAGGGATAAGCTCCGCAAGCTGCTGGTCAAGGAGCTTGTTCATGTAAACGTGGGTGAAGAACTCCAATTGAGGCCCCGCTACATTAAAGCGCTAGGCTCATTGCGACCTGTTCACGGTGATAGGCGGGCTCACCATAGAGAATCTCTCCGACCTTTGCTCGACGCGTGTAGAGTTGTAGATTATGCTCCTTGGTGAATCCAATAGCCCCATGGCTCTGGTGTGCCAGCGCACAAGTCTTGCGATACGACTCACTCACCCACGCCTTCGCTGCTGAGATGGCCTGAGACGCATCCTCCTCTTGGTCTATCGACCAAACCGCCTTGTAGGCAATGTATTTGGAGCTCTCTACTTCCACCGCCATGTTGGCGCAGTGGTGCTGGATTGCCTGGAAGGTGCCAATAGGCCGGCCGAATTGAACGCGCTGCTTCGCGTAGTCTGTCGTCATCTCCAGCACTTTCTCGGCCCCCCCAATCATTTCCACACACTTGGCCGCCGCAGCCCGTTGGAAAGCCCGTTTCACTATTGGCCAGCCTTCCCCCGCTCGCCCGAGCACTGCGCTTGCTGGCACTACTACGTTCTTGAAGGTCACTTCACTCTGGTGGTCGGATGCCATGGTGGTCAACGAAGTCTGGCTGATCCCCGCAGCCTGCGCCGGCACAATAAAGAGTGTAATGCCCTGCTCTGACCTTGAACCTTCCTGGGTGCGAGCAGCAACCAAGAAGGTGGTGGCAGTATTGGCGTTTTGCACAAAGAGCTTGGTGCCGTTCAGCGTCCACCCCGCGGGCGCGTTGGTGGCCTTCACCTCGTGGATCCCTTGTGCATCCCAGCGCCCAGAAGGCTCTGTAACAGCTAGCGTAAGTACCGTCTCGCCACTGACTACGCGAGAAAGGATGGCTTGTTTCTGGCTTTCAGTTCCAGCGTCAAGGACCGTGAGGCCACCCAAAACAATGTCGCTGAAGAACGGGCCGGGCAGCAGCGCGCGGCCCATCTCCTCAAGGAGCACGGATAGGTCGGAGAAAGACCCACCACTACCGCCATATTGTTCAGGGAAAGCAAGCCCTAGCCACCCCATCTCCGTCATTTTCTTCCACAATTCCGGCGTGTAGCCCGTCTTATGCACTTCCATCTCGCGTACGAAGGTAAGCGGGCATTCCTTCTCCAGGAACTCGCGCGCACTGGTCTTGAGCATCCGTTGCGATTCAGTAAGCCCCAAATCCATGGTGCCTCCTCGGCCTGAACCAATTTTCGACGCATACAGCATCGGCAGTCACCATCGCGGTAGAATAAGCCACGCAAAACATGGAAAGCTGGATTATCCCCTCGGTAGCCCTAGCCCACGAGTGGCAATGATGCCGCGTTGTATCTCTGACGTTCCGCCCGCCAGCGTCGCGCTAAAGCTGCTCATCCACATCCGCGATAGGCGCCCGTTCAACGGCGCCCACTTTGAATCTTTTCCAAGTTGTCCATACATCCCTATGAGATCCATACCAGTCTGCGCAATGCGCTGCCGCAACTCGGTTCCAAACAGCTTAACGATGGACGATTCTTTGTTCGGCGCCTTCCCTTGAGCCTGCATAGAAGCAACATTGTAGGACATGAGCGTTCCTGCTTCAGCCTCAATCCACCGCTCAGCCAAGCTCTTCCGAACAAATGGGTCGTCTGCCAGCGGCCGTCCATCTTTCTTGTTTTCCTTGGCAAAAGCGAACAGGTCTTCTAAGGTGCGGCGGGCACCGGCAAACCCGGCAATACCCGAGCGCTCAAAGTCCAGCAGCGTCGTCGCCACGTACCAGCCCCGGTTTTTCTCGCCCACCATATTGCTCTTGGGCACCCGCACGTTGTCAAAGAACACCTGATTGAAAGAGTGGATCCCTGCCATGTTGACAATAGGCCGGACAGTAATACCAGGGCTTTTCATGTCCGCGATAAGGAACGTGATACCACGGTGCTTCTGCGCCGTTGGGTCTGTCCGTACCAGCATGAAGATCATGTCTGCGTTGTGAGCGTTCGATGTCCAGATTTTGGAGCCATTAATGACAAAATCGTCGCCGTCTTCCACCCCACGAGTCTGCAACGACGCCAGGTCGGAGCCGGCCTCCGGCTCTGAATAGCCCTGGCACCACGTGTATTCATGACGTGCAATAGCCGGAAGAAATCGCCGCTTCAATTCTTCGCTCCCGCTGAGAATCAGCGTGGATCCCAGCATGAAGACGCCGTTATCGGGCCCTGGCGCACGGTGATAGGAAATCTCCTCATTGAACACCATCTGTGTTAACGCGTCGGCGCCCATGCCGCCGTACTCTTTTGGCCAGGCCAGCGTCAGCCAGCCCTTCACCGCCATGCGCCTGCGGAAGTCACGGGTGGTCTCAAAGGACCCTTCCGAGTCTCCCCCTTCTTCGCCCCCACCACTCTGGGCCCACCCCGGCGGCAGCTCCTTTTTGAGCCACTCGCGCACCTCTTGGCGAAATGCAAGTTGCTGAGAGGTGAATCGGAAATCCATGTCATCCTCCTCTTCGCGCAGAGCAGACCTTCCGCTTTCGCGAGTGCTCGTTGTTATCCCACGTAGCCTCTCTGGTTCTTCCAAGAGGTCATGTGGGATGAACTAACAAAGTCCTGGATTAGAAGCCAAGCAGATTCTGTGGATTTCCAACCAGCATCTGGTCGATGTCCCGCTCTTTAACGCCGCCCTGGCGGAGCATTGGCACAAACTTCTCCTGCAGATAGCTAAAGTACTTCCCTGCCGCGGCAATCATCGGGGCCTTCTTGGGCAACCACACCCCTTGATGATCCATAGACAGGAGAACATGATTGGCGTAGCCGGTTACGCACAATGCTCCTACGAGCCCAGCGCGCCCTTCATCAGGAACAACACCCCGGCCGCCAATCCGGTCAAATGCTACGTAACAGCCCCGCTTCACCAACTCCAACAGATAGTTCAAGTTTGGAGTCCCATCTATGTGACCCAGCATCACCTTTGATGGATCTACTCCCTCGCTCAGTATGATATCAAGCTGCTTCTTTCCAACGTTGGTAACCGCCCACCCGGTGGGGTCGCTGTGCGTAATGATTGGACACCCCGTGCGCTTTGCCGCGCGGGCTCCGGCGCGAAAGATCTTTTCCTCGGCTGGGTTGGTAAAGTCATCGGATGAGGCCAGCTTGATAACCCCGCACTTGACCTTGTTTGGGCCTACGCCCTTGGTAATCTCCTCGACAAAGTGTTCTTCAATGACCTCTATATCTTGGAATTGCCAGACCAGTGGGATACCGCCACCACCGACTTTATAGTGGCCCGTCGCGGCAATAATATTGATGCCGAGCCGCTGGGACACCATACGCTGAACCTCAACGTCACGTCCCAGTTCGGGAGGTCCAGCGTCTACAATGGTAGCTAACTTGTGGTTCTTGACTGCTGGCCCTAAGTCAGCGCATACGGTGTCTGTCAGCGCCTTGGGATTGTACGCGTCCGCCATGTCAGAGCGCGCAGCTCCCCAAGCCAGCACCACATGTTCGTGTGGGAACGTGATACCCAGCTTGTTGACAGGTATTTCACCCATAACCGTGTGCGCCGATGGCATTGTAGCCCTCCCCCAGCATCGAAATCGTTAAAAATGGCCGCCCTAGAGCTTGATGTGCACAGGTGCGTTCTTCCGGCTAGACTCTACGATAGCAATGTTGATCTGCCGCTCGCGCCAACCGTCAACACCAGACGCAGAGGGCTCTTTATTCTCACGGATGCAGCGCATAAATTCCTCGAATTCATCCGCGTACATATTATGTCCGGAGAACTCCTTCCGGATGTTCCCCCGGTCAGTGACCACTTCTACCGCTCCCTCGGAATCCAGGCGCAGACCGCCAATGCTGGTGGCGCGGCCTTTCGTGCCATACACCGTGACGTTGTTATCGGAATACGGGTTCCGGCTGGAGCAGTCCATGAATGCAGGCACACCCCCTTGGAACTGCAGTATTGCATTCGCGAGCGTCTCCTGGCCGCGTGGGGCCGTGGCGGCGTCTGTATATGCATATACCTGTTCAACATCGCGGCCTGCCAGGAACCGGAGCAGGTCTACTGCAAACATACCGCCTACTACCGTTACGCCACCACCGCGCATGGGATAGACTTCTTTCCAAGAATGATCCGGGTGGGCCAAAGCGGCGTTTGCAGACACTTTCCATTGCTGCACGCCGCTGACCTGGCCCCCACCCCACGGCAAGGACATTTGCGCCCTCAGCATGATCAGATCACCAAGTATACCTTCGGTAATCAGGCGCTTTAGCTCACGGTTGCCCGGATGGTGCCGCGTCTGGAACTCCACCCCAAGTTTCACCTTGTTGCGTTTCCCTGCCTCCACCATTGCCTGGCAGTCCTCTTCCGTCACTGCCATGGTGATGTCCACCATCACGTGCTTGCCAGCGTCCATTGCCGGAATGGCGTTTGCTGCGTGCAAGTTATTGGGAACGCCCACCCAAACTGCGTCCAATCCTGGGTGCTTCAAGAACTCCGCCAGAGAGTCGTAGCCTCGATCCGCTCCGTGGCCCTTGGCAAATACGTCGGCCCGCTCCTTATCGCGGCTGAGCACTGCCACCAGTTTAGAGTCCTTGGCCTGCTTAATAGCCGGAGCAATATAGCGATCCGCCCACCCACCGGGACCAATAATTCCCCATCCGATAGGCATGATCTGTTCCCCCCTCTTCTTTTTCGATCCATGTCCTGAGGAGCTACCGAATCCTACGCCCGAAGGCTTAGCTCAACTTGGAGTGCTTCACCGGCTTCAGCAGCCAATTAGCGGACGGAACGGCGGCATCAATCAATTGCGCTCGCTTGGGCCGGTACTCCTTCATCAATGGCTCCTCGCCAAGCTTGGCGAATACCTGGTCGCGGTGCGCCTTGTCACGATAGGCGAGCATGAACACAAACGCCGGCTGCGGACTACCATCCACCTGCCACATGCCCATTACGCTAACGCCATTGTTCTCAAATACCTTCTCTGGGTATGTGTGAAACACGTTCGCGTACTCGTCCAGCTTTTCCTTGATAGGCGTATACATGCGGATCTCGTAGTACATCGGCTCTCCCCCCTCTTTTCTTTCTCTGCCTAGTTTGGTTTGGTTACCTCTTGAGAAGCTGGCGGTTCTGCGCCCCTCCCAAGAGACATCGCACACTTACAGGCGGATCTTGACAGGCGCCTTCTTGACCGCTGACTCACGAATGGCCAAGGTAACCTGCCGCTCACGCCAGCCGTCCACACCAGCAGCATTTGGCGTTTTCCCGGTCTGGATGCACTGATTGAATGCCTCAATCTGGTCCACGAACATATTCGACCGGTGAAACTCCCGCACGGTTTCGCCCTGTTCCGTCCGGACCCGCAGGACGCCGTCGGAGTCCCATGGCCTAAGGCCGTAGCTGGACGCCCTGCCCTTCGTGCCATAAACGGTAGTAGTGTTGTCCCAATATTGAGTCCGGTTCGACGATTCAAAACTGGCGGTCATCCCGCCTTGAAAGGTGATCAAAGCCTGGACAAAATTTTCCTGATTGTGCTCAGCAGTAGCCACGTCTGCCACCGCGTACACTTCCTGAATGTCGCGTCCCACCAGGAACCGGAGCATGTCAACGCCAAACATACCGGCGCCCGACATCGTCCCCGCGCCACGCATGGTTATGTCGTGCTTCCAGGACTGGTCAAACTCACCACCAAACGCGCCAACCGAGGGCACGCTCCACACTTGGTTCCCCCGCGCTCCGCCTTCCCACGGAAGGGACATTTGGCAGCGCACCGACACGATGTCTCCAAGCACACCGCTGTCGATAACCTGCTTCAGCGCCCTAAAGCCCGGGTGATAGCGCGTCTGGAAATCCACGCCTAGTTGCACTTTGTGGCGCTTGCACGCCTCTACCATCGCAATGCAGTCCTCTTCCGTCGCTGCCATGGCAATGCCACAGATGCTGTGCTTGCCGCGCTCAGCCGCCGCGACGACAGATTCCGCATGCAGGTTGTTTGGGGTCTGTACGTTAATGGCCTGAATTTCAGGGTTCTTGAGCATATCTTCCAGCCGCTCGTACACATGGGCCACGCCATGATAGTTAGCAAACTGCTGCCCGCGGGCCTTGTCCCTGCTGACAATGCCTACCAGCTTGGTGTCCTTTGCTTGCCGGATACCAGGTGCCACAAAACGGTCTGCCCACCCACCTGTTCCAACAATGCCCCATCCAATAGCCATTTGGTCCCTCCCCAACGTTAATTCAACTCAGAGAGAATCGGCACTCGTCCGAATACCGACTTTTTGTCGCCAGCAATACCCTTTACGGGTGGGGCTGAGCGATAGCCTTTTTCATCCCAGACTCGCGGATCGCCAGCGTTTATGAAGAGGAGCGCTGGTTGTTGAAAACCAGCGCTCCTCTTACGGCGTTATTTAGGCAGGTCTGTAGGCTCCACCCACATGATCCAGCCCGTCATGTTGTGGACACTTGCGTACCCGTACACATGGCAGGCCGCGTTGCGCAGCCACGGCGCAAAGTGGCAGTAGACCGTGGGTGTGCCAAAGTGGACGCCATACATTTGATCAAACATGTAGCGGGTGAAGGCCCACAGAACCAGCTGCCGCTTGGCAGGGTCTAG
>SHYT01000002.1 GCA_009692665.1 Dehalococcoidia bacterium | reverse complement strand
CCCGGCCGTCCGGGCCGTTGGCAAGGAGTTGGGGCTCAAGGACTCGTTTGAAGTAAACGCGGGGCCAAATGCCGATGGCACCGGCTACGACCAAGAGGTCTGGAAGCGCTGGCAGGCCGCGCAGAAGCCCACTAAACAGCCCGCGTAAGGGGCACTACAAAGAGCATTGAGTTTTTTGACGCCCGTGGGAGTCCTTCCAAAAGGGACTCTCGCGGGCGTCAGTATGTTTCTGGGAAACCTCCGCGATTTATCCACATGGCGCATCAAAATGGACAGGAAGGACGGAGCACGTAGTAAAGGAACAAAATCGCTGGCCACTTTGATGACGCCGGCTTTGACGCTGCTCCCCTGCATGCCCACGCGGATTTCCCGAATGAACAGATTGGCAAGCTGGTCGGGCGTGGCTTGCCAGAAGGCATGCGGAATTTGTGTCCACACGCCGGTTGCGGCAATGATGGGCACCTGGCTTTTCCTGGACACCTCCTCCAGAAGCGGAATATCTCGCCCAAGATCAATTGGGATGCAGTCGATGATTGCCCTGACGCCTTCTCTATAGGCAAAGCTCATCAGATCCACGGCTTCATATTTCCGCTGAGGCAATCCCAGGAACTCGGGGTAGAGTTGCGTGACACCAGCAGAACTGGCGATGACATGCTCGTGGCTCAGGGTGAAGCCGAGGTCTTCACCCTTGATAGGCCCGCGGACCGTGGTAATTCATGGATAGCCGCTCCTCAGGTCGCTCTTCGTGCCAGTTGTACCCTGCTCGTGCTCTGTCCCAGCGTGTGCGGACTCCCTTAGAGGTGAGCCGTCATGCGCGAGCAGGAAGCTAGCGGACCGCCGAGCGGCTTTTAAAAGTGTTGCTACTTGCTCCCGTCTAGGAAACGGCGTGGGTTGTCTACCATGAGGGTATGGATGTCCTTGTCGGTGGCCCCAAGCTTCTTCAGGCGAGGGAGGATTTTACGCGTGGTGAATAGCCAGCCGTCGGGGTTGGCTTGGTGTCGCTCAGCGTTCCCCACCCCCCCCCAGTTCCATGCGGACCAGTCGTGTCCCAGCATAAGGCGGTGCGTAAAGCCGGCATCCATAAGTTTCTTGATGATCACCGTTTTTTCCTCCCAGTCCGGATTCGCCGGGTGGCCTTCCGTCCCTGGCCGGGCAGGCGTCCCACGTAGAGTGTCCATACTCAACCAGACGCCCTTCCGGAGCTGGCCCAGCAGGTAGTCCACGTTCTTAGTGCTGTCGCTGTGCCCGATCGCCACCCTATTAAGATCAAGCCCTTCTTCCTCAAAGATCTTGACCTGGGCGACGCCTATTTTTTCTACTATCCACGAGTGGCCTGAGTGGGTTGTAATAGGGATATTGGTGGCCTTTGTGGCGCGTGCCGCCCCTCGAAGGACAGCGATCTCCTCTGGGCGTAGATTCGGGTCATCGTTCGCTACTTTGATAACGCCTGCTTTCGCAGTCGTTCCTTGCATACCTTTCGTAATCTCTCGAATGAACACGCCGGCCAGCTGATCCGCCGTCGTCTGGTGAAAGACACGCGGAATTTGCGTCCATGCGCCGGTGGAAGCGACGATGTTCACTTTGGAGCGCCTGGAAACCTCTTGCAAAAGAGGAATATCCCGCCCAAGGTCAATCGGCGAGCAATCAATAATCGTGCGCACACCTTCTGCATACGCCTGGTTGAGCATGTTAATGGCTACTTCTTTCTGATTGGGCAAGTCCAACAGCTCGGGGTAGAGTTGAGTAACGCCTGCGGAACTGACAATGACATGCTCATGACTGAGCGTAAATCCAAGAGCTGCGCCGTCTACTGGTCCTAACACCGTATTTACCTGTGCCATGCTCCCCTCCTTCATACATATGCTTCGTGCGGGATTGTACGTGGGTGCCGCTGCTTTCGTGTCCGGAAGCAGTCCTTTAGGACTGTGACGGGTTGGGAAGTAGGTAATCTCAAGCCACGCCTGGCAGGCCGGTTTTTGCGTAGGTGCTCGTATGGGCCAACCGCATCGGAGTGTTGTTGGCGAGAGGTGGTTCACAGCACCGCGGCAGCACGCCCCGAACTTAGAGGATAGTAGGCAAGTTCGTAAGAGTGTGTCAAGAGTTCGAATTCCTCATAAGTGTCCTTCATCCTCCTACGCTACAATGCTGGGAGTCCAACGTGGAGCAGCAAAGCCATGCCGGACATAGAAAAGGGCACATTCCAGGAGCGGCAGCAAGCGCACATGCAAGCCAACCGCGCACTCTGGGACGAGCTGACCAACATCCATTCTCGCTCGTCCTTTTATGACGTGGGGGGCTTTAAGAAGGGCAAATCCACACTCTCGCCAATTGAGGTTGGGGAGGTGAGTGATGTTCGGGGCAAGTTACTGCTGCACTTGCAGTGCCACTTTGGGCTAGACACCATCTCGTGGGCGCGTATGGGCGCCAAGGCCACAGGCGTGGACTTCTCAGAGCGGGCCATCACCCTGGCGCGCAAGCTAGCGCGGGAGACGGGCAGCGATGCCAAGTTCATCTGCGCCAATGTCTACGATATACCGCAGCTTGTGAACGTCACGTTCGACCTTGTATTTACCTCCTACGGGGCACTGTGCTGGCTGCCGGACGTGCGCCGGTGGGCCAAGACGGTGGCGCAGTTCGTGAAGCCGGGCGGGACGTTCTACATTGTGGACTTCCACCCGTTCACCAATCTCTTTGTGAACAACAAGGACGCCAGGGATTTTCAGGTCGCGTACTCCTACTTTCACTCCGCGGAACCTGCCGAAGAGCAGATGGAGGGTTCCTACGCAGACCCAAATGCCAGGGTGCGCAATACCTCGCGCCAGTGGACGCACAGCCTAAGTGACATCGTGAATGCGCTGCTGGGCGCGGGACTGCGTATCCAGTTCCTGCACGAGTTCCCCTACTGCACATATGCGCATTTCCCATTCCTAAAGGAGGGACCGGACGGCCTGTGGCGCGTGCCGGGCAGGCGGAAGGTGCCTCTGCTGTTCTCCATTAAGGCGGTGAGGGATGGGCCTCCGGCGGTAACAATGCTGAAGCCTGCGGTGCAGGCACGAAGTAAATAACTGCCGCACAAGGTTAGTTTGCAAGGTTGTTGCTTGACACGTGTTTGCGGCGTCGTTACCATGGAGACACAAGTGAATAGAGCGCATCACTCTTATTTAGAGAGGCGAAGGGAAAGGCCCGACGAAGCCCGGCAACGGTCCGCCAGAGGCGGATTGGTGCCAGTGCCTTTTCTCTGATTTTGATCGGAGAAAGCGATAAGAGGGGAGAGAACAAGCGAAAAAGCTTCTCGTCGTCGGGAAGCTTTTTTGTTGCCCTGCGCGCTGTTCCTCTTCCTTTGGGGAGAGAGCGAGGATGAGGGAGAAACGTGGTTATCCATTCCTTAGAGTGGTCGCAAGGAAAGCTGAGAATCCTTGATCAGACGCTCTTGCCCAAAGAGATAAAGTGGTTGGACTGCTCGGACTACCGCCAGGTCGTAGAGGCGATCCAGATGCTACGCGTGCGCGGCGCCCCGGCGATTGGTGTGGCAGGCGCGTATGCCACGGTGCTGGCTGCTCAAGAGCAGATGAAGCGCGGCGGTGCTGACTACAAGGCATCATTGCAGAAAGCAGCTGAGGAGATAGCCTCAGCCCGGCCTACAGCGGTGAACTTGCGTTGGGCGGTGGACCGTGTCATGCGTGCGGTGGCCAAAGGGCGGACGCTGCCGGAAACGATGGACCTGCTGCTGCAAGAATCGCAACGCATCCAGCGTGAGGATGAGGCTGCGAACAAGGCGCTGGGCGAGGCTGGCGCAAAGCTGCTGCCAAAGGATGCCGTCGTGATGACGCACTGCAACACGGGCTCGCTAGCAACGGCGGGGTATGGCACGGCATTGGGCATCATCCGCAGCGCGTGGGCCAGCGGCAAGCTGAAGCAGGTGTTCGCTACGGAGACCAGGCCGCTGCTGCAAGGCGCGCGATTGACTACATGGGAATTGATGCAAGAGAGTATTCCCGTCACACTTATGGCGGACTCCGCAGCGGCCTTCACGCTGTCCCAGGGCAAGGTGACCTGCGTGATCCTGGGCGCTGACCGCATCGCTGCAAACGGCGACACCGCGAACAAAGTCGGCACGCACATGCTGGCAGTGCTGGCGAAAGAGTACGGAGTTCCTTTCTATGTGGCGGCGCCGACGAGCACGGTCGACCTGCTAACGGCAAGTGGCAAGGACATCCCTATTGAGGAGCGCAAGCCGGAAGAAGTGCGCGGCTTTGGTGGCACGCAGACCGCGCCGGATGGTGTGCCTGTCTACAACCCTGCGTTTGACGTCACACCAGCCAAGTTCATCACCGCCATCATTACCGAGCAGGGCATTGCGAAGCCCCCGTACACGGAGAGCTTGAAGCTGCTCATGCGCGAGGCCGCGGCAGTTGCGGCTAAGGCGGCAGGACGTGGCTGAAACGCGGGTAGCGGTGATCGGCGGAACGGGCCTGTATGAGATGGAGGGCCTTCGCAATATACGAGAAGTCTATCCAGAGACGCCCTTCGGTGCGCCCAGCGACAGCATTGTGATTGGCGAGATGGGCAGCACATCGGTAGCCTTCCTGCCCCGGCACGGGCGCGGGCACCGGCTAACCCCCACGGAAATTCCGGCGCGCGCCAACATCTACGCGCTCAAGTGCCTGGGCGTGGAGCGCATCATTTCAGTCAGCGCAGTGGGCAGCCTTAGGGAAGATATGAAGCCCCTGGACATGGTGCTGCCAACGCAGCTCATCGATATGACCAAGCGCCGGCCAGACACCTTTTTCGAGGGCGGCATGGTCGGCCATATCGGGTTTGCGGACCCATTCTGCCCGCACCTACAGGGGTTGCTCGCCATGGCGGTGCACAACGTTGGGGGTACGCTGCACCAGCGCGGCACCATGGTCGTGATTGAAGGGCCCGCATTCTCCACCAGAGCGGAGTCCGCAATCTATCGCTCGTGGGGAGCCGACATCATTGGCATGACGGGCCTGCCTGAGGCGAAATTAGCGCGAGAAGCGGAAATCTGCTACGCTACCATAGCCTGTGTCACGGATTATGATGTGTGGCATCCCGGCCACGGTGACGTCACTGTAGAGATGGTTATCCAGGTACTGCTGAAGAACGTAGCAACGTCCAAACAAGTGCTCCAGCAACTCATTCCGGCGCTCCCTACGGAGCGTCACTGTACATGCAGCTCTGCGCTAAAGAATGCCATCGTTACAGCAAAGCCGTACATCACTGACGAAGCACAGCAGCGGCTCTGGCCGCTTGTATCCAAGTACATGGGCAAATAGCGAGCACTCACGGAGGCTAGTATGCCAAGGCGAGAAAGAGGCGAGCCGTTTTACCGGATCAACGTGGACGAAGCCGTAAAGATGTACGGCAAGCCCGACGTCGTTGTGGTGGACGTGCGCAACCCGGATGAGTACAAGAGTGGCCATGTGAAGGGCGCTATCCTGATGCCCGTTGACGAGGTCCTGGCGCGCGTGGATGAGCTGCCTAAGGACAAGAAGGTGCTGTTCATCTGCATGGCCGGTTCCCGCAGCGCGCTCGCGGCGGAGATGGCTGCCGCGATGGGGTTGGATACTGAGAACCTGTACAACATTGAGGATGGCACACCTGCGTGGCTCCAGAAGAAACTGCCGTCCAGTACCGGCATGAACCCCTAACCCAATTGACAACACAAAGCAATCATAGATAGTGGGAAGAAGGAAACGACAATGCACAAACCACGAAAGCGTTCCAACCTGCACCATCTGAAGCGCACGCAAAAGCTCAGCCGCTGGCGGAAGCTAGCGCGCCAAGTTATCAAAGGTGAGGTCACGCTGCCGCAGATGGAGCGCATTGCCGGGCCGTCTAGCCGGGGTGTGCTCCGCGCTGCGGCATACCTGACCACGCGTGAAGCGCTGACACTGCCCGCGCTGGTGGCGCAGGCCATCAGCCAGGCTATGGCGCCCGCACTTGCGGCCAGCAGCCTGCCCAAGCCTGCCATGCCTACCCCCCGCGTGGCTGTGCCTATAGCGGCATCCGCCGCTGCAACAGCCGCTCCTACGGAGACGCCTGTCCGCACGCGGGCACGCACGGCGGCACCCGCTGCACGTAGAGCCCCTGCTAAGGAGGCTGCACCCAAAGCGGAGGTAAAACCTCGCCGCGCCAGCAAGTCGGCTGAAGAAACACCTGCAGACGGTAAGGCAAAGCCAGCAACCCGTCGCACCACCACCCGCCGCAAGACCGAGCCAACTAAATAAGTTGACGAAGCCTCGTGCGGGTCACGCTGATATAAAGATTTTTGTTTCCGGGTCGCTGGCGTACGACAGGATCATGGACTTTCCGGGCAAGTTCTCAGACCACATCATGCCGGACAAGCTCCACATCCTTAATGTGAGCTTTGTGGTGAACGGCCTGGTGGAACGGCCCGGCGGCACGGCAGGAAACATTGCCTATGCGCTGTCGCTATTGGGCGAAAAGTCGATTATCCTGGCGGCCATTGGCAAGGATTATGCTCCATACTTCCAGCGGATAGAGGGCTGGGGTATCTCATACGACAGCATTCGCATCATTGATAGTGAGTTCACCGCTGGCGCGTACATCACAACGGACATGTCGGACAACCAGATCACCGGCTTCAACCCCGGCGCCATGAAGTACCCATCGCTCTACAAGTTCGACGGCGTGAACCCTCGCGAGGCTATTGCCATCTTGTCCGCCGGCAACGTTGAGGACATGATCGTCTACAGCGTCGCTTACCGTGACCGGGGCATCCCCTTTATTTTTGACCCCGCACAGTCGCTCCCCATCTGGGATAACGGCAAACTTGCCACGTCTCTTGAAGGTGCAAAAATTCTTATCTCCAATGATTACGAGCTTGAGCTCATCATGGACAAGACCAAGTTTACGAAGGTAGACCTGCTCAAGCGAGTGGGCGCCATCATCACGACCAAGGCGGAGCACGGCTCTGTAGTAATCACCTCGCATGGTGAGACGCAGATCCCGGCTGTGAAGCCGGACGGCGCAGTGGTGGATCCCACAGGTGCCGGTGACGCTTATCGTGGGGGGCTGATCAAGGGGCTGATTTTGGGAAAAGACCTGGTAGAAAGCGCACGCATGGGCGCAGTGAGCGCATCGTACGCGGTAGAATGCCAAGGTACACAGGAGTACCATTTCACGATTAATGCATTCGATGCACGATTTGAAAGGCACTTCAAATCTTTGCGTAAAGGATAGTCCTTACTTCTGGTGCACAGGATAACGGCGGGGTATACTGGTAGCTATATGGGCTAAACAGCAGCACGAAAGGCGGCACATGGCAACGAAGATGAGCATTCGGCAGAGAACAAACGGCGTCCACAAAGGCAGTGACCTTGGTGACGTCAAAGACCTGAAGTTGGCTGAGGCAGGTATGCGCAAAATTGAGTGGGCCGCTCGTGAGATGCCTGTGCTGAAGCTCATCCGGCAGCGCTTCTCCAAAGAGAAGCCGTTGAAGGGCCTGCGCCTTGCTGCGTGTTTGCACGTAACCACAGAGACGGCCAACCTCGCCATCACCCTTAAAGAGGGTGGTGCGCAGCTAACCCTGTGTGCCAGCAACCCACTGAGCACCCAGGACGAGACCGCGGCAGCGCTCGTGGCCGAGTACGCTATCCCAACGTTCGCTATTAAGGGTGAGGATCGGGACACGTATTACTACCACCTGCAGCGGGCGCTGGAGCAGAAGCCGCACATGACCATGGACGACGGGGCTGACCTCGTCTCCATGATCCACAAGGACAAGCGCGACCTCCTGAAGACCATCATCGGCGGCACGGAGGAGACGACTACAGGCGTCATCCGTCTCCGCAGCATGGCCAAGGACGGAGCACTGGCCTACCCCATCATCGCCGTGAACGAGGCGGAGACGAAGCATCTCTTCGACAATCGCTATGGCACCGGCCAGAGCACGCTGGACGGCATTACCCGCGCCACCAACGTGCTCTGGGCGGGCAAGAACGTTGTCGTGGCGGGGTACGGCTGGTGTGGACGGGGCGTCGCCTCACGCGCACGTGGCATGGGTGCCCATGTCATCGTCACGGAGATCAACCCCATCCGCGCGCTGGAAGCGGTCATGGACGGCTTCCAGGTGATGCCGATGGAAGAGGCTGCCACGCAGGGCGACATCTTCATCACGGTCACTGGCAATGCGGACGTCCTAAACAAGCAGCACTTCCAGATCATGAAGGATGGCGCGATTGTCGCCAACAGCGGCCACTTCAACGTGGAGATCAACATTCCCGCGCTGGAGTCCCTTTCTAAGGGCCACCGCGAGATGCGCCCCTATGTAGAAGAGTTCACCCTGAAAGACGGGCGCAAGCTTGTCCTCTTAGGCGAAGGGCGCCTCATCAACTTGGCCGCGGCGGAAGGCCACCCGTCCAGCGTGATGGACATGAGCTTTGCCAATCAAGCGCTCTGCGCCGAATATATGGCGAAGAAGGCGAGGTCGATGAAGCCGGCCGTGTACAACGTCCCGCAGGATATCGACGCGGAAATCGGTAGGCTGAAACTGGCGAGCATGGGCATCTCCGTGGATAAGCTCACGGCCCGCCAGGAGAAATATCTGGGCAGCTGGCAAGAGGGAACCTAGGCGTGTAAACGTCCTCCAAGAGCGGAGTATGGACTAACTAAAGGAGGCACCACGTTGGCAAAGGGGATGAGCTTCTACGATTCCCCCAAGTACTTGTATACGTCGGAATCGGTCACAGAGGGCCACCCGGACAAGGTCTGCGACCAGGTTTCTGACGCAGTGCTGGACGCATTTCTGACCCAAGACCCCTACTCCCGCGTCGCGTGTGAGACCTGCGCCACTGATGAGCTGGTCGTCGTCATGGGGGAGATCACCTCCCAGGGCAAGGTGGATGTCGAGAAGCTCGTGCGCCAGACGCTGCGTGAGATTGGCTACACGGACCGTGACCTGGGCATCGGCTGTGATACCGCTGAGGTGCGCGTGGCGCTGCACCAGCAGTCGCCGGAAATCTCCAACGCAGTCACGCGTAACTCCGTGGACGATCCCGCCAGGACAGGCGCGGGCGACCAGGGCATGATGGTGGGCTTTGCGTGCAAAGAGTTCGTGGGCAACCGGCTGGTGGATACTGAGCTGATGCCGCTGACCATCTACCTGTCGCAGCAGTTGGCGCGGCGCATGGCGCTGGTGCGCAAGGAGGGCATCATGCCCTACCTGCGACCGGACGGCAAGTCGCAGGTCACTGTTGAATACCAGAACGGCAAGCCAAAGCGTGTGCACACCGTGGTCATGAGTGTGCAGCACGACGCAGGCGTTTCGCAGGACCAGCTTCGCAGGGACCTGATCCAGAACGTGCTGCAGCCAGTGATCCCTTCGATTCTGCTGGACAAAGAGACCATCATCCACACCAACCCTGGCGAAAGCTGGACGTTCGGGGGCCCTGCTGCGGACACTGGCTTGACAGGCCGCAAGATATTGGTCGATACCTACGGTGGCGTGGCCCGGCATGGCGGCGGCGCGTTCTCCGGCAAGGACCCAACGAAGGTTGACCGGTCGGGCGCATACGCCGCGCGGTACGTTGCCAAGAATATTGTGGCCGCAGGCTTGGCGGACCGTTGCGAAGTGCAGGTGTCCTATGCCATTGGTTATCCGGAACCCATCTCCGTCTCCGTGGAAACGTTTGGCAGCGGACACGTGTCCGATAATATCATCGACAAGCTGGTGGCCAAGCACTTTGACTTGCGGCCTGGCGCAATCATCCGTGGGCTAGAGCTCCGCCGTCCCATTTACCGCGGCACCGCATCGTACGGACACTTCGGCCGCGCTGACTTGGACCTGCCCTGGGAGCGTACGGACAAGGCAGAGGCCCTGCGCAAGGAAGCACTGGCACTAACGAAAAAGTCATCTGTGACGACCAAACAGGCTACCCCCGCTGCACGAAAGGCCGTCGCCAAGTCCGATCGCAAAGTGGATGCTAAGACAGCGGTGAAGCTCGTTAAGAAGGCTGCAACAAGGACGGTTGCCAAAGCCAGTGGTCGTCTAGCCGCTAGAGTGGCTGCCCGCACAAACGGCAAGACGCATGCGCCGGCGAAGTCCACGCGCAAGGGGACAGCCCGCAGCGCCCGAAGTACTCGGGGCAGGCGGTAATTCTTGTAGTGTTAATCGGACGTTGGATGAGGTGATGTATGGCACGCCAGCCAATCAAGTTTGGGACTGATGGCTGGCGTGCTGTTGTTGCCGACCAGTACACGTTCGACAATGTCCGTGCTTGCGCCGAGGGCGTAGCGCGATTGCTTCGCGGCCAAGGTGCCGGTCAGGGCCCTGTCGTCATTGGCTACGATACACGCTTCCAGTCAAGCGCATTTGCGCAGGCCACGGCAGAGGTGCTGGCGATGCACGGCATTCACACCGTGCTTGCAGACGGTCCAGTCCCCACACCTGCAACGTGCTACAACATCGTTGCGCGCAAAGCCGTGAGCGGCGTCATCATCACGGCGAGCCACAACCCGCCCGAGTGGAATGGCTTCAAGTGCCGCACGTCTTACGGAGGCAGCCTGCCGCAGGAGGCCATCGTTGCTCTTGAGCAGCACATCCAGGCAGTCGCCGATCCCACTGCCGTCGCCCGCATGCCCATCGAAGAGGCACGCCGCCGAGGCATCGTGGAAATGGCCGGGTTGCGGCAGGCATACTTGAGCCACCTGAACACTGCCTTGGACCTCAAGACAATCCGCGACTCCGGCTTGCGAATTGCCGTGGATCCCATGCACGGCGCGGGCGGCGGCTGTATGCCTGAACTGCTCAGCGGCGGCAAGGCGCACGTTGTCGAAATCCGTGGCGAACCGAATCCTGCTTTCCCCGGCATGCACAACCCGGAGCCCATAAGACGTAACCTGGACCCGCTGGCGCAAGCAGTGCGGTCCTCCCGCGCGGATGTGGGCATCGCGTTTGACGGCGACGCCGACCGGCTGGGTGTCATGGACGAACGCGGCCGGTTCATGACCACCCTGCAAGTTGGCGCGCTCCTGGCCTATTTGTTTCTAGAATTCCGCAAGCAGCGCGGCCCCATTGTGAAAGCGCTGACCACGTCCAGCATGCTCTGGCGCCTTGGGGAGAAGTACAACATACCCGTGCGTGAGACGCGTGTGGGCTTTCAATACATCGCACCCGTGCTCTTCTCCGAGCCGGATTGGCTCCTGGGCCTGGAAGAGAGCGGGGGCTACGCGTTCCGCGGTTTCCCGCCGGAGCGGGACGGTATCCTGAGCGGTGTGTTGTTTCTTGAGCTAATGGTACGCACTGGCAAGAGCGCATCGCAGCTGCTGGAACAGCTTTTCAGTGTCGTTGGCCCGCACCACTATGATCGCCTCGACCTCACGTTCCCCGCAGAGCAGCGCGCCCGCATTCAGCAGGCCGTCGCCGATGCCAAACCCGCATTGGTGGCGGGTATGCGCGTGGAAAAGCGCGACACGTTGGACGGCGTGCGGTTCACGCTCCAGGGTGGAGGCTGGCTCGCTATCCGCTTCTCCGGCACCGAGCCGCTGCTGCGCATCTACGCAGAAGCAGACACCCCGCAGCGCGTTCAAGAAGTGTTGACGGCAGGCAGGACACTGGCAGGCCTGTAGCTCGGGCTTGCGGCTGATGCTTGTGAGCGCGTAGCATGACACCCATGGATACATCGAAGACACAACTGCGATTTAGCCCGCTCTTTGTGCTGGTGGCCGCGCTATTTGTGACGGCGCTGCTGACGTCTAACATCATGGCGGTCAAAGTCATTTCTGTCGCCGGGAAACCGCTGCCCGCGGCCATCATCATCTTTCCCCTGAGCTACATCCTGGGCGACGTGCTCACCGAGGTCTATGGCTACCGGCAAACTCGTCTGGTAATCTGGCTAGGCTTCATCTGCAACTTGTTCATGGTCGTTGTGTTTGCGCTGGGCCAGTGGCTGCCTCCTGCGTCGGTGTGGGATGGGCAGGATGCGTATGAAGCTATCCTCGGCTCCACGCCGCGCATTCTTGCCGCATCATTCGCGGCCTACCTCGTCGGTGAGTTCGCCAACTCAGCAATCCTCTCCCGTATGAAGCTGCTCACCAATGGCAAGCTCCTATGGACGCGCACCATCGGCTCAACAGTCATTGGTCAGGCGCTGGACTCCACCATCTTCATTACGCTAGCGTTTTATGGCATCCTGCCCACCCCCGTACTTATGCAGGTCATCGCGGTGCAGTGGCTGGTGAAGGTAGGCTATGAGGTGCTGGCCACGCCCTTGACGTACGCGGTGGTCACCTACCTGAAGCGCAAGGAGGCGGTGGATGCGTATGACCGCGACATCTCTCTCAACCCCGTTGCGCTCTTCAAGTAGATAGGTCCCCCATGCTCCACATTACTGGCGGCGACGCTGCCGCAGACCTCATCCACAAGGCCAGCCTGCCCGGCGAAGTCCTCCCCTGGCGTGACGTTCTGCACGAAGGCCCAGTGTCTCGACACGCTTCCAGTGCCGAGTTCAACGAGATCCGCTCACGGTACATCGCTGCCCAAGGCTGGGATACGTACGAGAACGTGCTCGCGGGCTTCCGGGTGCGAGACGCCGTGCTTGCGCGCTTCCAAGAGCATGACGAGGTGGTGCTTTGGTTTGAGCACTGCCTGTACGACCAGCTTCAGCTGATACAGATCTTGGACTGGTTCGCACAGCAGGAGCTTGCAGCAACGCAGCTCACGCTCATATGCATAGGCTCGTTTCCAAACATGCCGCATTTCAAAGGGCTAGGCGAACTAAGCACTGAGCAAATAGTGGGCCTGTTTCCAAGGCGACAGGGTGTTACCTCTGCAGAGTTCCGTGTCGCCCAGCATGCGTGGCGTGCTTTCTGCTCGCCTGACCCGTCTGAAATTGAGGTGCTCCTTGCGCTGGATACATCCGCGCTGCGGTTCTTGTACAACGCCCTCCTGCGCCATCTGCAGCAGTTCCCGTCCGTCCGTGATGGGCTTGGCCGCACGGAGCAGCAGATCCTCAAGGCCGTGGCAGCGGGTAAGCAGCGGCCTCCAGACATCTTTAAGATGGACCAGGCCGCAGAAGAGCACCCCTTCATGGGGGACGCAATAGTGTGGAGTTACATTAAAGGTCTGGCGAGCGCCTCAAAGCCGCTGGTGCGGCGCGTGGGCGGCGGGCCGTTTATCTTGCCGCAAGACGGAAAGCGGGGCCTGTTTAGCAAGCAAATCCTAGCCCTGACCAAAGCAGGTTCTGAGGCCTACTCTGGACGCGCCGACTGGGTGCATCTGAACGGCATCGACCGTTGGCTTGGTGGTGTGCACCTGCAGGGTGCTGAGGCGGCGTGGCGCTGGGACCCAGTTCACAAGCGGTTACGACCCCGGCCCAAGTAATTGCGCTCTCGCCCACTTCCGACGAGATTGCTCTGCTTGAGTCTTGACAAGCATATGTTAGCTGCTAGAACGCTGTTGTAACAAATAACAGACGAAGAGGAAATATACCGCCTGTGATCAAGATATCTAAAAACAGTTTTGGTCGATTGCAGGCGTGGGCCCGTCCAATTGTGGACACGGCGGATGATGCTTTAGATCTCGTGCTAAATGCTGCCGAAGCCTACTTACGGGGCCGTGGAATAGCTCCCCCAGAAGCAAGAAATGTGCCGCAGGAAATCCACGCTTCTCAACCTCAGAGAGATCCGAATAGGCGTGGTTTCTGGAGTGACTTGTTGTCTGAACGCGGCATTGATTGGGGTGGCAACTCGGCCCATCGAGTTTTCATGCGGAGCTTTCCTGATGAGCATGCCGCAATTGTGCACGACTGTCCGTACTCGGCTTGAGCGCGTTTGGCGGAGCGCATCTAGCGCTTTGGCTTCCACCGCAAGTCCGGCTGCCGCGCGGCACGTGTCTCATCCACTCGCGAAACCGGTGAGTGGTGCGGCGCCTCTCTCAGAACCTGTGGCGTGTCTTTGGATTCCTGCGCAATCTGCCGCATCACCTGGATAAACCGGTCCAGCGTTTCCTTGCTCTCGGACTCCGTGGGCTCCACCATGAGTGCCTCTTCCACAATGAGCGGGAAGTACATAGTGGGCGCGTGGATGCCAAAGTCCAGGAGCCGCTTGGCGACATCCAGCGCTTTGACCCCCTGCGCCTTCTGCCGCCGGGCAGAGAACACAACCTCGTGCATGCACCTGCGGTCATATGACAAGTCATAGAGATCGCGCAGCGACGCCTGGATATAGTTGGCAGAGAGGACCGCATCACCGCTCACCTGCTTCAGCCCGTCTGAGCCAAGGGCACGGGCGAAGGTATAAGCGCGCACCAGCACCCCAAAGTTGCCGTGGAATGCCGCCATCTTGCCAATCGTTTTGGGCGGCCTGCCGAGGATGTATTCAGGTTTGCCCCCAAGCCGGTATTCAACGACCGGTGTAGGCAAATGCGGTAATAGTCGTTCAGACACACACACAGGGCCGGCGCCAGGCCCGCCTCCTCCATGAGGTGTGCTGAACGTCTTGTGCAGGTTCAAATGCACCACGTCAAAGCCGACCTGGCCGAGCTTTACCCGACCGAGCAGCGCGTTCATGTTCGCCCCATCGCCGTACACCAGGCCGCCCGCCTTGTGGATGATGTCGCATATCTCCACGATGTTTGGGTCAAAGAGACCAAGCGTGCTGGGCATAGTAATCATCGCGCCAGCCAACTCATTGTTGGCCGCCTTGCGGAGCACTTCCACGTCCAGATTGCCGTTCTTGTCCGACGGAATCGTTACCACCTGAAATCCAGCCATCGCCGCAGACGCGGGGTTGGTGCCGTGCGCGCTGTCTGGAATGAGTACAACCTTGCGCTTCGTATCGTTGCGCGCCATATGGTATGCACGGATCATCAGCACGCCCGCCAGTTCACCATGCGCCCCTGCAATGGTCGCCAGGCTGACACCTGCAGTGCCGGTCACCTCTGTGAGAATTCCCTGCAGTTGATACAGCAACTCTAGCGCGCCCTGCACTGTCTCCGCTGGCTGCATGGGATGGATGGCAGAGAAGCCTGGCATGGCTGCGGTGACCTCGTTGACCTTGGGGTTGTATTTCATAGTGCACGATCCCAGCGGGTAGAAGTTCAAGTCAACCGCAAAGTTCTCTTGAGAGAGCCTCGTGAAGTACCGCACCACATCAAGTTCAGACAGCTCCGGCAGCGGCAAGTCCGCCCGCAGGACAGACTGCGGTGGCAGGGGCTGGGCAGGCACGTCAAGCGGCGGCAGTTTGGCCCCGATACGCCCCGGCGCGCTGCGATCCATCAAGAGCCGATTATCGCGCTCGTCAATTCTCTGTGATGTCATCGGTGCGCTCCCGCTGAGGAGGCCGCTTTAACGAACGTGTCGATCTCAGCTTTGGAGTTCACCTCAGTCACGCAGACTAGCATTCCGTTCGGAACCTGGTCACTCACATCCAGCCCACCCAGGATGCGGTTCCGCAGCAACTGCCGGTTCAGCTCCGCAGGCGGAAGGGGGCAGCGCACTACAAACTCGTTGAAAAACACGCCCGTTCCGCTCGGCACCAGCGAGAAGCCGGGGACAGCCGCTAGCTTTGAGGCGGCATAGTGCGCCTTGTGGTAGCACTGCTCAGCCACTTGGCGAAATCCCTGCTTCCCCATCGTTGCCAGGTAAATGGTCATGGAGGTGGCAATGAGCGCTTCCGATGTGCAGATGTTGGAGGTCGCCCGTTCGCGGCGGATGTGTTGCTCGCGTGTCTGGAGCGTGAGGACGTAGGCGGTACGACCCTGCGTGTCCACAGTCTTGCCGACAATGCGCCCCGGCATCTGCCGGATGAACTGCTCCTTACACGTGAAGTACCCCACGTACGGCCCGCCAAAGCTGCTATTGATGCCCGCGGGCTGACACTCGCCCACCACAATGTCCGCGCCGAACTCACCCGGCGGCTTTAGCATCGCCAGTGGCACCAAGTCAGACGCCACGACGAGAAGCATGCCCTTGGCTGCTGTCTCTTGCCGTAGTTTGGCCAAATCTTCCAGCGACCCGAAGAAGTTGGGTGATTGCACAAGCAGACAGGCGTAGTCCTCATGGAGCGAAAGGTGGTCCGCGGAAACTACCTCCAACCGTATGCCCTGTGGCTCCGTGTACGTGCGCACCACCTCGCGGTAGTGCGGATTGACGGTGTCCAGCATCAAGACGGTGTAGCGGTTGGCAAGCCGGCACGCCATGAGCGCCGACTCCGCCAGCGAGCTTGCGCCTTCGTACATGCCCGCGTTCGCAACCTCCATGCCGGTCAGTAAGCACACGAGCGACTGAAACTCGTAGGTGGCCTGGAGCGTTCCCTGGCTCACCTCAGGCTGGTACGGAGTGTACGGTGTTAGAAATTCGCCGCGGGAAATAAGCGCACCCACCACGCTGGGCACGAAATGGCGGGATGCGCCCGCGCCCAGGAAGCTGGCGTACTCACCAGGCACCACATTTTTGGAGGCTAGCGTGCGCAGCTCTTGCACCAGATCCATCTCAGTGAGCGCCGGCGGCAAGGTCATCTTGGGATTGCGGAACTTCTCGGGAATATCCCGAAAAAGGAATTCTTCAGAAGGAACGCCAACCTTCGCAAGCATTTCGGCGCGCTGGGCATCTGTGTGGGGTAAGTATTGGTGTCGGAAGGACATTAGTGGCCCTTCTCCGCAGCGTCGGACGCCAGGAACGCATCATACTGTTCGCCGGAGAGGAGCGCGCGCGTTTCGCCGGGATTAGACGGCTTGACGCGGACCAACCACGCCTTGCCATACGGGTCTGCGTTCACAGTCTCAGGCTTTGCGGTCACTTGGTCGTTCACCGCTATCACCTCGCCGCCAATAGGCGAGAAGATGTCAGATACAGCTTTCACAGACTCTACCTCGCCGAGCTTGGCGAACTGCTTGACCTTGGTGCCAACCTTCGGCATCACCACGTACACCACGTCGCCAAGCTGGTCCTGCGCGAAGAACGTAATGCCTATGAGCGCCGTGCCATCCGGCTCGATCTTGACCCATTCGTGTTCTTTGGAATAATGCAAGTCGCGTGGGCTGCTCGCCACTGGTCCCTCCTGGACTTAAGGCTCTTTTTGTGGTGCCTTGCGTGAATAAAAGGGGAGTGGAACAATCTCCGCCGGCACCTTTCGCCCTCGAATGTCCACTGCGATGCGGTTGCCTATATTTGCGCTGGACGCCTTTACATACCCCATGCCAATATCCGCATCCAGCGTTGGCGATACGCCGCCGCTCGTGACCGCGCCAATTGTCGCGCCATCCGTCCCCAGCAGTGCGTACCCCTGCCGTGGAATCCCGCCCTCCAGCGTACGGAAGCCAACCAGCTTCCGCTGGACGCCGCGCTCCTTCTGCGTTTGCAGCGCTTCCTTCCCGATGAACTCCGTATTCGTTTCCTGGAGAAAACGCTCTAGGCCCGCTTCAATCGGCGTGGTCGCCGGGTCAATATCATGGCCGTGCAGTGGGAGCGCTGCCTCCAGCCGCAGTACGTCGCGTGCGCCTAGGCCGCACGGCACAACGCCGCGCTCCTTCAGCAGGTGCCACATGCGAATGCCTTGTGGCACGGGTAGCATGGCTTCAAACCCGTCTTCGCCAGTGTACCCCGTTCTGGACAACACGCCAGCAGTCGGCTGGGGCATGAGGTTCGGTTGCATGGCGTTCTCACGGATGTAGGTCAGCGCAAACGGTCGCAGGGTAGATGGGAGCACGCCAGTGTCATAGCCACTAATGGCGCCACCGCCCGCCAGAACATTCGCAAGCGCAATGGCCTGAGGCCCCTGCACCGCGATCATCACCGTCGCCTCAGTATCATCATGGATCGTGACGTCTGGGAACTGCGCCAGCCAACGATGCAGCCACAGCACCACTGCCGAGCGATTGCCCGCGTTGCAGACCAGTAGGTACTTCAGCCGGTGACGGCCAATATCCAGCCCTTCCGCGTTGGAAATGATGATGTCATCAATAATCCCACCCTGCTCATTCAGCACAAAGCCGTACTTCGCTCTGCCATGCCTGAGAGCGCGAACGTCGGCAGTGAGCACACGCTGGAGAAAGTCCGCTGCTCCGTCGCCGCTGATGTACAGCCGGCCCATGTGCGACACATCAAACATGCCCACGTTAGCGCGGACGGCTCGGGCTTCGGCTAGAATGCCTGTGGGGTATTGCACGGGCATCTCCCAGCCCCCAAACGGCACCATTCGCGCGTGCAGGCCAAGATGCGCCTGGTACAGCGCAGTGCGCCCGAGTATCTCTGCCGCGTGCTGCGTCACCGTGCCCCTCTCACCAGCAAGCATTTTAGGAAAGCCGCTGTGTCCCTATTATCAGTCCCCGCGCCGTGCGACGCTGGAGGCTAAACCCGTAACCTTTGCGGGGCCTGATGCCCCGGGAAGGTGCGGGTCGAACCCTGCCTAGCCGCCGTAGAACCAGCCGGTGTCCCACATTTCCAGAGGCTTGTCGTCGCGCTTCTGGTGCACTTCAGTGACCTCAGCCACGTAGACCGTGTGATCGCCCTTTGCAATCATGTCCGTCACTTTGCACTCAAATGCGCAGTACGCCTCGTCAAGCACCGGCGAGCCCGAAGTGCCGGGCTTGAATGCGTGGCCCGAGAGCTTCGCTCCCTCCACCTTCGTGGGCCGGAAGAAGTCCTCCGCAATCTGCTTCTGGGATGCGGAGAGCACGTTAACCACAAACGTGCCAGACGTGCGGAGCACCTCGTTCACACTGCTATCAGCCTTCACCGCAGCCATAATGAGGGGAGGCGTGAACGACGCCTGAGACAGCCAATTGACTGTACCCGCGCCGACTTTGTCGCCTTCTTTGGCGGTCATGACGTACATGCCATACGTTATCTGGCGAAGCACCTTTTTCTTTATGTTTGGGTCCATGTACCCTCTCCTCTTCAAGGCCTGTCCTATTGGACATTGCCGCACAAATGCACCGCATCGTAGGCTCGTAGAGCGACCTATGTCAAGGACAGTGAAAGGCTGGCAGGCAGCCGGTGCGCCTTGCGGATTTACCTCTGCGCGGCTATACTGCCTCATAGCTCAACTCGGGAGCCATCATTGCCCTCTTCCCTTCGTTGTCCTCTGTGTTCCTTTGTGGGCGGTTAGCTCAGGCGGTCAGAGCACAGTCCTGATAAGACTGGGGTCGATGGTTCGAGTCCATCACTGCCCACCACTAGCAAACAGCTACCCTGCGGTAAATGAACACATCTTTGGAACGGCGCACAAGTTAAGCGTTGTAGCGCCTACTGTGAACGCGACCCACGTAGCCACCGCATCACTGAGGGCCTTGCCTGTAACCTGTAGGCTGTAAACGTGGCCCTTCCCCAGGAGAAGCTCTCGCTGTTAAGGGTTGAGCAAGTCCTAGTCCGCAAGCCCATAGGAGGCAAAAGGTTCAGGAGGCAAGCCTACCCGGTGCGAAACCGCCTGCTAAAGAATCCCGTGAGCTGTCCGGGTTTCTCTCCATTCCCCTCCCGCACGGAGTCCTTGACGCCAGCCAATGAGCGCAACCAGCTACGCTCCACCAGCAGCTTCTTACGGAACAGTACTTCCCATTCCTCGTACGGTATTTTCAGAGAGCGCAATTCCCGGTCCAGCGCTTCCAACTTCCTCGCAAAGTTTACGTCCCGTGCTTCGTTCGAGTTTCGCTGGAGCGCCTGCCACGTGGCCTCCAGCCGGTCCTCCATCTCGTCCGCCTCCTTACTATTAACGAATACGTATACCCAGCCTTTAGGGTAGCAGTGCTGCCTCGGAATCAGGGGCCATTTTAGGGCATGGCCGTCATTACTTGCGAATGCACGTGTTCTCCGGTAGTGGGTCAATTTGAGAATCGGAACTGGGAAACACGTTCCTTCTCCTGTGGTGTCCGTTCATGGATTCGACAAGCTCACCACGAACGGGGAAAACAGGTGACTGCGAACGGGGCAAGGAGCCTGGTGCCCATGTTTGCCGGCGTCGAGCAGATAATCACATGTCAAATTGACCTACTATCTGTTCTCCTTGCATCCCTGCCGATGCCTGACCCATGCGTCACGCAGCGCGGCAACACGCGACGGGCGGTAATACAAAGTACAATGCAAGCGCAAAAACTGTATAGCTTCGGTGATACTGTGAAATTCGTCGTATCGGCAACCGACGGGCTGGCGCGGATAGGCACGCTGACAACAGCACACGGGGCGGTGCCTACGCCCGCATTCATGCCGGTGGCCACCCAAGGTACGGTGAAAGCGCTCACGCCGCAGGACGTGGCCGCGCTCGGCACACACATTCTGCTTGCTAACGCCTACCACCTCTCGCTGAGGCCAGGTGTCGATTTGATCCGGCAGATGGGCGGCCTGCATGCATTTATGGGATGGCACGGCCCCATTTTGACCGACTCCGGCGGCTTTCAGGTCTTTTCTCTGGGCGAGCTGCGCAAAATCACAGAAGACGGCCTGTCATTCACATCGCATGTGGACGGCGCCCAACTGTCGCTGACCCCAGAGGAAGCAGTGGAGCGGCAAGAAGCCCTGGGCGTGGACATCCTCATGTGTCTGGATGAGCTGATTCCTCACGGTTCCTACGAGCCGGCGACCCGCGCCGCCATGGAGCGCACTCTCCGTTGGGCCGAGCGTTGCAAGAATGCCCACGTCCCGGTAGAGCAGTCCAGCCAAGCGCTCTTCGGCATCGTCCAAGGCGGCGAGTACTCCCACTTGCGAGAGGAGTGCGTGCGCGAGCTGGTGGAGATCGGCTTTGATGGTTACGCTGTCGGCGGTGTTTCCGTCGGCGAGCCTAAGGCGATCTTTTATACTGTCGCCCGTTTGGCGGCGCCCCTGCTGCCGCCGGACAAGCCGCGCTATCTCATGGGCGTCGGCTCCCCGGAAGACCTAGTGGAGTGCGTTGCTGACGGGTACGATATGTTCGACTGCGCGCTGCCCACCCGCACGGCCCGCAATGGCGGGCTGTACACCGCCGCTGGCCGCGTGGACATCACCACGGCTCCTTATCGCACCCGGCAAAGACCGGTAGAGGACGGCTGCGACTGCTTCACCTGTCTGCAGTTCAGCGCCGCGTATCTCCATCACTTGTTTAAAGCCAAGGAGCTTCTGGCCTACCGCCTAGCCACCATCCACAACCTGCGGTTTTATCAGCGGCTTATGGAGCACATGCGCGAGGCAATCCAGCAGCGCCGCATGGACGAATTCCGCAGCCGCTTCCTGGCCACGTACGTCCCGGCCAACGAGGAAGTGCGGATGGAGCAGCGTACGCGGTTTGAAGGTGGGCGGCGGCCAAAGCCCAGGGGGGACGCCAGCGCCGAGTAACGCCCCGCTACTTAATGAGCCTACGCCGCAGCAGCCAGCGGGTCAGGAAGAAGAAAACTGTGGAAAATACTGCCAGCCACAGTGCCGCGGCCAAATGCTCCCAGCCCACGTCGCCACGCATAAGTCCTCGTATCAGGTACGTGCCAGGGGTCAGCGGCAGTGCCCAGACCAGCGGCTGGGCAAACCCCGGCAGCGAAGTGATTGGGAAGAACACCCCGCTGAAGAAGTACATGGGCGTAGCCAGGAGCGTGAACACCAGAGTAACGCTATTCATGGAGCGCGCTGCAGCGGAAGCAGAGATGCCGATACCTGCGAACGCCAGACCAACAAGGAATCCTGCCGGCGTCACCAGCACCGCCCACGGAGAGGCCACCAGCCCAAGCGCGGCGGCAAAAGTCAGTATAATGGTGCAGGCTATCATCCCGCGCGTGCCGCTCCACAGCATTTCCCCAAGCGCCAAGTCTTGCACCTCAACGGGCGTTTCCAGCATGTGCGCGACCACGCGTTGAGAGGACATGCGCATGTAGAAGCCGAACGCAGAGTCGAAGAGGGCATTGAACATGGCGTAGCCCGCTGCAATGCCCGGCGCAACGTACTCGACATACGACTGCCCGTCCTGCATCTGGCCCACGAACTGCCCCAGTCCAAAGCCAATTGCGCCCAGCGTGATGATCGGCTCCATCACGAGACCAGTCACATCAGTAAAGGCATTCTTGAGAAAGACGTGCCAATTGCGTCGCCAGATGACCAGCGCTAAACGCAAGCTCGGCAGCCAGGCCCATTGGTTAGTGGCGGTGGCTTGCGATGGTGTCGTTTGTAGTTGTAGCTGGACCATCAGCGCATGTCCTCGTTAATATCGCGTCCCGTTAGCCGTAGGAACACGTCCTCAAGTGTAGCGGGCCGCCTGAGCGCCGAAACGCCGTCGTGCTCCAGTTCCTGGGACAGCGCCGTGCCGTCGGTCATGGGCACAATGAGCGCGCTTCCGGCCTCGTACGATTCCAGCCCGCGCTGTGCAAAACGCGCCCGGTACATCTCCCGCCGGTCCGCCGTCACGCGGATTTCCAGCACCTGGGTCCCCGCGTGTGTGCCCACCAGCTCCTGCGGTGTGCCTTCCGCCAGTATGCGTCCGTGGTCAATGATGATGAGCCGGTCGCAGAGGGCGGACGCCTCGTCCATGTTATTCGTAGTAAGCAACAGTGTTGTTCCCTGGCGCTTCACTTCGCGGAACCAGTCCCAGATAAGGTGTCGATTGTGCGGGTCAAGCCCAAGCGTAGGTTCGTCAATGGCCAGCAGTGCGGGCCGCGTGAGGAGTGCGCGTCCAATCGCCAGACGTCGCTTCATGCCGCCTGATAGCGCGTCCACCTCGCTCTTGCGGCGGTCGGCAAGTCGCACCTTCTCCAGTGTTTCCTCTACCCTCCGCCGCGCCTCCGGCTCTGGCAGGCCATAGAAGCGAGCGTGTATCAGGAGGTTGGTATACACGCTGACGTCGGGGTCCAGGTCGTCGCCCTGCGGCACCACGCCCAGGATGGCGCGTACCTGCCTGCCGGACCGCACCACGTCCTTGCCGTCCACAAAAAGCTCGCCGCTAGTGGGCGGCGAGATAGCGCACACCATGCGGATAGTCGTCGTCTTTCCAGCCCCGTTCGGACCCAGCAGGCCAAAGCACTCGCCCTGATTGACGGCAAAGGTAACGCCGTTGACCGCAGTCAATTCGTTGTAGCGTTTCACCACGTTGCGCGCGATGACTATGGGCTGCATGGGCACCTCTCGTCTATGGTAACACGGGGCAAGAGTGTGTCAAAAGCTAGGAACAATGCCGCAGTTTACTTTCCTGCGAAGATTGGCCTCTCCTTCTACGCCTCATATAATCCGTTCGACGCTTCTTTGGGGCGCTGAATGTAGGGCGGAAAGGCGATGCCATGCCAAAAGTTGCTGGCGAAAAAGCCAGATACCAGGAGTACTTGGCTTCAGAACTTGAAGGTGCCGGTCTGTTCCAGACCCTCGCGAACGTAGAGCCTGACCCAGAGCGCAGCGAGCTTTTCCGCGACCTTGCAGCCAATGAAATTAAACACGCTACTCGCTGGGCGGAGAAACTCGGCGTGCCGATTGTCTCCCTCAGGCCCACGTACACGTTGCGCACCAAGATATTGGGCCGCTTGGCCAAGCGGTTTGGTCTTAAGGCCATCGCGCCTCTGTTGGTGGGTGAGGAGGTCAAGGAATTCGACAAGTACCATGATGACCCCGCGGCACAAGGCTTGGACACCGAGGAGCGGCGGGCTGCGCGTGTGCTCGGCATTTCCAACAGCGCCGCTTCAGTGCAACGGCGGGAGCGGTGGCACAAGACCGGTGGTGGCGGCAGCTTGCGTGCAGCGGTGCTTGGAGTCAACGATGGGCTGGTGTCCAACTTCAGCCTGACTATGGGCGTTGCGGGCGGCACCGAACAGCCAGCGTTCGTGCTGCTGGCAGGCGTTGCCGGACTGTTGGCGGGCAGCCTGTCCATGGCCGCCGGCGAGTATGTTTCCATGCGCGCGCAGCGTGACTTGTATGAGCACCAAATCAGGCTAGAGCGCACGGAAATCGAGGAGATGCCTGAAGAAGAGACCCAAGAGCTGATTGCTATCTACCGCGCCAAAGGGCTGTCACTGCAGGAGGCTGACAGCATTGCCCGGCGCCTGATGAGCGAGCCCGAGATGGCTGTGAGCACCAAGGTAATGGAGGAGATGGGGCTCTCGCCCACGGACCGGGGCTCTCCATGGGGCGCGGCGATAAGCTCATTCGTAGCGTTTGCAGTCGGAGCTATCATCCCGCTGCTGCCGTACTTCTTTCGATCGGACACACTGGCGTTCGTCTTTAGCGGCGCCCTCAGCGCAATCGCGCTCATCATAGTAGGAACGCTATTGGCCATTATCTCCGGCAATAGCTTGCTGCGTGGCGCGCTTCGTATGCTCCTTGTGGGATGCCTCGCCGCTGCCGTAACCTACGGCGTAGGGAAGCTATTAGGGGTAGCCTTGAAGTAACTTTGTCATGGCGGAGAAACGGTATGCCAATCCATTTCCAGAATGAGCGGTACCGCATTCATAAGATTGTGGCCAGTCCTATGGCCAATAACGCATACATTATCGTGTGCAAGGCCACGGGCGAGAGCGTGATCATTGACGCACCGCGTGACGCGGGCAAGATCATCGAAGAGGTCAAAGGCACGCGTGTGCGCGCCATACTCATTACACACCGCCACGGTGACCATCTAGAAGGCTTCGAAAAACTGAAGACGGAAACGAAGGCCGCCGCCGCCATTAACCACGAGGATGCCTCCGCAATGCCAGGCATGCCTGACTTCTACCTGACGGATGGTGACATTATCCCAGTGGGGCACTTGGCGCTGAAGGTAATTCACACCCCCGGACACACGCCTGGCGCCACGTGCCTGCTGCTGGACGAGCACCTGTTCACGGGAGATACGCTTTTCCCCGGCGGCCCAGGCCGCACGCACTCCAATGCGGAGTTGGAGCAGGAAATTGAGAGCATTACAACCAAGCTTTACACCTTGCCGGATACCACCCGTGTATATCCTGGCCACGGGAACGACACAACCATTGCCCAGTCGAAAGAGCAGTACGCTGTCTTTGCCGGCAAGCAGCACGCTGCTGACCTCAGCGGCGATGTGAGCTGGCTACGCAGCTGAGGCCAGAGTGTTCTTGGCAGGATGGCTTTGCGACCTTTCTTTATCTGAGGGCACCGCTGGTGGCGGTGGTGGCAGGGCGGCTGTTCTGGGGCGGGGCGAGGGCGACGGGCTCCAGGCCGTAGATTTCCGCGCTGTTGTGCCACCAGAGGCGGTCTTGTTGGTCTTGAGTCAGGTTCATGAGGGAGAACATGACTTCAAAGCGGCGGACGTGCGTGAGGATTTCATCAGCGCCGCAGTCGGAGCCCCAGACCAGCTTCTCGACGCCGATCTCCCGGCCAATGAGGCCGCGCTCCATAGCATGGCGCTCGATGGTTTCGCCGCCGGACATGTCGAAGAAGACGAAGTGGCGCCAGCGAGCGACGGAGGCGGCTTCGTCATAGTTGCCGGTCCCACCCATGTGCGCGCCAATGATCTTGAGAGCCGGGAAGTTAGACCCGATGGTGTCCAGGTGGAACGGGCGCATGCGCATGGCGGAGACGTTTCGCCGCCCGCCAAAGCCGCGCTGCGGGTCGTTGGGACCGGGCGGGTTCGCCAGGCGGTCTACCATTTGGCGGTACTGGTCGGCAGCTACAGGGTCTCGGCGCGGGTGGGTCTTGGCGTAGTCCAGCCCACCGCCAATGACGCCGGTGTGGAATAGGAGGGGCATGCCCATCTTCTCAGCCATGGCGTAGACGGGCATGTACTCGTCCGCGTCGTAGTCCTTCTCCGTGCCGATGATTTTGAGGCCGCGATAGCCCATGTCATGCAGTTCATGGATGCGGTCTGGCGAGTGGTAACCGGGGTCAACAACAGCTACGGGGATGAAGAGGTCTTTGTGCGGCTCCATGCATTTGAGTGCGTCTTCATGGGAGACGCCCATGTTCATCTGCGCGCGCCTGCCAGATAGCAAGCAGGCCTTGGCGACTCCAGCCTCGCGCAGGCGCATGGCCAAGTGATCGACGCGCTGCTGGGGCGTTTGGTCAGTGTTCTGGCCTCTAGGGCCAAAGCCCTGCGGGAAATGGACGTGGACGTCGAAGATTTTGGGCATGGGTGTCCTTTCGTTGTTACGGAGATTGAACCATCAGGGCATTATAGCGTACGGGGTGGGGAACCAGGTTTGTTTGATTGGGGACTTAGCTACTTGATGCAAACGGCCAAAACGCGTAGCAGCTGATACACGCATAACGCCCCTCCTCGCCTCACAATGATAGCCCCGTCTCTGAGCGATACCAGTTAATACGCAGTTTTGCCGAGTTCGGACGGCAAAAATGCACATGCTCAGCCATAATATTTTGCGGAACTGAAATACTGTCAATCGGGGCACTGTCCTGGTACGAACCGATTGCGTCTTGAATGCTTTGGTACCGATTATCTCTTTTCTAGCAGTACTGGGCCCAGTGCAGATCATAGTAGCGGCACATTGTTAAAGAAATGTGAAGAGCGGCGACTTTACGGTCTAACTCAGCACCAGCTCTACCCGTCACCCCCTAGAGGTTTGTGGAGGGAGCAGTGCTGTTGGCGCGATGCACAGAACCAGCATAACGGCCACGTGGAAGAGATCAAAAGCCTAGAAGAAATGACTTGACATTTTATCTGCAAAGGAAGTACTCTTTGCATGTGAGAAATTTCACAGAACGGTGGAACGGACTCTCAAGGTGCGTCCTTTTTGATTGGGAGTCCGCTCGCACCCACGTGAAGAGGGAGAAAATATGGCCTTGGGACTGGTTCTTAGGATAGGTTCTGATGGTTGATTGCATTGTCACGGTCAAAGGCGTGCCGGACTTTCGTGAGGGGAAAGTCCACTTTAAAGAGGACAACACCCTGAACCGGGGGGAAACGCCCACGGTGCTGAACCCCAGCGACCGGATCGCACTGATGGCGGCGCTGGAGATCAAGGTTAAGCATGGAGGCAAGGTGACCGTGGTCTCTATGGGGCCGCTCGGCTATAAGACGGTGCTTCAGGAAGCGCTGGAGGTCTACGGTGACGATGCGTACCTGTTCTCAGACCGGCAGATGGGCGGCGCGGACACACTGGCGACTGCGTACACCCTGGGCATGGGAATGAAGAAGATTGGGCTGCCGGACATCGTAATATCCGGCTTCAAGACGGCGGACGGTGAGACGGGACAGACGGGACCGCAGACGGCATGGCTGCTTGACTATCCCATTATCACGCACGTGATTTCGATTGAAGTGGACACAGGGAACCGGAAGGTGCTGGCACGGAGGCTGGCGGGCGAGGACATCGAGGAGATTGAATCACCGCTGCCATGCTATATCATCACTGATCCTAACTTCGAGGCCTCGTACCGCTCCGCTACGCATCGGCTGCGGTTCCTGAAGCTGCAAGAGGAGACGCGCGCGCGCGCCGCGACCATTGATTCGGTGTTCAAGGCGTGGAACGCAACGGAGCTTGGGCTGGACCCGAAGAAGATTGGGCTGAAAGGGTCGCCGACCATTGTGAACAAGGTGGAAGCGATTCCGACGGCGCCCAGAGAGCGGACGGCCAAGGTGATCAGCGGCAAGGATGACCAGGCATTGGCAGAGGTTGCCAAGCAAATTGCCCAAGCGATAAGGGGGTAGCATGCCATTGACCTGGACTTCCAAAGGCAACTACCAGGATATGTGGGTGTTCTGTGAGCAGAACAATAACCAGTTTGTCCCCTGCTCCATTGAGATGCTGGGGGAGGCCCGGCGGCTCATGGACAAGTACAACAAGGACTACAGCGCAGACGAAAAAGTGGTTGCGGTAGTTTTTGGCTATCAGATTGACGCTTTGGTGCAAGAGGCCATTGAGCGCGGCGCGGACGTGGTCTACTCCTGCGACGACCGGAACCTGGAGCATTTCCTGCTAGAGCCGTATACGAAGCTTATTGCCAAAGCAGCGCAGGGCAAAGATACCTACAAAAGCTATGATGAGCCACGCTACTTCCTGTTCCCGGCAACGAACAACGGGCGGGACATTTCCGCCACGGCGCTGGCGGCGCTGGACTCCGGGCTGGCATCTGACAGCAACTTGCTGTACATCAACGACGAGCTGATTAGGCATCCGGTAAAGACCAAGCGCGGCGACAAAGTTGAAGAGATTGTATATCCGCGCATCTTGCACATGAAGCGGCCGGACTTCTCAGGGTTCGAGTGGTCAACGATTTTGTGCATTGACGATGAAGAGAAAGACTTTCACCCGCAGGCGTGCAGCGTGATTCCGGGGTCGTTCAAGGCGCTGGAGCGGAATTCACAGCGCAAGGGCATCAGGATACCGGTGTCGTTTGGGTTGGTGGCCAAGGACCTCCGCACCAAGATTGTGAAGCGGGAGGCGCTGCCCAAGGAAGCAGATCTCACGAACAAGGACGTCATAGTGTCACTAGGCCGGGGCATCGCGAAAAACCCGACGCAGGGAATCAAGCTGGGCCTGGAGCTGGCTCAGGTGCTGAACGCGGATGTGGGGATTTCGCGCGGCGTGGTGACGGCAAAATATCCGGTTGACCCGGCGTACATGCAATACATCCGAGACGTGCGGCAGGTGGGCGAGACCGGGCAGAAGGTCAAGCCGAAGGTATACATAGCGCTGGGCATCAGCGGGGCCATCCAGCACAAGAAGGGGATGGACAAGAGCAAGATGATAATTTCGGTGAACGCGGACCCGAATGCGCCCATTAAGGAGTTCTCGGACGTTTTCATTGAAGGAGACATCTTTGAGGTGATACCCAAGCTGGAGGCACATTTGGCGCGTGCTCTGGGAGGCACAAAGTAAATGGAAAAGTTTGAAGCGGTCGTTGTTGGGGCGGGCATCGCCGGCCTGGCGGCGGCGTACGAGTTGGCGCGCAACGGCGTGCAGGTGCTGGTCCTGGAGCGCGGCAAGTCCCCTGGGCAGAAAAATGTTACGGGCGGCATCCTGTACGGACAGTCGGACTCGCCGTACAACCTGGACTACCTGTTTCCGGACTTTGCCAAGACCGCGCCGGTAGAGCGGCGGATCACCAAATCGTTCATGCACAACATCGCGGGCGACCAGGTCAAGACTGTTGATACCACACCGCTGCACGAGTACAAGACCAAGTGGGCGTACTCGCTGCTGCGGGGCGCGTTTGACCGGTGGTTTGGCGATCAGGTGCATAAGGCAGCGGAGAAGAACGGCGGCGGGGTGCTGTGCAACGTGCGGGTCAAGGGCCCGCTCATGGAGAACGGGCGCATTGTGGGCGTGCTGTGCGAAGAGCTGGACGAGATTCGGGCTGACCTGATTATCGCGGCGGACGGCGCCACCAGCGACCTTACCCGCGCGGCTGGACTACGGGGCTGGGGACGGCCGGATACGTGGTTCCAGGGCGTGAAGGTCGTCGTCAAGATGCCGACTGCGGACATCGAAAAGCAGTTTGGCGTTAAGGGTGACGAGGGCACCGCCCACCTGTTCGCGGGAGATGTGTTTGGCGGCACGCGCGGCGGCGGATTCTTGTACACAAACAAAGACACGCTGTCCATCGGCACCGTGTTCCATCTGGACTCAGTGGCGGCGAAAAAGACCGAGCCGCACCGGCATCTGGACCGGCTCATCAAACACCCCATCGTGGCGAACATG
This sequence comes from Dehalococcoidia bacterium, assembly GCA_009692665.1. Taxonomy (GTDB): domain Bacteria; phylum Chloroflexota; class Dehalococcoidia; order Lucifugimonadales; family SHYT01; genus SHYT01. The sequence goes on along the minus strand of SHYT01000002.1, from coordinate 145,297 downwards.
CTGGGCGGGAAGTATGAGGAGTTGGAGTACAGCGCCAAGCTTATTCCAGACGGCAAGAAGATGGCGCTTCGCAGCCCATACCGGGACAACCTGCTGGCAATTGGCGACGCGGCCGGGCAGATGAAGGCGGCGGGGCCGATCATCAAGGGGATGAACCTGGGCGTGACGTCGGGCATTCTGGCTGCGCAGGCGTACCTGAAGGCGAAGAAGGACAACCGGTTGAACGAAGCGGGCTCGAACTACGCGAGCGCGCTGCAGGCGAGCTACGTGGGCAGGGAGCTTTTCAACAGCGGCGGCGGGTTCATGAAGGGCATTTTCTCGTTCGGGCCGACGAAGGCGATTGCGGAGTGGGGCGCGGTGAACACGGGCATGGGCATGAACCGCGCGATTGCAGGCATGAACGACTACGCGCTGGCGTCCATTGCGCCGGATGACGACTTCACGTACTTGACGCTGCCCGTGCGCATTGCGCAGAAGATGGGCCAGAAGGTGTCCGCCCAGGCAGCCACGCCAAAGACGAGGACGACTGACGAGCGGATTGCGGCGCTCACATACGACACAGACATTGGCCGGGAGCACATTCAGCTTACCGATTCGTCCGTGAACGCTTCAGGGCGCGCGGTGATGACGTGTCCGGTATCGGCGTCGGACTCCAGCCGAGGATGCTACCGCATTGAGACGGTAGTGGACCCGTCCGGCAAAGAGGTCACGAAGGTGGTGCTGGACACGCAGCCGTGCGTGGAGTGTGGGACGTGCGCGCTGATGGCGGCGACGACCTGGCACACGCCAAGGGGCGGCAAGGGCGTTGGGTACCAGTACGGGTAGACGCCCGAGTAGACTCGGCATACTGGCGCAATTGCATATTGAGCAGGACAGCGCCCGATGTGCTATACTACGTTTGTGGTGGTACCCGTTCCCTTTGAGGCGCAGATCGTAATCAGCATCTCCTCTGCATCGGCGACCGGCCTTCACCAACAACAAACAATAGGAAAGGAGGTCACGATGGCTTTTACAGATAAGAGCATCACTTGCAGCGACTGTGGTCAGGCGTTTACGTTTACCGCAGGCGAACAGGAGTCGTTCCAGCAGCGTGGGTTCACCAATGAGCCCAAGCGTTGCAACTCATGCCGGCAGACGCGCCGAAATGAGACGAGCGGCAGCACCAGCGGCGGATATAACTCAGGCCCACGCCAAATGTTTTCCGCCGTTTGCGCGCAATGCGGCAAGCAAGCGCAGGTCCCGTTCCAACCCCGTGGGGACAGGCCCGTGTATTGCAGCGACTGCTTCAGCAAACAGCCGGGATATACTTCCCGCCGGTAACTGCTAGTAGTTTCAAAGACGGTGCCGCAAGCGGGGTAGCCTGCTTGCGGTGCTTCTTTTTAACTATGGATTGCGTCAAGCAGAAGTAGTGGGCCGAAAGGGTTGTCGTTCGAATTCCAGCCAAGCGTAAGCATGCCAAACACAAGCGGGTGCTAGTGAAGCAACCTGGGATCAAACACGCAACTATGAATGCTTCCGCGCAGGTTGGAACACCATACGGACTCTATGCGCGGGAGTTGCGCTGTAAACTCCCGGCCTTCTTCAAATGGCAAAGCGCGCTTGTACGCCACCTCTTCATCTGTGATGGCGTACTTAGTGAGCAGACGGTCTAGCACATCGCTTGTTCGTGTACGGGGTGTTTGGTGGGCAGTGAGGGAATCGAACCCCCGACATCCTGCGTGTAAAGCAGGCGCTCTAACCGCTGAGCTAACCGCCCGGTGGCCTACTGCCCGTCGAAGCGGAAGACGGATTCTTCGCTCCGCTTAGAATGACAACGGGTTCCAAAGGAAGTGGTGCGCTTGTTGGGATTCGAACCCAAAGCCTCAGCCTTCGCAGGGCTGCGCTCTATCCGTTGAGCTACAAGCGCACGGGTGGTGCCGAGGGAGGGATTTGAACCCACACAGCCTTACGACCACTACGCCCTGAACGTAGCGCGTCTTCCGTTCCGCCACCTCGGCACGATGGTGGGCAGTGCAGGGTTCGAACCTGCGACCTCCTGCGTGTGAAGCAGGCGCTCTAACCACTGAGCTAACCGCCCGCACCCGAAAGGCAAAAGTGGCAAGGATCGGGTTCGAACCGATGACCTAGCGCTTATGAAGCGCCCGCTCTACCGCTGAGCTACCTTGCCCAGCTCCATTCGGTGCGACTTACAACTATACCAGTGAGCCGATTTTCTAGTCAATTCCGCGCCGTACGCAAGCTCCGACATAGGCACGGCGCAGTGCCGTTAGCCAGTGCAAAACTGCCAAAGGATCTTACCTAAGCGCCGTTCATCATGCCTGTGCCCGTCTGCCGCAGCTATGTCCGCCACCAAAAGTGTTCGTGCTAATGCCTGGCATGCCTCTCTATCCAACGGCACAGCCTCTTCCGAGGTTGTGGCTGGTAATGGTATGGCTGGTTGATTCACTAGGATGGCCCCTAGAGACGTGGCTTTCAGATAGCGCAGGACTTCGCGGGCATATTTGGAGGCTGTGAAGCCGGTGGTCGGGCCCATGCGGTTGGTGACATTGCAGATGTAGAGCGATTGTGCCGGTGAAGCTGTAATAGCCTCGGAGAGGCCTTGGACAAGCACATTTGGAAGGACACTAGTATATAAATCCCCAGGACCAAGGATGATGACTTGCGCTTCAAGGAGAGCTTTCAGGGCACGCGGATTGATACCTACGGGGGGGTCTAAGAAGATATCGGCAACCGGGGAGCTGTTGTCAGGCAGGTGATCTATTCTTTCTTCGCTCCTGATAGTCGTACCGTCTTGCAGGCGGGCGCATAGAGTGGCTTGGTGGAGTGCTACAGGAAGGACGCTACCCTGGACATTGAGCAGGCTTGAAGCGCTTTCTATGGCTGCCTCCAGCCCCCCATGCTTCTGGTACAGCGCGGCAAGGGCAAGGTTTCCCAACGTATGCCCGGCGAGTGAGCCATCACCAGGGAAGCGGTGCTCCCACAGGTTGGCGAGCATTGCGTGGGGTTCATCAGGTGATGCTAGCGCGCCAAGGCAGCGGCGGAGGTCACCGAAAGCAGGGACGCCAAGCTCTTCACGGAGCCTTCCGGTGCTGCCTCCGCTGTCAAAGGTTGTAACGATGGCGGTTAGGTCCACCGCGTAGAGACGCAATGCGCGCAGGACGGTTGGACAACCGGTGCCGCCTCCAAGAACTACTACCTTAACTCTAGGAGAGGCCATGTTTCTCTCGGCTGCGCGTCAGGGGACGGTGACGCTTTTGGCAAGATGGCGCGGTTTGTCAATGGGCAGGTTGCGAGCCGCTGCCATGTAATACGTAAGCAGCTGGAGCGCGACGGTGTTTAGCCACGGAGAGAAAAGGCCGTGCGCCACGGGGATCGTGAGCACGTCGTCAACGTAGCGGCCGATGTCATTGTCGTCGGAGAAGGCGATTGCCATGACGGGCGAGCCGCGTGTCTTGATCTCTTTGATGGCGGTGAGCATGCGCGGATACTGGGCATCTCTGGGTGCAAGGGCAATGACTGGAGTGTTCTGGCCAAGCAACGCGAAGGGGCCGTGCTTGAGCTCGCCGGCGGCGCACCCTTCAGCGTGCAGGTAGGCGACTTCTTTGAGCTTCAGCGCACCTTCGTAGGCAACGGGCACATTTATTCCCCGCGCGATAAGGAACAGATGGTCATAGGCGTTCAGCTTCTTTACCAGCGCCTGGATAGACGACTGGGAATTAATAAGCCGCTGCACTTTGCTGGGCATAGACCGCAGCTCGCCGATAAGCTCGCCGAGCTGCCCCGGCGGGGGCGCTAGGTGCAGGCTCAGCAAGTAGACGGCAACGAGTTGGGCCATGAATGTCTTTGTAGCCGCAACGCTCACCTCAGGGCCGGCCTGGAGGTAGAGCATGTCATCGCTTACGCGGGTAATGGAGCTCTCCTTCACGTTCGTGACCCCAATGGTCCACGCACCAGCGGCTTTTGCCCTGCGGATGGCGTTGATCGTGTCCGTGGTCTCGCCGGACTGAGTGAGCGCGACGACCCACGCATCCTTGAGGGACGAGGGCAGCGGGTCAAATTCAGAGGCGACATAGGCGTGAGCGGGCATTGGGGATATCTGCGAAACAAAAAGCTGTCCCAAGAGCGCCGCGTGATACGACGTGCCGCAGCCGATAAAGATGAGCCTTGCGGGAGGCTTGTGCGCGGCTAATGGCAAGTCGGCACGCGGCTCTGTCAGGGATATGCGGCCGACGAGAGTATCGCGGATAACCCGCGGCTGTTCGTGGATTTCTTTGAGCATGAAGTGTGGGTAACCAACACGGTCAAGCTCACTGACGTTCCAGGTAATCTGATGCACGGGCAGTTCGATGCGGGTACCGGCGCGCCAGATCTCAACGCTCTCAGGCTTCAGCACCGCCAGGTCACCGTCCTCCAGGTAGACAACACGCCTGGTGAACTCCAGCAGCGCGGGTGCGTCCGACGCAGCGAAGTTTTCATGCTCGCCAAGGCCCAGAACAAGCGGGCTTTCTTTGCGCACGACTACCACGCCTGGGAAATCAGCTGCTACCACTGCGAGGGCATACGAGCCTTCCAAATGGGTAATCGCTTTGATGACAGCCTCGCGGAGATCACCGGCGTAATAACGCTCAACAAGATGGGAGATGACTTCGCTATCTGTTTCAGAGGTGAAGGTATGGCCTTGCTTGATGAGTTCATCCTTCAAGGCCATGAAGTTATCGATGTCTCCATTGTGGACGAGGGCGATGCGCCCAGAGCAGTCCAAGTGCGGGTGGGCGTTTTCCTTGTTAGGCTTACCCACAGTTGCCCAACGGGTGTGGCCGATGCCAGTGGCGCCGGAGACGTGTTCCAGTTTGCTCCTCAAGTCATCAACGGCGCCCACGTCTTTGTGCGACTGGACGTCCCCGCCGTCTAGGAGCGCAACGCCACAGGAATCATATCCGCGGTACTCAACCCGTTTCAGGCAGGACATGAGGATGGGATATGCTTCCTTGAAACCGGTGTAGGCGACTACCCCGCACATATTAGCTGATTGCTCCTAAAGCACCCACGCATCTTCAGGGATGTTCTGCACAATCTGCCGGCCGTTTCCAATCCTGGTCCCCTTTCCAATAAGAACACCTGGATTGAGCGAGACGTCGTGACCGGCTTCCAGATACTCGGCTACCACGGCGCCGCCTTGGAATTGCTGGTCGCCTCCCTGAGCCTGGACGGTGACCAGACCGCCACGCGCATGGAGCCGTGCACCAAAGGTAGAACCTTCCGCGATAATGGCGTTGGTGACCAGCGAATGCGAGCCTATGCGCACAGAATGTTCAATGATGCTGTTCCGTATTTCCGTATATGGTGACACCACTACATTATTGCCAATGCTCGTACCAGGAAAGATTGCAGCATGGGGGCCTACTTCCGTACCCTCCCCAATAATAAGAGGGCCTACCAGATAGGAGTAGGCGCGAATGATGCTGCCTTTGCCTATGACTACGGGGCCCTTAATGACGACGCCGTCCTCGCGCTCTCCGTGGACACCCGGTTGAAGCTGATTCAAGGCAATGTTATTGAGACTCAGGAGGTCCCAGGGATACGTGGCGTCCAGCCAAGTGTCTTCTGTAAGAACGGGTTTTAGGGTCTGCCCGTCATCCACCATTCGCTGCAGAGCGGCAGGTAGGTCTATTTCTGTCTCTAAATATGGAAAAACGTCCGAACTGAGGAGGTAGTTCCCGGTATTGATCCAGCGACTCACCTGCACACCCGGCTTTTCAAGAAAGTGAGTCACACGACCATCTCGGACCATTACCAGACCGTAATGGAATGGGGAACCGTTCTCTTTTACGAGCACCGCGTTATCTGGATACTCCATTAATGGCCGGAGAGTTGCGGCACTCACCAAATTGTCTCCTGGAACTACGAGGAAACGCTGGTCGGTGATTCCTCGCACAGATGCAAGCGCGTTTGCCGTACCAAGCTGCTGCTCTTGGACAACGTATCGAATACGAATTCCAAAAGATTCGCCGGATCCTAAAACATCCTGCACATTTTCACGGCAGTAACCGACGACCAAAATGACGTCTTTGATGCCATTCGACGCCAGTGCCTCTAAGGCATATTGCAAGATAGGCTTGTTTGCGACTGGCAGCATCACCTTGGGGCGCAAACTCGTAAGGGGCGAAAGGCGTTCGCCCCGGCCTGCTGCGAGAACAACTGCTTGCTTTACTGGCGCCATTCTTGCCTCAGCGTCCTGACGCGGCCCAAATATGAGTGCGCAAGGGATTCTTATCAGGGAGTTTCGAGGCGACGGCGGTCTTTGTCAAGCGTGCTGAACGCCAAGCCCTATTCAGGCCCGTCTTTTATGGTATGTGGTTTTTATCTTTAGGCAAGAGCAGCCAGGGTTTTGGTAGGCATTTATGCGTAGAAAGCGTAGACGGTAAGGCCTAATCCCTGTTGACATTGGTGTGCGTTATACCTATAGAGATTCTGAGCTAACTTTCCATTCTTTGTCCTTTTAGTTCAATAGAGACACACGATTGGAGCACATCCAAACGTTCATCATGTTGTTTATCTGGTGGCGCCGAGCACAATCGCAAAATAATTAGAGCGCACAAGGCTAGGTACTAAGCAGGGGAGCCATTATGGCTCCCCTGCTTTCTTGACGGCTTCCACCCTCGTGGCCTTGTGTTGACGCTCTACATATGTTGGGATACGCTCGCATGGTGAGTCGGCGTGTCCCAGTAGCTCAGGGGATAGAGCGGCTGCCTTCTAAGCAGCGGGTCGGGGGTTCGAATCCCCCCTGGGACGCCATTGGTGCAGGAATACACGCTTCATTCCTTCTCGCGTTTCTTCGCCTATCTCCACTATTTCCGCCTGGGTAAGGTGCGGAGCGCCCCTGTTTTAACGTTGCCTTTGGCGCTGGGAAAAGGTAGCATGGGACAGTTGTAATAGGCGAAATACCGGCGCGCATTTCTGCCAATTTGAGATACCAGGGAGATAGCGTTGGCTGATAGCACGAGGACATCGCAAGAAGACCACTCGTCACGCTCAATCCTTGTAGGACCAGTAGTCGATCCCACCTTTAATAAAGCCCTGGGCGATTTGGTTGCTCTTGCGAAGCAGGGGCATAAGCCTACAAGCCAATTCTTCAATCCGTCCGATGAATGGCTTTTTAGGCGGATGCGTATTTTTCAGGAGATGTCGAAGGCTGAGCAAGACCGTTTAGTCGCAGAATATAAGCAAATCGCGCTGGAAATGAAGCAGGCGAACGATGCCGGTAAGGCTGCCCAGCGTGCAGGCCCGGACACCGTCTTTCGATTACATACCGGTGGCCGCGCATTTTTCAGCCAGCTTGGGGTAGCACGAAGACCGGACCTGACACAGTACTTCGTGGATGGATTTACCAAGAACCGCGATGCTATTTCCTTCAGTGAAGCAAATCAAGCACTTTTCTCCGAGATCCTTCCTTTCATTACGAAGAAAATGCGAGAGCACTTTGCTGCGGGCGATACTGTTATTCAGTCTGACCGGCAGGTAGGGGATGTTCCGGGCCGCTCTTTCCACGCCCGCCAACTGCTCTTTGGTGATTACTACTTACAGTTGCCCTATCTTTGGCGGCAGCTAACGTTCGATTTGCCGGATGCTGGGCGCGCGCAACCGCCGCACATTTTGGAAATTTCTATCCCCAAGTGGCTTGAAGACTTCGGCTTGCCTGACAATCTTGTAGCGCGTATTCGGCAGGCAGGTCTTACGCAGTTGGTCTTCAAAGCGCCGACAAAGGGCCTTTCCCTGCATCTAGGTTTTGACTATGCGGGCGAGCATAAGATGGGGCCGCTCTCTATCGCTATGTACCAGGTAAAAGAAGCTGGTGGATTGGCAGTGCAGGCCGCACTCAGCGGCGCGCGCATCAGGGCCCTTGACGGTTCAATGACGAATACCGCCTTGGTAACGATTGGTCCATCACTGCATGGCAAGAGCACCCTCACAATCATGTTGGAGTTGGCAGGCAGCGAGCTTGCCAAGCACTTGAATCTGAGTCCAGACCCCGAGGAAGGGGTCTACCCCATGAACGATGACATTGTGCTTTTGCAGCGCCTGCAAGAACCCATTGAGAAAGTGCAGGGCGGGCGGAAGGTAAGTATCTCGCATAGCATAGATGGCACAGAGAATAGCTTTTACGCTGTTCCCGCGGGTCTCACGCACATGGATGACCCAATTACCTATGAAGTGCTGCGCGGAACACAAAGCGCACCGAATACAGAAGAGACGCTAGAAAATGTGCCCGTTAACCCCCAAACAGGCGAGCCTGATTTTTCGCAAAACCCAACCCGGAATATGCGTATGATTTTGTCTCGCAAGGGGCTTATTGCGAGAAAGGGCTCCAAGCACCTCATTGAGGCGATGACAGCCGGGCAAGAACATGATTCAGTGCATGTGCCCATGGGGCATATTAACCAGGTATTCTGGCAGGCAGTGATGCGCCAGAATACAGTAATCCCGCCCCTGCGGCGGGTTACCATTGATCAGTACGTCCGGGTGCTGATGTATGGGGAAGCCGTGCAAATGGGCGCAGCTGTGGGCGCCATTGGCAGGCCGTATGTGGAGTACTTCTCCGACCCGTTCATCATTGGCCTGGAGGACGACAACGCTAACTTAATGCATGACATTCTGCATGAGTTAGCGCGCGGTGGGATGCCACAGCGCTATTACGTTTTTAACACCGGAGGGCTTGGCGCCGACACGAACGATCAAGCCGCTGGTGCGAAGTATAAGAAGATTCCGCGGGAGCTAACGCTGATGTTGCAGGAAGCGCTGCTTCGGGGCGCGGTAAGGTTTGTGTATGATCCTATCCTTCGGTCGCACGTGGCGGCAGCTATCGTCAATAAGGCGGGTGATGTTGTCGTTGACTTGAGTCAGGAGTGGTCGCCGCGCCACATCTATGGGGACATCGACTACATCAAGCGCATTGTTGATCTGACACAGCGGCGCTACTACGGCAGGGACGCCAGTGACAAGGCTGGTATCCTCCGCTACACCAAGGTGCGGGATGAGGTGTTTGACCTGGAGGACATTCCCGCGCCTCGCACAGAGCGGGAGCTGGCTTGGCTACTGTCCTTTTACTGGCACGTTGACCAGTCATACAACACGATTGTGGAACTGGCTGACCATCGCAGCGAAGGCAGAAAGCCATCATTGGTCATGCTCCAGGAGCTACAGCAGTTCTACGCATCGGCGGCAAAGGCTGGCGTGCGGCTTTCTCCCGAGGGCAAAATGGCGTTGCACGCATTGGGACTGCAGGCGGTGGGCAGCTAAAGCATCAATAACTTGCTCTCTCGGAGTCTCGCTCATAAGGCATATTCACCCTGCGTTTAGTCCTGGTGGCAATGCGCTTAGGAACTATTTTGACAGCTTTTCTGGAGATGTTGAGGCTGGCGTAAGGCCTATGGTTCTGGCTTTCGGACCACCAGATGCAGATGGTCGCTTGTATCACGGAATTGGGGTAATTCAGATGTCTCTGTCGCAAATGTAAGTAGTTGTTCATATGCCTTTGGATGGTCTTTTGCTAATTGATCAACCAGGGTATGGATTCCGCCTACTGGCCCTTCCGCACCCGCATAAGTGATCACTTCAAACCCAGCGCCGTTGACTTCTGCTTGGGCGTGCTGTGGATTCGAGCAATGCCAGATGTTCAGCTCACCATGGCCGAGCATTTTAGGCAAGAAACCCGGAATCGCGAACCATTCAGGGAAGTCCGTCACACCGGTGCGAATGAGGCCCCAAGTATTGAGGTATGCAACTATGGCGATGCCGCCAGGATGCAGGATTCGTTGGATCTCTTTGAGCGCGGTGTTACGGTCTGCCAAAGTGAAGAGGTGGTAGAGAGGCTCCATAAGGAGCGCGCCGTCAAAAAATGTGATGGTAGTGTACTGAGGTTTCGCGCGTCCGCCGCAAAAACGCTTTCGGGCTTTAGACCATGCGCTGCCAGGTTTCTTTCCGCTAGGGCAATGTTCGCAAGAGAGAGATCCACCAGCGCCACCTTGTATTCACGCCTGCTGAGTTCGATGGCGTATCGGCCCGGCCCACCGCCGATATCGACGATGCTGCCACTTTTGGGGAAGTATTTGTTGATAAGCCGAAGCGTGCTCTGGAACTCGATTCGCGAGTAGAGCGTTCCCAGCTGTTTCCATTCAACGGACGGATCACGGTCATAGAAGTCCTGAACGGAACCGGACATAGATACCTGCTACGTCGAGGATGATGAGTAGGTTGTGAGCAGAAAGATTGGAAAAGTCGGGGCGAGAGGATTTGAACCTCTGACCCCTTGCACCCCATGCAAGTGCCCTACCGGACTGGGCCACGCCCCGACGCGCTTTTAGTATAGCAGTCCCTAACGCAAAGGAACTTAGACAACTCTTTCCCGACGGTCATCTACGTCGTGAAAAGTTCCTGGGGCTGACCAAGTCATACATGGTGTACGGCGGATGGAGCGGTACCGCTCCGCACTAGGTAAACGCCCATATCCGCTCGCGCTATGCTATTCTGAACGCACCGTGAAACGCCGTATTGATCTGCTGCTTGTGGAACGAGGCCTGGCGCCGACACGTGAGAAGGCGCAGGCGCTTCTTATGGCTGGTGAAGTCTTAGTTGGCGAACGGCCTATCACAAAGTCCGGCACGCCCGTTGACGAGAGTGCTCCAATCTCGTTGAAGGCACATCTCCAGTACGTTGGCCGTGGCGGGCTGAAGATGGCTCACGCGTTGGAGAAGTTTCGTCTAGATGTACGCGGGATTGCTGCGCTGGACGTGGGGGCTTCTACCGGAGGCTTCACCGATTGCCTGCTGCAGCGCGGAGCCCAACGTGTGTACGCCGTGGACGTAGGGCACGCACAGATGGATTTCAAGCTGCGCATGGACTCACGTGTGACCGTTATGGAGGGTGTCAACGCACGCTATCCGTTCCATATTCCGGAACAGGTGCCGTTCGCCGTTATCGATGTGTCATTTATTTCGTTGACCAAAGTGCTGCCTTCTGTGACGGAGCATGTGAAGCCTGGCGGATTCATGGTCCCGCTTATTAAGCCCCAATTTGAAGCGGAGCGGGAAGAAATCGGCAAAGGCGGGATTATTCGCGACCCGTTTATCCACGCACGTGTGCTGGGCCGTGCATTGCTATGGATTATCGAACGAGGCTGGAGATTGAGGGGACTAACGTCATCGCCGGTGCTGGGCGACGCAGGAAACCGGGAGTTCCTGGCTCTCATCCAAGTCCCGCCAAGAAGCGACCGAATAGCCTGATTGGGTGCGGTTGCAGTTGCGTCACGACGTCATGCTTAGGAGCGTTAGGACTAATGGATACAATCTCTCTCAAAGGCATGGTCTTCTATGGTTACCACGGCGCGCTCCCTGAGGAGCAGAAGCTGGGTCAGCGGTTTATTGTTGACCTGGACGTGGAAGCTGATTTGCAGCGTGCGGGCGTTTCTGATCAACTGGGGCACACCATCAATTACTCTCAGCTTTTCCACATTGCCAAAGAAGTCATGGAGGGACCTCCCATGCACCTGCTAGAAGCAGTGGGGGAGACGATAGCGTCCAAGGTGTTGAGTGGGTTTCCAGTTACGAGTGTGCGGGTGCGGGTGAGCAAGCCGTCGCCACCAATCAAGGGGGCCGTGCTGGAGGCCGCTTCCGTGACGCTCTGGCGGACCAAGTCTTCTGGTTCGCAAGAACGCCAGTAGCGGTGATATTGCGCGTTGCGGAGCCCTAACGGCAAGCCTATAATGCGAACATTCCGGGCAGCGATCAAGGGGGACCCCATGCCACGAGGCGACATTGTTTTGGCGAAGGCGAGTGGAGGCGAGCCAATTGTCCGGCGCGTGTGGGTGGAAGAGGGCGGCAAAATCGCGGTTGCCCACGAGGATTACTACAAGCGCTGGCAGCAACAAAGGGTTGAGCCGTGGACGTTTGCAATAGACAAGGCAGACGTCTTCAAGCACGACGATAGGCTATTCCAGGCGCTGGAGGCCGCGTACAAGCAGAAGCGCAAAGGGGATGCCGCCGGCGATGGGCAGCTGACCAAACTCTGGTCCCAGGCTAAGCCATACGGGCAATAGCTGCGTTTGCCTAACGTAGTAAGAGCGCCGCAGTCGTGACATGGTATCCAATTCGGTTCTGATGTACAGCGTGGGATATAATCAACCGGAAGCGCGGACCTAGTCCGAAGGGGAGGCCATGATGCCCCAGGCACGTCAACCCAAAACTATTGCGCAACTCAGGACTGCCAACTATAAGGTCTTGCCGGTTCGTGAGGAGATGCGGAAGAATCTTATCGCGCGGATCAGCAAGGGTGAGAAGCTCTTTCCGGGTATCGTTGGCTACGAAGATACAGTTATACCCCAGCTTGAGAATGCCCTCTTCGCTGGCCAGGACGTTATTTTACTGGGCGAGCGTGGTCAGGCGAAGTCCCGCGTCATCCGCCAAATGACCGGCCTGCTGGACGAAGAAGCACCCACGATTGCAGGCTGCGAAATCAACGATAATCCATTTAAGCCCATCTGCGCCGCATGCCGGGTAAAAGTTGCAAAGGACGGGGATGACGTTGAACTGGAGTGGATCGGTCGCGAGCGCCGCTACGCCGAGAAGCTGGCTACGCCGGACGTGTCTATGGCGGATGTCATCGGTGAAGTGGACCCTATTAAGGTCGCGGAAGGCCGCTACCTGGGCGATGAGCTGACGATCCACTATGGCCTCATTCCGCGTGTGAACCGAGGCATCTTCTGTATTAATGAGTTGCCTGACTTGGCGGAGCGCATCCAGGTGGGCCTTTTCAACCTGCTGGAAGAGCGCGACGTGCAAATCCGTGGCTATCTCATCCGCTTGCCCGTTGACGTATACGTTGTCGCCACGGCAAACCCTGAGGATTACACGAACCGCGGCCGCATTATCACGCCGCTCAAAGACCGCTACGGCGCGCAGATTCGCACGCACTATCCAAAGACAATCGACCAAGAGATTGAAATTGCGGAGCAGGAGCGCAGCAGATTTGAGGATGCGGAGAAGCTTGTAACAGTCCCGCAGTTCATGAAGGAAATTGTTGCTGAGTTTACCTTCCTGGCGCGCAAAAGCCCGGAAATCAACCAACGGTCAGGCGTTTCTTTGCGCGTGACTATTGCGAATCTGGAGACACTGGTTGCGGCGAGCATGCGCCGTGTTGTGCGGTACAAAGAAAAGACTGCCGCGCCCCGTGTGAGTGACCTGCCGTTCATGCTGGCATCTTCCTCCGGCAAGTTGGAGTTGGAGACTGTTGAGGAAGGGCGCGAGACCCGAGTCATTGATGAGATCACCAAAAAAGCTGTGCTGAATACGTTCGGCAAGTACTTCACGGTGCGTGACTTTGACCCGCTCATCCAAAAGTTTGAGGAGGGGCTTGTCATTGAGACCGGCACAGATGTGCCCTCCTTTGTGTATGCGGAGAAGCTAGGTAAAGTCGAAGCACTGGCGCCTATGATAGAGAAGCTTCAGGTCTCGCCAAAACAAGAAGGCCTGTACGCCTCCGCGGTAGAGTTTGTGCTTGATGGGCTACACCTGAACCGCAGGCTCAATCGCGATAAGGTGGAGGGCAAGTTCCGCTACCGCGGCTAGGCATTGACGGTCTGGGTGTGGGTAGAGGCATAGATGCGTTTCTATAGGTACTCTCGGTGGGACGACTCGCAAGAGGTCTTTCCTGTCCGTGAGGAGGACCTTTTAGAGCAGGTCTCAGAGCAGATAGTGACGCAGGGCGACGTGAACGCCGCCCTGCGTACTATTACTCAACGCGGAGTGCAGGGCAAGCACGGCCAGCGCCTGCCGGGCCTGCAAGACCTGCAACAGCGTATTCACCTGCAGCGCCAGGAACTCCTCGAGCGGTACAACCTTGGCTCCATTCTTAGCGGCATCAAAGAGCAGCTTGATGAGGCGAAGCGCTTGGAGCAGGCTGGCCTAGAGAGAAAGCGCCAAGAAGCCGCACAGAGGCTCCAAGAGTTTACGGAGCAAGGGCGAGACAAAAGCCTCCAAGCCGATCTCCTCCGCAAACTGGACCAGCTGGCCCAGAAGAACCAGAACTTCGTCAATCACCTCCCGCAACAATCAGCTCCGGCACTTCAGCAGCTCCGGGACTACGAATTTATGGACCCGGAGGCTAAGGAGAAATTCGACAGCCTGCTGCAATGGTTGCAACAGCAGGTCCTCAAAGCCGATGCTAACGCGGTGAGTCAGGAAATCCAGCGATTGACGCCCCATGATGTCCAGCGCTCCAAGGAGATGCTCCGTGACCTCAATGCATTGCTTGAGCAGCGTATTGCGGGGGGAGAGCCTGATATCCGGCCTTTCCGAGAGCAGCATGGTGACCTCCTTGGGGATAAGGGCGCGTCGTCGTTGGAAGGGCTTGTTGAGCGGCTACAGCGGCGGGCAGCGCAGATGGAATCGCTGCTGAACAGTTTGACGTTTGACCAGCGAAAGCAACTGGAGGAGACTCTGGACGCCTCGCTGCAGGACCCAGAAATTCGCGAGCAGCTCACGAAGCTTGCGGCGAACCTGGAGCAGCTACAGGCCGCGAGCCAATGGAGCCGGGAGTATAGGTTCCAGGGTTCTAAGCCGCTGGACTTAGAGCAGGGGTTTGCGCTCATGGAGCGACTCCAGGGCATGGATGAGGTGGAGCGGCAGATGCGATGCGGGCAACAAACAGCAGACCTTGCGCAAGTGAACCTAGACCTGCTGCGCAACGTCCTGGACGAACAGTCCACGCAAGAGTTCCAGCAGTTGCAAATGCTCACCCAGATGCTAGAGGAGTCCGGCTATATTACCAAGGTCAAGAACGGATATGAGTTGACCCCAAAAGGCATTCGCAAAATAGGCCAAAAGGCGCTGCAGGAAATCTTTCTCTCCATTAAACGGAGCCAGGTCGGCCAGCACGAGGCGCGCAGGGACGGTACAGGCACCGACGTCGCAGACGGCTTGAAGCGCTATGAGTTTGGCGACGCGCTGGCGCTTGACCTGCAGCGCACACTTTTCAATGCGATGGGTCATAGTGAGGGCTTTCCTCCAATCAAGCTACAGGTGCAGGACTTTGAGGTTCGCCGCGTGTCAGAGCAGCCGCGTATGGCGACCGTGCTGCTGCTGGACCTGAGCCTGTCTATGGCGATGCGCGGCAACTTTATAGCAGCCAAGAAGGTGGCGCTGGCGCTGGACAACCTCATTCGCACGCAGTTCCCGCGAGATACGCTGCACGTGGTTGGGTTCTCCACATACGCTCGGGAGATCAAGGCGGAGCGGCTGGCGTATCTCAATTGGGATGAGTTCGATCCCTACACGAATATCCAGCATGGCCTGGGGCTTGCACAGAAGCTCCTGTCGCGGTTCTCAGATGGGAGCAAGCAGATCATCATGGTGTCGGACGGGGAGCCGACGGCGCACATGGAAGGTGGGCAACTGTTCTTGCAGTACCCGCCAAGCCCGCGCACCATCCGCGAGACGCTGCGGGAGGTGAAGCAGTGCACCAATCGCGGCATCACCATCAACACCTTTATGCTGGACCGCAGCGCGCACCTGATGGAGTTCATTGACCAGATGATGCGCATTAACCGTGGCCGCGTGTTCTACACCAGCCCAGACACGCTGGGGCAATACGTGCTGGTGGACTACCTTTCCAGCCAGAGGCGCCTGCTCTCCGCGTAGCGTGCCGCACTGGGGCGTTTGTATTTGATTCAATGCATATACTCTTTGTTTTAGGGATAATTCTGCGTTTGCATCTGTGATGATGGCCGGCTTTCCAGGGGAAAGCGATTCGTTTTGTTGTTTTTGCTGAACAATTCAGACGGGCTGGCAGAGCCAGCGGGTATCTTCGGCGGCCCTTTCTTTTCTGCTCTGCTACCACTATGAAAGCGCCGCCGAACGTGTGATGCAAGCGTCTGGTGGCGTGATTTGTGGGAAGTATCTGTCGTACAATGAAACACGCCGTCTTGCGGCATGGCCGCCACGTAAGCGGGGCGTGATAGAGGGGTCTGCGCATGCCTGTATCTAAACAAGTCCTTGAAGAGCTTGCTCTTAGCCGCGCTGAATACGAGCGCATTGTTGAACTGATGGGCCGCGAACCGAACCACGTGGAGCTTGGCCTGTTCGGCTCCCTATGGAGCGAGCACTGCGGATACAAGCACTCCAGGCCGTTGCTCAAGATGTTTCCGACAACCTCGCCGCGGGTGTTGGTAAAGCCGGGCGAAGAGAACGCCGGGATGGTGGACATAGGCGATGGGCTGGCGGTGGTGATGAAGGTGGAGTCTCACAACCACCCGTCGGCGGTGGAGCCGCTGCAAGGAGCGGCGACGGGCGTGGGCGGCATTGTGCGGGACATCATGACCATGGGTGCGCGGCCGATTGCCCTGATGAACTCACTGCGGTTTGGGCCGCTGACGGAGCCACGGAACCGATACCTGTTTGGCGGCGTTGTGGGTGGTATTGGCTGGTACGGCAACTGCATCGGCGTGCCCGACGTGGGCGGCGAGATTTACTTTGAGGACTGCTACTCCGGCAATCCGCTGGTGAACGCCCTCTGCGTGGGGCTGCTGAAAAAGGACGGGCTCGTGCGCGCGCGGGCCACGGGCAAAGGAAACACCCTGCTGCTGGTGGGCGCGGACACGGGCCGGGACGGCATCCACGGAGCGTCCGGGCTGGCTTCGCGGTCGTTTGATGAGGACCGTGAACTGCGGCCGACGGTGCAGGTGGGAAACCCATTCCTGGAGAAAGTGCTCATCGAGGCGTGCCTGGAAGCGATCCGCACGTGCGGGGACGGCATCGTGGGGATGCAGGACCTGGGCGCGGCGGGGCTGACCAGCTCCAGCATTGAGTGTGCAGACAAAGGCGGCACGGGCCTACGGATTGACGTAGCGAAGGTGCCGCGGCGCGAGTCCGAGATGACGCCGTATGAAGTGATGCTTTCTGAATCGCAGGAGCGAATGCTGGTCATAGTGAAGCGCGGCGACGAAGAGAAGGTCAAACGCGTGTTCCACAAGTGGGACCTGACTGCGGTAGAGATTGGCGAGGTTACGGACACGAACCTGGTGGAGATTTATGACGGCAAGGAGCTTGCCGCGTCCGTAAAGGTGCGGCATCTGGTAGACGCGCCGCAGTACCGGCTAAAGGGGGTGAAATCGCCTGACCTGACGGCGCTACAAAACGCGGATATGAGCAAAGTGCCGATGCCGACGATATCGGCGACCGACGTACTGCTGAAGCTGCTGGCATCGCCGAACATCGCCAGCCGGCGGAGCGTGTACCGGCAGTTTGACCATCAGGTGCAGACGGCGACGGTCATTCCGCCGGGCGCGGGCGATGCGGCGGTGCTGCGCGTACGGGAGTCGCAGGTTGGGCTGGCGCTGGCGCTGGACGGGAACGGCAGGCTGTGCCAGCTAGACCCGTACATGGGCGGTGCGATTGCCATTGCGGAGGCGTGCCGGAACGTGTCCTGCGTGGGCGCTGAGCCGATAGCGCTGACGGACTGCCTGAACTTTGGCAATCCGGAGCGCGCGGACGTGTATTTCCAGCTTGAAGAAGCCATCAAAGGTATGTCTGAGGCGTGCCGGGTGCTGGGCGTTCCGATTATCAGCGGCAACGTGAGCCTCTACAACGAGACGGACAAGAAGCCGATTTATCCGACGCCCGTTGTGGGGGCGCTTGGGCTGCTGCAGAACGTGGAACGCCGATGCGGTGCAGGGTTCCAGCGAGAGGGCGATATCGTGATGCTGCTGGGCGCTGGCGAGGTAGCGGGCGACGCGGCATCGCTGGGTGGCAGCGAGTACCTGGAGCGTATGCACAACCAGGTGGCGGGCCATCCGGTGATTGACCTCGGCCTTGAGTCTCGGTTGCAGCGGCTGTGCCGGACGGCAATTGCTGAAGGGCTGCTCGCGTCCGCGCACGATTGCTCGGATGGCGGGCTGGGTGTGACGCTGGCGGAATCGGCCATCTTGGGGAACCTTGGGTTCAAGGGCTCCTTCACCTTAAAGGGGCGGTGGGATGCGGCGTTGTTCGGGGAGACGCAATCGCGGATCGTGGTGTCGCTGCGGGCTGAGTCAGTGGCGGCGCTGGAGCGGCTGGCGAATGCTGAGGGTGTGAAGCTGGCGCGGCTGGGCGCGGTTGGCGGCGAGCAGTTCACGGTGAACGGGCTGGTAGACACAACGGTGGCGGCACTGACGGATGCGTGGACAAACGGGCTGGAGTGGGCAGCAGGTGCCATGAGCGTGGTGCAGCCTCCCAACCAGTCGTAGGGAATCTTCTGGCATACCTTTCGTACTTCCTCAGAAGGGCTGAACCGCATGACGACGCAGGGCGCGCTGAAGACGTTCCACGATATTGAGCTCGTGGGCGGGAAAGTACGGCTGCGGCCCGTGCGGGCCACTGACGGCGAGGCCGTTTTCCATTTCTTCAGTGATGATCGTGTCACGCACAACCTGCCCTTTGAAGGCCCTGTGTGCCACGAGGACGAGTTGGAATGGGCGCGCAAGGCAGCAGCGCTGCCAAATGTTGCTCCAAATGCTCGCTGGGCATATCCACTTGCCATTGAGCAGATTGGGCAGCCGGGTCTGATAGGCGTTGTAACGCTCCATATGGGTGTTCATGAGCAGCAATGGGAGGTGGGTTACTGGCTCGGCCCGTGGCACTGGGGCAACGGCTACGCGACTGATGCCCTCCGGCTTGCTACCCACTTCGCCTTCACGCACCTGGACGCGCTACGCGTGTACGCTACGGTGTTCACGCGCAATGGGGCAAGCCGCCGCGTTCTAGAGAAGAACGGGTTCAACTTGGACGCCACCCGCCGTGCTCAAGTCCTAAAGGCCGGCGACTACCTGGATGAGTGGTACTGCACCCTGCTCCGGCCTGAGTGGGAGTCACGGAAAGAGTGGTACCAGCCAAAGTCGGAGCACATTGTTGTGCTGGCGTAATGGCGAGGGCAAGCGTTGGGTGACACGGCCTTCAAAACGTTCAAGAACATTGAAATGCTCGGCGAGCGGGTGCGGTTACGACCGCTGAGGCCGGAGGACGCGGTGCTGGCCTATGCGCTGGTGCGTGACGGTCAGGTGACGCGTATATTGGGATGGGACGGGCCCGCGGACGAACAGGAGATGCAGCACACGTATGCGTCGGTGGGACTACCGTCGCAGGGCCAGGGGCAGTCGACGACATATTCGTTTGCAATTGAGCGTCTGGAGGATGCCATGTTTATGGGATCCATTGCAGTGCGGCTCCGGCCCAGCCCGCAGCAGGTGGATGTGAGGTACTGGGTAGGCGTGCCGTTCTGGAACGGCGGCTACATGACGGATGCGCTGCGGATGACGGTGCATTTTGCGTTTGAGCATTTGGAGGCGGTGCGCGTGTCAGCGACCGTGTACGTGGGAAACGGTGGCAGCAAGCGGGTACTGGAGAAGAACGGCTTCCACTTTGACGGGCAGATGCGCTGCGCGTACCAGAAGCTTGGGGAGTGGCAGGACGCGTGGTTTTTCACACTGCTGCGCCGTGAGTGGGAGGAGCAGCGGGAGCGATACCGGCCGAGGATTGAGTTGCTTGCGCCTGCTTAGATGAAGAATGCACCCGCCATTGGCGGGTGCATTCTTGCTAATGCGCGAGAATTCTTAGTGGGCGTGGCCTTCGTGGGAGTGGCCAGCCTCAGCATGTTCACCAGCGTGTTCGCCGCCGCCGCACGCGCAGGCACCGCCGCCGCACGCGCAGGCAGAGGCCTGGTTCTGGGCGTGTTCGCCGCCGCCGCACGCGCAGGCAGAGGCCTGGTTCTGGGCGTGTTCGCCGCCGCCGCACGCGCAGGCACCGCCGCCGCATGCGCAGCCGCCAGCAGCGCCGAAGAGTTTGGCGTTGGGGTTATTGATGGTGAAGCCGGTGCGAGTCAACTCTTCTATGTAGTCAATTTCCGCGCCCTCAAGCAGCGGGGCGCTATCGGTGTCCATGATGACCTGGAGACCACCGTAGTTTTCGGTGAGGTCATCATCGTTCTTCTCTTTTTCGGCAGTAAGCATGTACTGGAGGCCGTGCCCGCCCGGCATGACCATAACGCGGAGGGAATTGCCCTCGCCCTCTTCAGCCAAGATAGTCTTTAGTTTCTCAATGGCTGCGGGTGTGATAACTATATTCCCCATGTCTTCTCCTTCGGGCGGGAGCCCATATTGCCCCTGCCTCATTAACTCTAGTTTACCAGATCGGTGCAAGGCTAGTCTGACGAGGGGAGCTGGCGTGGCTGCTGGAGGTCCATAAGCTTACTGTGGCACTCAATAGCGCCTGTACCTGCCTTGGTGCACAGAACAGTAGTACCGCATTCTTTGCATTCGTAGCGCTTGCCTAGCTGGTTGGGCATCTAGATTCTCCATAGGCAGGTTTTCGAGACACATTATTGCTAGGCAATTATAGGGAAGCTGGCTACATGCGTCAATGTTGCCAGGCTCGCCACTGGCCTCATTACGCATCGGAACTGTGGAGCGCCGGTATATACTATGGTGCGCTTTGGCCAGGGCTATGCTATCAATCAATGCCCAGTGCAGGCTTTTATGAACATCCGTAGTTGGGAGGGATGATGCAACTGCCAAAGTCGTACGTAGACCAGATGACTGCGCACGCACTGGAGGACGATCCGGATGAGTGCTGCGGCATCATCGCCGGGCGGGACGGGCGCGCAACGAAGTTCTACCGCATGACGAATATGGAGCACAGCCCGTATCGCTATAGTCTAGACCCCAAAGAACATTTCAAGGTGAACCGTGAGATAGAGGATAGCGGGTGGGAAGTGATGGTGATTTACCACTCGCACACGCATACGGAGGCATATCCGTCAAAAACAGATGTGCGGCTCGCAAGCTACCCCGAGGCGTTTTACATTCTAGTCTCGCTGATGGACAAGAAAGCACCTGTAGTGCGCGCCTACCGCATTGGGGAGGAGCAAATCTTACCTGAAACGCTGGAAGTTGTTCCGGATAGCAGCAATTGAAACATCCGTCCGCTTGTCCTCAACGCCCACGGTGATGTAAAGCCAAACAGCCAGCTAACTTTTCGAAAGGATTCCCGTTTTGCTTTTCAAGCAGGGAATAGCAGGGCGGCAGAAGCCGCGAGTCAAAGACCCCTGCAAAGAGGTAGAGAGCTATGCGCAAAAGTTGGTTGTTCCTTATCATTGCGGTACTCGCGATTGGGGCACTCGTGCCTGTAGCGATCTTTACACAGAGCGCACCACCTCCCGCGCCCGCTGCGGCAACTCCGATGCCGTATTTGGGCGTGGTAGTCGTTCCCATGAACGAGAACGTGGCTACCAGGCTGGGTGTAGACAAGAGCCTGCAAGGTCAGGCGGTTGTCAAAGTGGCATCTGACAGCCCGGCAGGCACGGCAGGGATTAAAGAGAAAGATGTCATTACCAAGGTTGGCGCCACCGCGGCCACGACCGTTGCTGTCCTGGCCGACGCGGCGAAGATCGCTGGCGTTGGCGGCACGCTACCGCTCACACTTGTGAGCGGTGGCGCTACCAAGACGGTATCGGTGACGCTGGCTGCGCGGCCTGCGCCTCCTGCAAAGCTGCATGCTGACACGGATGAAAAGCGCTTGCCGCACTTCAAGTTCCCGCACTTTGGATTCTTTGGGCGCGACGGCGGCAAGCCACACAGCACCAATGCCGAATGGGAGAACAAGGATGGCCAGACCCAGACGATGAGCATGGTGGCTGGCACGGTGAGCGCCAAGGGCACGAATTCGCTGACCGTGAAGCCGAACGGCAACGGCGCAGCGCAGACCACTACGATTGATGCGAACACGAAGCTGGTCAAGGGCAAGAATACCATCACGCTTGATCAAGTAAACGTGGGCGACCAGGTGGTTGTGATGAAGCATAACAGCGATACGGCCATTCACATTGGGCCGTTTCCGCAGCCGCCGGTACGGCCTGCGCCCGCACAAGCGCCAGCCAAGCCGCATGACATCAAGGGCAAATTTGGGGCGCCGCAGCGGATCTAGTAGGCTCCCAATGGAACAACGACTACTAGTGGGCCAATCTAACTCGATACCTCCCTCCTCAGCACAAAGGGCCTCGCGCAAGCGAGGCCCTTTGTGCTGAGGAGGGACTTTGTTGTGTGGCTTAAGTGGGAGACTGCCTAGCGGACCCGGACGGGCTCCTGACGTTGGAGCTGCGTGGCCAGCTTGTCCACAGCAACCCAGATCTGCTGTGCGCAATTCTGGTAGTCGCGCAAGCCCTTGCCGAACGGGTCGTAGATATCGCCCTCGGCACCAATAGACTCTAGGAGGGGGGTCACCTTGCCGCGGGCGTTGGGAAATTCTTTTACCACTCGGCGCTTCTGTGTTTCTGTCATGGCGTAGATACGGTCGGCATTGTCAATGGCGCCTGGGATGAAACGATGGGGCTTGTGGGAGGAAATATCGACACCGTGCTCGTACGCGGACTCGATAGCTTCGTGGGTAGCGGCCTCTTCGTGGATGTTCAGCCCTGCGGAGCTTGCTTGCGGGGAAAGACCTTTCTGAGCTCTGCTAAGTGCTTGAAAAACGCGGCTGCCATGGGGCTTCTGCAGGTATTGCCAGTGCATACAAAGAGCACCTGTTCCATGCGATTTCCCCTCCTGCTGCAGCGATTTTGCTACCCTTTAGCGGCTCCCTCTCGCAAGAGCCACCATTCAAAGCCATCTTGTAGGGCTAACCAGCTTGCCTCGATAATATTTGGCGAGGCACCCACAGTATGCCAGTTCTTTAAGCCATCAGTGGACTCAATGAGCACCCGTACCATGGCGCCAGTGCCGCTGCCCTGATCCACCACACGCACTTTGTAGTCAATCAAGCGTACTCGCACCAGAGTTGGATAGAACTGCAACAGTGCCTTCCTGAGCGCTGCGTCCAGGGCATTGACGGGGCCGTTGCCCTCAGCGGCGGTGTGGAAAGTCTCGCCCGCCACGGTTACTTTCACCGTCGCCTCGACTAGCAGGGCGCTCTCTGCTTGCGCCCCGAAGGCCGTTCCGCGAGCCACCATAACACGAAAGTCTTCTAGTTTGAAAGGTGGTATATAGCCTGGGAGACGCCGCTTTACAAGTAATTCAAATGAGGCCTCGGCACCTTCGTACTGATAGCCTTGGCTCTCCTGCTGCTTAACAATCTCGACGAGCTCCCGCGCCTGGTCGCCGGAAAGCTTCATTCCGATCTCATTCAATTTGTACTGCACGTTGGCGCGGCCCGCAAGCTCCGAAACGAGGACTCGGTTACTATTGCCTACCAGTTCCGGCTTGATGTGCTGGTAGCTTTCTGCCAGCTTAACCACTGCGGAGGCGTGCAGCCCGCCCTTGTGGACGAAGGCGCTGGTTCCCACGTAAGGCATCTGGGGGTTCAGCGGCAGGTTTACCGTCTCGCTCACAAAGCGGGCGACCTCTGTCAATTGGGCTAACTGTTCATCGGTGACACATTTGATACCCATTTTGATTTGGAGATTCGCCAGGACGGAGAGAATGTTGGCGTTGCCAGTGCGCTCGCCGTAGCCGTTCACGCAGCCCTGCACCTGGGCGACACCCGCAAGCACGGCTGCTAGGGAAGAGGCAACGGCCGTGTCCGCGTCATTGTGGACGTGGATACCGAGAGGCACGCCAGTGGCTTTGCGGACGGTGGTAACGATGACTGTGATTTCGTGCGGAAGGGTGCCGCCGTTGGTATCGCAGAGGACGACGCAGGAGGCACCGGCTTCGGCGGCGGCTAGCAGGCAGCGGATGGAGTACTCAGGGTTGGCGCGGTAGCCATCGAAGAAGTGCTCGGCGTCATAGAAGACCTTGCGGCCTTTCTTTTTGAGGTAGGAGACGGTATCGGCAATCATTGCCAGGTTCTCGTCCAGGGTCGTCTCCAGGATTTTGGTGACCTGCATTTCTGACGCTTTGCCCACGAGGGTAACGACAGGCGTACGGGCTTCCAGTAGCGCCCGCACCTGGCTGTCCTGGTCCACCTTGACACCCGCCCGCCTGGTGCTGCCAAAGGCGGCGAGCTGGGCGGTCTTGAGCTTGAGCGATTGAGCGCGTGCGAAGAACTCAACGTCTTTGGGATTGGAACCGGGCCAGCCGCCCTCAATGTAGTGCAAGCCTAGCTGGTCGAGGCGCTGCGTGATTTTGATTTTGTCTTCTACAGAGACGGAGATACCCTCCATTTGGGTGCCGTCCCGGAGTGTGGTGTCGTACAAGTC
The DNA here is from genome assembly GCA_009692665.1 of Dehalococcoidia bacterium. Classification (GTDB taxonomy): domain Bacteria; phylum Chloroflexota; class Dehalococcoidia; order Lucifugimonadales; family SHYT01; genus SHYT01. Next base: position 121,087 of record SHYT01000002.1, on the reverse strand, counting down.
TGGCTGTGGCATGTGCGTCTCCTTTGCGCTGTGCTGGACTCTTAGATTGTGTCTAAGACTTCTCTTGACTTGCTCCGCTCGTCTTGCAATTGGCGCCACGAATTCCGTCCCGACTCCAGTTCAATCAACTACGAATGTTTGCGTATTGTGTCGCCGTGACCTGACAGCACGGTTTTCAGATACAAGCATCTTGCAACAACTGGGCTGCATTGGATCACATGTTAGGGCGTGACAGCATGCTGGGCTACGTGCAGGCAGCAGGTACACTGCGGCGACCGTCAGTGTGTGCTGTTCCTGGGGTGTTTCAAGGGCTTCCTCTGCGTGCACCGATTGCCCTTCGGCTTTCTAGTTGGCCTCCGAGTTCTCTTCTAGAGTAGTTCGTATGCTGAGACGTGTCCCACCTAGCATGCCGCCGCGCGCCAGTGGGCGCAAGGGTTTGCTGTCTGGGGGCTGGCTGCCACCCTGCCCCACCTACCTAACCTCTGGCCCTATTCCCCTAAAGGAAGGGGGACCTCTCCGCCTTTTTCTCCCAACGAGGTGATACGTTGTTCACGATGCACGTGTTCTAGCCCGCTCCCGCGACGACACCTAGCGTGTTCAGCACTTCGTTGACTTGGCTTCTGTAGTCCAAGTTAGACAATACAGAAGAATAACCAAGGCAAACAAAAAGCTCGTCCCAAAGGGACGAGCTTTTTGTTCTCGTGATACCACCCTTATTCTCCCGCTGCTGAACTGGAGCAGGACTCTTGCGGAGCGCGAACACGCTCCTGCCCAGTAACGGTGGCATTCCGGCGCAGGCTACTCCGCCCTTCCAGGAAGGACATTCACTGCGCAGCTCAGGAGGGATGTTCACCGCAGCGCTACCTGTCCGCTCACACCCTCTCGGACTCGCTGGAGGCGCTGCTGCGCTGACGGGTCTCCGTCACGGCTGTTCTAGCGACGGTAGCATGGAGGGCGGAGGGGTGTCAAGGTTGCTACAACAGATTCGCCACCAGGTCACCCATTTCCCGTGTGCCGATGGTTTTTTCGCCTGGCGCAGCGATGTCTGGCGTGCGGTAGCCGTCAGAGACCACTTTGCCTACTGCTTCCTCAATGATGTGGGCTTCCGCCTCCAAATTGAGGGAGTAGCGGAGCATGAGCGCGGTGCTCAGGATGGTGGCGAGCGGGTTGGCAATGCCTTTGCCGGCAATGTCAGGCGCGCTGCCGTGGATGGGTTCATAGAGACCCTTAGAGCGCTTGCCGATTTGCGGGACCCCTGCCATGCTCGCTGATGGCAACAGGCCCATGGAGCCTGCGAGGACGGCCGCTTCGTCCGTCAGAATGTCGCCAAACGTATTCTCTGTAACCATGACATCGAAGCGGGATGGCGCGCGGACGAGCTGCATAGCGGCAGTGTCTACGAGCATGTGCTCGAGTGTGACGTCAGGGTACTCCGCGGCGATTTCCGTGGCCATCTCCCGCCAGAGGCGGGAGGTCTCCAGGACGTTGGCTTTGTCCACTGAGGTGAGCTTTTTCTTGCGGCCCTTGGCCAATGAAAAGCCGACGTGGAGCACGCGGCGGATTTCCTTTTCGCTGTAGGCCAGGGTGTCCACGCCACGGCGGCCGCGGGAGGTGGACCAGCGCTTTTTGGGCTTGCCAAAATAGAGGCCGCCGGTCAGCTCGCGTACCACCACCAGGTCTACGCCTTGCAGGACTGATGGCTTGAGAGGGCTGGCGTTTATGAGCGCCGGGTGCACTTTGACGGGGCGCAGGTTCGCGAACAAACCTAGTTCTTTACGGATGGCAAGGAGGCCATCCTCAGGCCGGGTCTTAGCCTTGGGATCGTCCCACTTGGGGCCGCCGACGGCGCCGAGCAGCACAGCGTCGCTGGCTTTCGCCAACTTGAGGGTTGCGGCAGGCAGAGCGCTGCCGTAGTCGTCAATGGCGTTGCCGCCGATTGCGCCAAACTCAAAGGTGAATGTATGGCCGCGCTTCTGGGCCAAGACCTGCAGGACGCGGACGGCCTCGCCCGTAACCTCCGGGCCAATGCCGTCACCGCCAAGGACTGCAATGTTGAAGTTCATCCAGTGTCTCCTCTGCTTCTTTCAATACCCTTCCCCTGGGGAGGGGCCTAGATTGATGCTTGATGGAGTTTATCGTGTGGTCGTCATGGAATCAACCGGATGTGGTTGAGGTGCGGTATGGCTGCCCTTGTGGCTGCAAGCCTAGGGCGCGTCACAAGCGCGGCACAGAGGATGTGGGGCATGAGCATTACTGCAGCGGAAACGTGCATTTTGTGGGCGCGCAGGCAGCGCAAAAGCTGCAAGCGTATATGGTGGACCGCGGGATGAAAGGCGAGGATGTGGGCATGGTGTACACCAATTACACCAAAGAAGCCAAAGCGCCCTAGGGCGAGCCCGTCGCGTGGCGTACGCGCTGCTGGACACGCCTAAACCTCAGTACATGAAGGCGTACAACTGCACGAGTTGGCGGGCCTGCTCTAGATCCAGCTTCCAAACAACGTCGCAGCAACTGCGCCAAGGATTCCACCAATAACCATGGCCTTGTAGACGTCTGCCTTGTCGCCCGCCAGGTCGCCCATCATGTTTTTGAGGGCCACGCTGACACCAAATCCGATTAGACTGCCGAGGGCGAGCGCGCCACCCACTCCGGCGATAGCGCCAATAACTGATTTATCTAGTGTCCGGTATAGTAGCAGCCCCAGCTCGCCTGCGGTGACACCAATGACAGCGCCAATTACCCCGGCGATAATCCCACCCATGACGGCCCCGGAAGAGTTGCCTGTTCTCCTGCCTATCAAGATGGCGGCGATCAGAGCTACAAGACCCTTGGATGTCAAATCGACGACTGTTTCCATAGCTGCTTACCCTCCTGCTGAGATACACGCCTGTAACCGTTGTGACGCCAGGCCTCGGCACGAATACGTACTACTCTTGCTGGGAAAAGTCAAGCATGTGAGCTATCGGCGGACAAATGGAGAGCGCCTCTAGGAAGCTAGAGGCGCTCTTTTAGTCCTACTTGGATACCGCCGTTATCGCTGCGAGATTGCGTGCTTCTTTTCAAAGGCGGTGATTTTGTCTTCGCGCTGGAGCGTGAGGCCAATGTCGTCCAGGCCGTTCAGCAGGCAGTATTTCCGGAAGGGTTCAATGTCGAACTTGGCGCTGAAGCCGTGGTCATCTTCAATGACGCCGCGTTCCAAGTCGACAGCCAGCTTGTAGCCAGGGCGGCTTTCCGCGTTCTTCATAATCTTCTCAACTGTTTCTTCCGGCAGCGTGATGGGGAGCATGCCGTTCTGGAAACAGTTGTTGTAGAAGATGTCCGCGTAGCTGGGGGCAATGACGATGCGGAAGCCGTAGTCTAAGAGGGCCCACGGCGCGTGCTCGCGGGAGGAGCCGCAGCCGAAGTTGCGGCCTGCCACAAGGATTTGCGCGTCCTTGTAGCCGGGGTGATTCAACTCAAACTTTGGGTTGAGCGTCTTGCCGTCTTCCAGGAAGCGCCAGTCATAGAACAGGAATTCGCCGAAGCCTGTCCGTTCAATACGTTTCAGAAATTGCTTGGGAATGATCTGGTCTGTGTCCACGTTGACGCGATTGAGCGGAGCAACGGTGCCGAGAACGCGCTTGAGTGGTTCCATGGCGCCTCCTAACCTATCCTCAGTTGGTCTAATCTATTCAACTTGTCAACTTAACTGTTTTGCCAGCATCCTGATAGTGCGGCGTATGGTAGCGACCCTTAGTTCTTCCACTGCCGGATGTCTACAAAGTGGCCTGCGATGGCGGCGGCGGCGGCCATCTGCGGGCTGACGAGGTGCGTGCGGCCGCCCTTGCCCTGGCGACCCTCAAAGTTGCGGTTGGAGGTGGAGGCGCATCGCTCGCCGGGCTTCAGGATGTCAGGGTTCATGCCCAGGCACATAGAGCAGCCAGCCTCTCGCCAGTCAAAGTTAGCATCCCTGAAGATACGATCAAGGCCCTCAGCTTCAGCCTGCTTTTTCACAGCAGTGGAGCCTGGGACGACCATGGCGTAGACGTTGGGATTGACCTTGCGGCCCCTGGCTACTTCCGCGGCGGCGCGCAGGTCCTCAATACGGCCGTTGGTGCAGGAGCCAACAAAGACGCGGTCTATCTTGATGTCCTCAACCCGCGTATTGGGCTCCAGGCCCATGTATTCAAGGGCGCGCACCGCAGCTTGCTTGTCTGCGACCGCCTCGAAGGATTTTGGGTCAGGGACGCGGCCACTGACGCGCGCGACCATGCCGGGATTGGTACCCCAGGTAACGAACGGCTCCAGCTCCGTGGATGGGATGATGACGGTCTTGTCGAACTTGGCGTCCTTGTCGGACGGCAGGCTGCGCCAGTGGGACTCGGCCTTGTCCCAGGCTGCGCCCTTGGGCGCATGCGGCCTGCCCTTGACGTAGGCGATGGTCTTGTCGTCCGGGGCGATCATGCCAGCGCGGGCGCCGCCCTCAATGGACATGTTGCAGACGGTGAAGCGGCCTTCCATAGACAGGGAGCGGATCGCCTCGCCGGTGTACTCCACCACGTGTCCGGTTGCGCCGTCGATGCCGATGCGGCCGATGATGCCCAGGATGATGTCCTTGGCGGCAACGCCGAAGGGCAGCGGGCCGTCCACGCGGATTTCCATGGTTTTGGGCTTGCGCTGCACCACGCACTGCGTTGCCAGCACGTGCTCAACTTCAGAGGTGCCGATGCCGAACGCGAGGGCGCCGACTGCGCCGTGCGTGGAGGTGTGGCTATCGCCGCAGACAATGGTCATGCCAGGCTGCGTGTAGCCCTGCTCAGGCCCAATGACGTGAACAATGCCCTGGCCTGGGGAGTTGATTCCATAGAACGTCAGGCCAAAGTCCTTGGCATTTTTCTCCATGGCGTCCAACTGCTTCAACGAAACCTCGTCCGTGATGGGCAAGTTGCGCGCCCACGTGGGAACGTTGTGGTCTACGGTGCAGATGGTGAGATCCGGCCTTCGTACTTTGCGGTTGGTCATGCGCAGGCCGTCGAACGCTTGCGGTGAGGTCACCTCATGCACCAAATGCAAATCGATGTATATGAGCGCTGGCTTTCCAGGCTCCTCATCGACGAGGTGCGCGTCCCAGATTTTCTCGAACATTGTTTTACCAGCCATGCTTGCTCCCTCTCTTGCCAGCTCTCTTGCCGTCATGGCGAGAGCGTTTTAGTGTGCTGCCATTGCCCGTGTGACGACGTTCTCGATGCTGAGCAGGCGGTTGATGGCGTTCAGGTGTGCCTTGGCGCTGGCGACCAGGATGTCCGTATCGGCGCCGCGGCCGACGTACATGCGTCCCTGGTAGTCCAGGCGGATGGTGACTTCGCCAACCGCATCAAGGCCGGCGGTCACAGAGCGCACTGAGTACTCGTCAACACGCGCCTCTATGCCCACAATCTTGGCGATAGTCTTGCAAATGGCGTCTACAGGACCGTTCCCGGTAGCCGCTTCGCTAACCTGCTTGCCATCGCTGGTGATTAGGCGCACGGTTGCTGTTGGGATCTCGCTGGTGCCGGTGTGCACCTGGACTAAATCGAGCTTGTAGATAGTCGTGTCACTCTCGCGGCGCTGCTCAGCCATGAGCGCTTCCAAGTCGCGGTCGGTGACCTCGTGCTTCTTGTCGGCGAGCGCTTTGAAGGATTCGAAAGTCTTGTTGAGGTCTTCCACACTGAGATGGTAGCCCAACTCTTCCAGGCGCGCCTTCAGGCCCGCGCGTCCACTGAGCTTGCCGAGCACCAGCGCGTTGCTGCGCCAACCGACGGACGCGGGGTCCATGATTTCAAACGTCGTACGCTCCTTGATAATAGCGTCCTGATGGATGCCGGACGCATGGCGGAACGCATTCGCGCCGACAATGGCTTTATTGAACTGGACTGGGAAGCCGAAGATGTCACTGACCAGGCGGCTGGTGGCGAGCAACTGGGTGGTGTCAATGTTGTTGGACACCCCGAAAAGGTCTTTGCGGGTCTGGAGACCCATGATGACTTCTTCTAACGCCGCATTGCCTGCGCGCTCGCCGACGCCGTTGATGCAGCCTTCGATTTGCCGCGCGCCTGCGCGAACGGCGGCCAGGCTGTTGGCTACGGACAGGCCGAGGTCGTTGTGGCAGTGGACGCTTATGACCGCTTTGTGCACATTGGGCACTTTGTTCATGATGGTACGGATCATCTCGCCGAACTGCTCGGGAATGGCGTAGCCCACCGAGTCAGGGATGTTGACGGTGGTGGCGCCTGCTGCGATGACGGATTCGACGATGCGAAGCAGGAATTCGATGCCGGTGCGGCTGGCGTCCATGGGGGAGAACTCTACGTTCTCGCAGTAGCGCCTTGCGCGCTTGACGTTGTCCACCGCCATCTCAAGCACCTCTTCTTGATTCTTGCGCATCTGGTACAGAAGGTGGTTGTCTGAGCTGGACAGGAATACATGGATGCGCGGGTGCTCAGCGCCCTTTACCGCTTCCGCCGCCTTGTCGACATCTGCAGGGTTGGCGCGCGCGAGGGATGCGATAACGGGCCGGCGGACTTCTTTTGCGATTTGTCTGACCGCTTCAAAGTCGCCGGGGGACGATGCAGCGAAGCCCGCTTCAATGACGTCTACACCGAGGCGGTCAAGCTGGTGCGCGATCTGGAGTTTTTCATCTGTGGTCATGCCTGCGCCCGCGGACTGTTCCCCATCCCGGAGCGTGGTATCAAAGATGATAACTTTGTCTTCCGCCATGTGATGTTCTCCTTACAGTAGTTGCGGCCAGCTATGCGTTGACGAGCAGTGGACTGGGTGCGACTCCGCAAGAAACCTCAATGTGGGGCTCATGCCAGTAGCACCGTCAAAGGCTGGGCTACAGGGTACCGTAGACCGCCCCGTCCACCGGATACCCGGCGGAAATGGGACGGATGGTTACGGCGTAGACCTCCAAATCCTTCATGTCCTTCTCTTCGCCTTCTCTGCACTGCCGCGCAACCCTACGTTGAACGCTTGAGCCAGGGCATCATTGCGCGCAGCTCCGTGCCAACTTGCTCGATCTGGTGGTGCGTCTCTTGCTCACGCATCTGCAAGAACCGCTTCTTGCCCTCGTCGTTCTCAGCGCTCCACTCTTTGGCGAACTGGCCGCTCTGGATTTCCTTCAGGATTTTCTCCATGGAATCGCGGACGTGCTGGTCAATGACCCGCGGGCCACGGGTGTAGTCGCCGTACTCAGCGGTATCGCTGACGGAGTAGCGCATGTAGCTGAGGCCGCCGACGTAGAAGAGGTCGACGATGAGTTTGAGCTCATGCATGCACTCGAAGTACGCGACCTCGGGCTGATAACCGGCTTTGACGAGCGTTTCAAACGCGGTCTTGACCAGTGCGCTCACGCCGCCGCAGAGGACAGCCTGTTCGCCGAAGAGGTCTGTCTCAGTCTCTTCCTTAAACGTGGTCTCCAGAATGCCTGCGCGCCCGCCGCCGATCCCCTTTGCGTATGCGAGCGCGGTCTGCTTGGCGTGGCCGGAGACATCTTGCTGCACGGCCAGGAGGCACGGTGTGCCCAAGCCCTGCATGAACACTTCACGCACGCGGTGGCCGGGAGCTTTAGGCGCAATCATGGTGACGTCCACTAGCGGTGACGGCACGATGCGCTTGAAGTGGATGCTGAACCCGTGCGCGAACATGAGGGTCTGACCGGAGCGCAGGGACGGCTTGATCTCTTTCTCGTACACGTCTTTTTGGGCCATGTCCGGGATGAGCATCATGATGATGTCAGCTTCCTTGGCGACGTCCTTCACCTCGGCGACGCGGAGGCCCGCTTGCTGCGCAACGGCCCAACGCGGACTGCCCTTGTACAGGCCAACGACGACGTCCTGGCCGCTGTCCTTGAGGTTCAGCGCGTGGGCGTGCCCCTGGCTGCCGTAGCCAATGATGCCGATGGTCTTGCCCTTGAGATAGGAGAGGTCTGCGTCCTTGTCGTAGTATAGCTTTGCCATTTCGTTTCCTTATCGGCGCATACTGCGCGTACTTTCGTTATGCGTGGGACCTAGCCCCCGGAGCGGTCCACTTCGACAGCGACTTCCGGGATGTGCCCGTTGGGAGACCTGGTGACGACGGCGGTGGAATCGCCCGCGCCAATCATGCCGCGCACCATGGAGAGGCGGCCGCTGCGCTGCACCTCGCACACGCCAAAGTGGTTGACCATGCCGAGGAGGGAGGCCACCTTGTCCTCATCGCCGGTTACTTCAATGACCAGCGCTTCCGGTGAGACATCCACGATGTTGGCGCGGAAGATGTCCACGATCTGCATGATTTCGCCACGCGTAGCGGGATTGGCGCGCACCTTGATGAGCGCCATCTCGCGGGAGATGAAACTCTCATAGCTGATGTCCGCAATGCGCACAACGTCCATGAGCTTGCGGAGCTGCTTGGTCACCTGGTCAGCGATGTTATCATCGCCCTGCACCACAAAGGTCATGCGGGAGAGGCCTTCCGTTTCGCAGTTGCCAACGGTAAGGCTGGAGATGTTGAAGCCGCGGCGGCGGATGACGCTGGCGACGCGGTTAAGCACGCCGGGGCGATCTCGCAATAGCGCAACGATGGTGTGAACGCGATCTGCTTCCATTCCTGCTACCGTCCCTTGCTCCCGCTCGTATTTGCTTTCTTGATGCGCGGGTCCTCCATGAGCTCAGCGATGGACTGCCCGGCCGGGATCATTGGGTAGACGTTCTCCGAGCTTTCGACGACGAAGTCCACGAGCACCGGGCCGGGATGCGCGTTGGCCTTCTTCACCACATCCAGGAGCTTGGAGCGCGAATCGCAGCGGAGGCCAAGGATGCCGAACGCATCAGCAAGCTTTACAAAATCAGGGTTCTTAGTGTACTTGGTGGCAACGTAGTCCTGCTTATAGAAGATATCTTGCCACTGCTTCACCATGCCGAGGTTGTTGTTGTTGATGATGGCGTACTTTGCGGGAATGTTGTTCTCCGCGCAGGTGGCCAGCTCGTACATGGTCATCTGGAAGCCGCCGTCGCCGCAGATGGACCAGACTTGCTTGTCCGGCCGCGCAACCGCAGCGCCCATGGCGGCAGGCACTTCGTAGCCCATGGTGCCCTGTCCACCGGAGGAGATAAAGAGTCCGCGCTCCTTAAAGTTGTAGTGATGCGCGGCCCACATCTGGTGCTGGCCCACGCCGGTGACGAGCACCGCATGGCCGTCTGTGACGTCCGAGATTGCCTGGATGACGTGCTGCGGGAAGAGCTTGTCGCCCTCGTCCGGAACGTAGAGTGGGTGGTTCTTCTTCAGGCGCTCAATGGTGGCGATCCAGTCGCCGTGAGAGGCCGGCGTGACCAGCGGCATGAGCTGCCGAAGCACGCGCTTAGCATCGCCCACAATGCCGACAGTAGCTTTCACGTTCTTGCTGATCTCCGCCGGGTCGATATCGATGTGGATGACCTTGGCGTGCGGCGCGAAGGCGCTGAGGCGGCCAGTGACACGGTCGTCAAAGCGCATGCCGACGGCGATGAGCAGGTCTGCTTCGTTGATAGCTATGCTGGCAGAGGCGAGACCGTGCATACCGGGCATGCCCAGGTTCAGCGGGTGGCTGGACCGTATGCCGCTGATACCGAGCAACGTGGTAATCACCGGAATCTGCGTCTTCTCCGCCAGCTGCTGCACCTCGTCAGAAGCGCCGGCCAGGATGACGCCGTGGCCGGACAAGATGACGGGGCGCTGCGCCTGCGCGATGAGCTGGGCGGCCTGCCGGAGGTCGCTGGTCTGCGCGTCCATGATGGGGCGGTAGTCAGTGTCAAACACCGGCTCTTCCGGCCACACGAACTCGCCGATCTCCGTCTGCACATCTTTAGGGAAGTCAATGAGCACCGGGCCGGGCCGGCCGTTCCTGGCGATGTAGAACGCCTCGCGGACCACGCGGGGGACATCTACAGCGTGCATGATCTGGTAGCTGTGCTTCACCACGGGCATGGACACGCCAATAGTGTCCGTCTCTTGAAACGCATCCGTGCCGATTGCGCCGCGCGCTACCTGGCCGGTAATGCAGACCATAGGCACCGAGTCCGTGAGCGCGCACGCGATGCCGCTGAGCATGTTGGTTGCGCCGGGGCCTGAGGTGCCGATGGCAACGCCGACGCGACCCGATGCGCGGAAGTAGCCATCCGCGGCGTGCGTGGCGCCCTGCTCATGACGGACCAGGATGTGCCGCAGCTTGGGGAACTCAGGCAGCGTCTGGTAGAACGGGAGGATTGCGCCGCCCGGAATGCCGAATACCGCGTCAACGCCCTCGCGAAGGAGCGCCTCGCACATCATTTGGCTGCCATTCATCTTCATATGTCTTCCTTTTCCGCCTGTGGCGGATTGCCCTTTACGACGCTTGCCCGTCGACCCTTCTTCAGAAAAGAAGAACCGGCAAGAGGCGCCACTAGCGTACGCCTTCTACTTTAAGGAACGGTTAATTGCTGTCCCAGGTTCTTGGTTAACAAAAAATCCCGTTCGCCACACAAGGCGGACGGGATATGCACCCCGCGGTACCACCACCATTTCCCCCGATATCAGGGGACGCTCAAGACGGTAACGGTGTCACCGTAGATGGCTAGTCCGCCTCTGGCGAATTCACCCTCTCCGCTCCCGGGCCAGTTCCCCGCCGTCCGCAACCGGCTCGCACCATCCGCCGGCTCTCTGATGCTGGAGTGGGTGGGTACTCTTCCCGTTCCTCGCGTTGTCTCACAGGAAACCCTTATACAGTAGTGCTTGCCCTATAGCATGTCAAGAATGCGCTGAGAAGCTGCTTGGCCTAGACGGAGAACGCCCTGCGCCAACGTACACGCCGGGAGTGGCAGCCATTGACGCGCCGTTTCTGATATGGATGATAAAGGCAAGGCTACAAATGGAACAGATGTTTGCTAGGCTGGGTGCGTTTGTAGATGTCAGGCTGTCCGCAGGAGGCGCCGAAGATCCTGCACGATTCCTTAATAAGGAAGAGGAACTGAGGACAGCTAGTACAAAGTACCAGACATAATAGGAACTTCGGGAAGTTTCATTAGCTTAGTTCTCTGACAAATGTTAGGCTTTCTTTTCGTGCAAGGTGCTCGTCATCTAAGAAGTCTAGGTAGTTTACACGTATTTCCCCCTTGACACCCCCTTCAGTTTTGATTACGATGCGTTACAGCCTGAGGGGGCGTCCCGAGTATCGGGATGCCCTTTTCGTTGCGTCTAGAAGGTGGCCTTGAGGTTCCGGGTTCGACGTAGTAGTCGAGCATGGAACTTTTTGAGGCTATGGCACGTTCTAGGTGATAGTGGCACTTCCCGATGGGAATTGGGAGGCCGCCACCGGAGTGCAGGGCGACTAAGGAAGCAAGGCATGATGCCGAAGAGGACGCCCGGCTTAATATGTATGGAAGGGAGTGAGCGCATGAGAGAGGCGCGGGGTGGGGTGGTTGGAGGTAGTAGTTGCCGAATCCACAGTTAGACCCAATACAGGGCACGAAGTTCGGCGCTTCTCGGGAACAGCACCGAAGCAGCGGGGCTCAAGCCCCACAGGAAGCCGCCAGACAACGCACAAATATCGTAAGTACCCAGGCCAAGCAAATATCCAGGCAATTTAAAAGGAGGCTAGATGACTAAGCAAGTTACCAAGGTATTCTCCTGGCTTTTGACGCTCGCGCTGCTCGTTAGCGTCATTGCGCCATTCGCAGTGCGCCCACAGAGCGCACACGCGGCTGGCGTGATTACAGCGGTCACTGTGACCACTGACACGGTAAATCCCGGTGCGGCACTTGGTCAGCCATCCGCATCAGTAGTGACAATAGTGTTTGTCACTAGCACTGGTTACAACGCAGGGCAGTCAGTTGCTTACACTCTGCCGAATGGCACAGTAATGCCAGCGAGCACTGTAATAGCCGCTAACGTGTACGCAGGGACCGGCGCAAACGTCGCCGCTGCCGTCACCGCCCTAGCAGCCGCTAACACAGCCTCGTTAACCATTTCGGGCCAAGTACTGACCCATGTGTCAGCGGTAATGGCCCCGGGCGCTGGCGCCTACGTCGCGCTCCAGTTTATAGCTGCCGCAAACGTCCATCCTGCGGACGGCACGGCTTCACAAGGCGGGGCACAAAACTACATACCGGCCGTGGTTTCGGTTCAGGCTACGACGCCTGTAACCCATCCACTCGTTAGCTCCGAACTCCCCCTGGTCTTTGCAACAGCCTTCGTGGTGAACCCCAACACGGTGGACCAGTTCGCTCAGTGGAACATCACGTTCCCAGCGCGAACGATCCTGGTCTCTGGTGTGGACACGATGATTCTCGCTATGCCATTGGGTGTTGTACTCCCGGCCACGATATCGAAAAGTATGGTGGCGGTTTCGGTGAATGGCGGTGCATCTAACCCGCTGAACATCGACCCAATCGTGGGAGGCTCACTGATCATTGGTGGCTCAGCGAACACACGTAACATTCAAATAACGCTGCCGAACCTGACGCCGGCCGGCGTCGCAATAACAAACATTGCCGCGCAAACTCCTGGTGCGGCGTCCCTGGTGATGGTCACCATTGGCCAGTCTGCGCTCATCAAGAACTCCGCAAGCGGCGGCCCTGCTGGTGCCATTGCCAGCGGCACGGCCAGCGGCGGCTCCATCCTGTCCAGCAACGGGCTCCAAGTCGCCATAAACAACCAGGCGCGCGTGATGTTCGTGCGCACACTGAGCCACAGCGCGACGTCTGGCGCACGTGGCACGAGCGTGACCTCCACAGCTGCAGGTCTCACCTCCGGCTCCTCGGCTACCCTGTGGAACGACGCCAACGACGATAACGCGGTGACCGCGGCTGAAATTGTCCTTGGCACGGGCACGGTTGGCACGGACGGCAAGGCATCCATTGCCTGGATCGCCACGGTCCCACCGCTGGCTACCGGGGCCAACGCAAACATCAAAGTCATGGACAACGCTGGCCTCCCTGGTGCGAACTTCCCAAAGACCGGCTTCACGGTTCTCGCAAGCATCCGGCTGAGCTCGGCCACGGGTGTCGTAGGCTCCGTCTTCACGATCAGCGGTGACGACTTCGCAGCAAACGCAAGCATTGTCGGCCCCGTCGCTGGGACGGCTGCTGAGGGCATCTCGATTGGTGGCAGAAACTGCGGTCCATCCAGCGCAGTCAATGCGAACGCGGCTGGCCAGTTGACCGCAACTGCTACCTGCACAGTGCCGCTGGGTGTACCTGCGGGCGTGGCCACCATCCGGGTGTGGACGACCGCAAGCTCAACGGCTGCCGGTGCAACTGCTACGGTAACGTTGTATGGCGCCACTATCCTTATCACGCCCAATACGGGTGTGGTGGGCACTCCTGGCAGCCCGGTGACCCTCACAGCAACCGGTCTTTCGGCGAGCAGCACCGTTGCTTGCCCGGCCGGTGTGACGATTAACTCTCTGGCCTGGACCCCGCGAGGCGGTTGCCCAACCGGCGGAAACTGGACCTTGGATGCCGCAGGGAACTTCCCAGCGGCGGTCTTTGAAATAGGCACGGGCGTAGCATCTCCTGGTCTGGGCACGACCACCGGCACATTGACGGTGATCGTTACCGACGCAGCGGGTCTGAACGGCCAGACGTCCGTTACCATTCCGTCCCGTCTGATGACGGCGACCCCGACGTCTGGAAAGCGCGGCACCATCATAACCCTCACCGGCACAGGCTGGAGCCGTGCTAGCACAGTAACGCTCAACTACCCCATCCCCACTTCTGCGACCAACGTCATTGGGGCCGCCACAACGGACGGCAGCGGTAACTTCACCGTCAACGTGACGGTCCCGCTGGCCGCTAATCCGAACTCGTTGAACACGATCACCGCTACGGACGCGGTCTCGTTAGGCACCAACTTAACCGCTGTGACCCACTTCATCCCCGCGCCGACCGTATCTGCCACCGGTGTGGGCACGGCCGCGACCTCGACCGTTGGCGGCAACCTGACTATCCGTGGTGACGGATTCCCGCAGTTCGTAGGCGTGGACGTGCTGACGGTTGGCGGCCTTGGTGTGCTGCCTGCCCAGGCGCTGAACACCGACGCGAACGGCCAATTCAATATCACCATAATTGTTCCTGCCATGAACACGGGCGTCGTAGCTGTGAATGCCACCGCGGGCTTATTCGCCGCCACGACCTCCCTCACTATCTCCGTCGCGACCCAAACCGTGGCGTCTCAGGTTCAGTCGATCGCAGCTAGCGTTACCCGCGTGTGGGGATATGACAACGGAAAGAAGGCATGGCTGCTCTATGACATAGCCGCCCCTTCCGCCGCCAACACGCTACTCAGCATCGTCCCCGGCGACGCAGTAAACATCGTAGTCGATGCCGACTGCACGCTGACGACGAGCACCTTCACACGCACGCTGACAAAGGGCAACAATATCCTCGGCTGGCGCTAACGCCAACAACTCGCTGGGGGCCTTGATGGCCCCCAGCGAGGACACAAGCTCTGAGCTCGCGAAATCTTAAGGAGGTGGCATGTCCAATCTAAGGATCCTGCTGGCCACAGTGCTGGCTCTGTCCTTGGCGTTGGTGCCGGCTTTCGTCTCGGCGCAATCCACGAGCCCACATGGGTTCTATGGGAAGGCCCGGATAGACGGAGTGGCTGCATCAGCCAATACGAAGGTTGCCGCTACTGTTGATGGAATGGAAGTCGCTTCGGCAAACACGGATGCCACGGGCGACTATATCCTCATGATAGTGGAGACCGTTGCGGGGCAGTTGACCGGTAAGACCATTAAGTTTACGATCGGTACCTTTAGTGCGACCCAGTCAGCACAATTCACCGCGTTCAACAACGAGCGAAAGGATCTGAATGCAAACAGTGGTCCCGCGGCCGCGGCTACTGCGACTGTTGCCCCGACCACCGGCCCGGGTAACGTGGTGGTGGTCTCCGGCAGCAGGTTCAGCGCGGGCTCTCCGGTGACCCTCACGGTGCCCGGTGGCCCAGCGGCCACCACGAACGTGGTGACAGTTGCGCCTAACGGCTCCTTTAGCGCCGTCGCGGTGCTGCCGAGCAGCGCTGCTGGCGCGTACGTCATCACGGCTGCTGACAACGCTGGCCGTACCGCGACCACCACCTACACCATTGGTGCGGGCGCTAGCGGTGCTGCTGGCGCTCAGGGCGCCGTAGGTCCTGCAGGTACAGCTGGTCCTGCCGGTATTGCCGGTGTCGCAGGCGCTGCTGGCAAAGCTGGCGCTGACGGAAAAGCTGGGGCTATTGGCGCTGCGGGTCCTGCCGGTCAGGATGCTGCAAGCGGTTTGGCCGTCATTGCCCTCGTCGTCGCCATCGTGGCGGCGGTGATCGCTCTGGCAAGTGTATTCATCATGCGCAAGCCCAAAAACGCCTAGTTAGTTTCCGGAGCCTAGACAAGAGGGGTGGCCCGCCGAACGGGCCACCCCTCTTGTTATCTCTTTTTTGTTGTGCACGCTACATTAACACGCACTCATTTGCCTTGACAGCCGATGATACCCCCAGTACAGTCGTACCAGAAGCGGCGCATCGCGTTGCCTCCATTGCAACCCCCGCTAGGGAGTATGCGTAATGGAAATGCTGGACAGTCTTTCAGACCGTAAGCGCCAGATCCTTCGTGCCGTGGTTGGTGACTACGTTTCCACTGCGGTGCCGGTGAGTTCGGATGTCATTGCGCGGAAATTTCCTCTGCGTGTCAGCTCGGCCACAGTGCGGAACGAGATGGCGGAGCTTGAAGACGAGGGCTATATTCGACGCCCGCACATATCAGCTGGGGGCGTGCCGTCTGACAGAGGGTATCGCTATTACGTGGAGTACCTGACGGACTCCGGCGAGCTGCCGGAATCACTCAAGCGTCAGGTCTTGCAGGAGTTCCGCGCTGTTGACCGCGATCCGGAGGCGTGGTTGCAACTCTCCGCGCAGGTTTTGGCGCGCCTGGCTCAAAACCTGGTGGTTGTCACGTATCCGCATTCGCGTGAGACGCGTGTGCAGCACATTGATATTGCCTACCTCCAGGACCTGCTCGGGCTTTTGGTGCTGGTGCTCCAGCAGCCCCACGTGCGGAAGGAGATTGTGCCGCTCCCAATGCCGGTGACCCGTGAGGACATGCAACACGCATCCAACAAGCTGTCGGCGCTGTACTCCGGGCTGACCTCGCGGGA
This sequence comes from Dehalococcoidia bacterium, assembly GCA_009692665.1. GTDB lineage: Bacteria > Chloroflexota > Dehalococcoidia > Lucifugimonadales > SHYT01 > SHYT01. The sequence goes on along the minus strand of SHYT01000002.1, from coordinate 104,942 downwards.
GATTCAGGCAAAACCGGTGGAGTTAACGCCTCTTGAGGCGCAGATTTTGGCGCAAGTGCTGGACATGATGCGGCAAGAGGAAGGTAGCCTCTATGAAGGGCTCATTGAGGGGCTCCAGCACTTGCTGACACAGCCGGAGTTGACTGACCAGCAGCGGCTTGCCGACCTGGCGAACTTGCTTGACTCAAAGCGCATTCACCAGGTTGTCACCTCAGCAAGGCCGGATGACGCCAAGCCACGGGTGTTGATAGGCACGGAGAACAGTGAAGAGAACCTCAAATCGTTCAGCCTCATTTTAGGGCGCTATGGCCGGCCCGGCGAGGCGACCGGCACGATTGGTATTGTGGGCCCAACACGGCTTGATTATGAGCGTTCTGTGGCCAGCATCCGCTACCTCTCGCAATTGCTGGGGACACTCCTGGAAGGCGTGCACGGCCACCTGCCGTCGAGTTAGGGGCTACATGGCGGCCCAGGAGAGCGGCGCAATGCCGGCCGGCAATACTTTCCCTCCCCTGAACAAGCGCTTGAAGCCCTTCGCTATGAGCGTGCCGAGGTGAAGGCGTGCTCTGACTGGTTTCTCGCCAGCTGGCAACGCTCAGAAGCGGATATGGCTAAGGCCGCCGCTTCGGTGGTGATCGCAGAGTTCCTCCCGCTGGTTGATGACCTGGAGCGGGCGTTGGCGACTGTTGCTGAGCCCTTAAAGGGCTTCACCTGGGTAGACGGGATATGATTCACCTACCGCAAATTCCTGGCACTTTTGGAAGCGTATGACGTTTGCCAAATTGACGCTGCAGGGAAGGCGTTTGACCCGTCATGCCATCAGGCAGTGCAAGAGACGGATGGAGAGGCCGGGAAGATACTGCACGTTGTGCAGCAGGGATACACCTTTGGCGGGCAGGTGCTGAGGCCCGCGCTGGTGGTGGTTGGCAAGAACCAAGCAAAGCCAGCTTCCCAGCCCTAGTCTGCGTATCCTCTCGACGGATAGTGGGTCAATTTGACATGTGGTTATCTGCTCGACGCGGCAAATATGGGTACACCGGCTCCTTGCCCCCTTTCGCAGTCACCTGTTTTCCCCGTTCGTGGTGAGCCTGTCGAACCATGAACGGACACCACAGGAGAGGGCAACTCTCTCAGGCTCCGATTCTCAAGGTGATCCACTACCTCTCGACGCGGTGAACTAGCCGTGCAAGGCCCCTTGCGGTATACTATCTGGATGCATTGGTTATGGTCTTCTTGGTAGTGAGGAGCAGCGCAAAAGCAGTATGAACGGACGCGATTTTTACGAGGTGCTTGGCATCGGGAAGGGCGCCAGCGAAGATGATATTCGCAAGGTGTATCGCAAGCTTGCGATGGACTGGCACCCTGATCGAAACAACACTCCTGAGGCGGAACAACGCTTCAAGGAAATTAATGAGGCCTATCAGACCCTCAGCGACCCCCAGAAGCGCCAGATGTACGACCGCTACGGTCGTGTTGCGGTAAGTGACGCTGGCAGGCGAGGATTTGAGGGCTTTGACCCCGGCGGCGGTCTTGGTGACATCTTCGAGGCGTTCTTTAGCGGGTTTGGCGTGCGCGAGGAGCGCGGGCCGCGCCGTGGCGGCGACCTCCACTATGCCATTACTATCAGTTTTCAAGAAGCGGCGTTTGGCCTGGGGCGGGAGATTGATGCAGCCCGTACTGAACTGTGCACGCGCTGCAAGGGCAACCGGGCAGAGCCTGGGACGTCGCTGACGCAATGCAATACCTGCCGGGGAAATGGGCAGGTGCGCCGCACGCAGTCAAACCTCTTTGGTCAGTTTATGCAGGTGGTCCCCTGTCCTACGTGTAAGGGTGAGGGACGCATTGTGCAGATGCCGTGTGCGCAATGCAAGGGCGCGGGCCGTGAACAGCGCACTCGGAAGCTGCAGGTGGCGATTCCAGCAGGCATTGAGGATGGGACGCAGGTACGCCTGTCCGGTGAGGGCGACGCGGGCTGGAACAGTGGCCCGCCAGGGCATTTTTACCTCAGTGTAACCGTTAAGGCGCACCCGTTCTTCAAGCGCGAGGGCAACCACCTCATCTATGAAATGCCAATCACTTTCCCGCAGGCAGCGCTTGGGGACATGGTAGATGTGCCGCTTCTTGGTGGAGCTATAGACCAGTTGAAGATTCCCTCTGGCACGCAGCCAGGCACAGTCCTGCGCATCAAAGGGAAGGGCGTCACGGACGTGAACTCGCGGCAGCGGGGAGACCTGCTGGTTGTGGTGCAGGTGACAACGCCCAAGAAACTGGACGCCAGGACGAAGAAACTGCTTGAAGAGCTGCACAAACTTCTTGAGCCGGAACACCCCAAGCAGTCCGTTGAATAGCTGATGTCTTTTCTCCGTTGGGTGCTCGCTTCGGCAGATGACTCGCGCTCAGGCCACGTCCGCTAGTGGCCGGCACGCAGTGGGTCCGGGTCAGTGTGCAGGTATCTCCTGAGCTAGTTGAGCCCATCACGGAGCTTTTCAACCGCTACGCCAGCAACACTGTGGCAATAGAGCAGCCTGGGGGCTTTAACCCTGATGAAGGGGAGTCGGTCAATCCCAATGCGCTGGTCACGGTGATAGCGTACTACCCAAACAACAGCCGGGCGAAGTGGCGAAAGGCCCGGATTGAGACTGGAGCCAAACTCCTTTCACTCATTCGCCCCATCCCGCCAATTGATGAGCGGATAGTGGACTCGGCTGAATGGGAGGAGAACTGGAAGGAACACTTCCCAGCGCTCCGTCTGGGCAAACGGCTCTTGGTTATGCCGCCGTGGCTTGATGCACCTGATAAGAGTCAGGGCCAGGTCGTCCTAACGCTTGACCCCGGCCTTGCGTTTGGCACAGGGCATCATCCAACTACACGCCGCTGCCTGGTCGCGCTTGAGGAGCATTGCCGGCCCGGTAGCGTGGTGTTAGATCTGGGCTGCGGCTCAGGCATCCTCGGAATTGCTGCCTTGAAGCTGGGCGCCGATAGCGTGCTTGGCCTGGACACGGAAGCCGCTGCAACCCGCGCCACGCGTCAAAATGCACGCATAAACGGCGTGGGCAGGCTTTTTCATGTGCGTAAGGGAACGCTGCCACAGCCGGACATTGGGCCGTTTGACATGGTGCTGGCCAACATCTCAGCGAAGGCGCTTATTGCGCTGGCGCCGCAGTTCAAGCCTGTGCTGCGCAGTGGCGGGCTGCTCATTGGGTCAGGGTTGCTTATCGAGCGGCGGGACGAAGTGGTGTCCGCATTAGCTGAGAATGGACTACGCCTGAAGCAGGCGTACCAGGACGAGGACTGGGTAACACTGCTCTGTGAGGTAGGCTAACCACTCCTTCGGTTCGTGCGGCTTTCTTCCCCACCTTTGAACACCAGCCGCAGGTGGTTTCCCTCGAAGCCGAACCTGCTACGAAGCTGGTTCTCCAGGTATCGCCTGTATGAGAAGTGTACCCGGCTGGGGTTGTTGACGAAGGCCACAAACGTCGGTGGGTTCACATCCACTTGAAGCATGCGGAAGATCCGCAGCGGGTGTGCAGGGTGGGACGATGTGGGACGGCGCTCTATTGCTTCCTTGAGCACCTCATCCAAGTCTTTTTGCTCCACGCGCTTGTTGCGCTCCGTAAAGACGCGCAGCACGGTGTTCATAAGGGTTTCCAGGCCCTGCTTCTTGAGGGCGGAAGTGAAGCAGATGGGAGCATAAGAAGCCCATGTGAACCGCTTCTTTACTTCCGCCCCAGCTATCTCTTCAGTCAGGTTGAGCTTTGGGGCTAAGTCCCATTTGTTCACTACAACGACAATGCCCTTATACGCTTCAGCTGCAAACCCCGCGATGTGCTCGTCTTGGGCCGTTACCAGCTCTGTGGCATCCAGCACAAGAATGGCGACGTTGCAGCGCTCAATAGCTTGGAGCACGCGGAGCACACTGTAGTGTTCGATGCCTGGCTCAATTTTTCCGCGCCGGCGAACACCTGCGGTATCAATAAGGATCAGTTCATGGTCTTTATAGTGAATGGTGGTGTCAATCGTGTCACGTGTGGTGCCGGGGGTGTCGTCCACAATGACGCGTTCCTCACCGGCTATCGCGTTGAGAAGGCTGGACTTGCCGGCGTTGGGCCGGCCAACAATCGCGAGCTGCGGCGTCTTGTCCTGCTGGGATGCATCTACCAAGATAGTGGGAAGCATGGAGAGAACCTTCTCTTGCAAGTCCATGATTCCCAGGTTGTGCATGGCGGTTACCGCCATCGGTTCGCCGAAGCCGAGACGTGCAAACTCGGCGGAGAGCGCGTGCTCTTGCGTCCTGTTCTCGGTCTTGTTCGCCACGAGCAGGACTGGCTTGCCGCGGCGGTGCAGGAGTTTGGCTACCTCTTGATCGCCAGGATGGAGCCCTGCCGCCGCATCCACTATGAAGAGCACCAGGTCCGCTTCAGCGAGTGCGGTGTTCACTTGCTGGCGCACTTTGGCGGTCATGACCTCCTCATCCTGGAGCACAAGGCCGCCGGTATCCATAAGCAACAAGGCGTGTTCGTCCCACACGGCGCGGCCAATGAGCCTGTCGCGTGTGGTGCCTGGTATGTCGCTAACGATCGCGAGCCGCTGGCCCATGAGCCGGTTAAACAGCGATGATTTGCCGACATTTGGCCTGCCAACGACGGCAACGACGGGAAGTGGATGTTCCATACTGCCTCTCCAAAACGACCGGTACTACTGGGCTAGCAAAGCCAATACAAGCGCTTTCTGCGCGTGCAGGCGATTCTCCGCCTGCTGGTATGCCCTTGACTGTGGGTGATCAAGGAAGCCTGTCGGGACCTCTTCACCATAGTGCGCGGGCATGTCATGGAGGAAAATGGCCGACGGCTTGGCCAGTGCCATCAATGCCTCATTGACCTGGTAGCCTGCAAAGGCCTTGCGGCGGATGGCAGACGCGGTTTCCTGTCCCATGCTGGTCCAGACGTCCGTATACACTACGTCGGCGCCGCGGACTGCCTCTCTGGGGTCGCGCATTGTCGCGATCTTGGCGCCGGTCTTCTTCGCAACAACGTGGGTTTTTTCCAGCATGTCCTTCGGCAGGTCATAGCCCTGCGGGGCTGCCAGGCGGAACACTCCTCCTGTGCTCGCTACGGCAAGGGCAAGGCTTGCAGCTACGTTATTGCCATCGCCGATAAAGGCGACTTCGATACCTCTGAGCGAGCCGTTAACTTCAAGAATTGTCAGGATGTCCGCGAGCGCCTGACAGGGATGCTCCTCATCGGACAGGGCGTTAATCACCGGGACATCGGCCGCTCTCGCAAGCTCAATCAGCGTCTGCTGGGCGAATGTGCGACAGGCAATGACATCTACGTAGGTGGCAAGCACTTTGCCTACATCATAGACAGGCTCCCGCTTACCGAGGCCCACTTCATCGGGGCCAAGGTAGAGGACGTGCCCGCCCAACTGATGCATCCCTATTGTGAAGCTAGACTTGGTGCGCATGGACGGTTTCTCAAAGACAAGCGCCAGACTCTTGCCCGCCAGCGGTGTCCCCATGTTCCGCTGCTTCTTGAGTGTACGCGCCGACTCTAGGAGGTAGGCGACTTCATCAGGAGAGAGGTCACCGAATGAGAGGATGTCACGCCCGAAAAGGCTCGTCTTTGCCATGCAGTCAGTATAACAGGGCGTCGGTCAGAACGCCTCAGCAGTGGGCTGGAGAAGCCAGCCTTCCTGCCCAATGAGCGGCACAAAGCGGCATGGCCCAAGGCGGGTCATGTCCAACCGGTCGGGGCATTAATAATCGGGAAGAGGTTCTGGTCCTGGGCGGCGCCGACAGGGATGATGAGACGTCCTCCTAGCGCCAGCTGCCTGAGCAGGCCAACCGGAATCTTGGGTGCTGCCGCAGTGACGATGATGCCGTCAAACGGTGCTTCTTCGGGACAGCCCAACTCGCTGGTGGCGGCGCGCGTGGTGACGAGGCCGCCGTATCCAAGAGCAGTAAGCGCCTGGCGTGCGGCGCCGGCAAGCTGGGCAACACGCTCAACTGTAATCACTTGCTGCACGAGTTCAGCCAGTATCGCTGTTTGGTAGCCGCTGCCGGTACCAATTTCAAGCACCATGTGCTGCGGCTGCGGGTCGAATGCAGCGGTCATGATGGCGACCATGAGCGGTTGGGAGATAGTCTGGCCATAGGGCAGGGGTAAAGCAGAGTCCCGATAGGCCACCTCGCGCCAGGCCGCAGGAACGAAATGCTCGCGAGGGACGCGTTCTATGGCAGCTACTACTCAACCGTTGCTGATTTCCGTGCGTATTTTGTCGAGCAAAAGACGCTTTTCGTGTTGAAATTTGCCTTCTCTAAAGAAGTTTGTGCCCCATCTGCCCATAGATTTACTATAGCATGAGATACGTGCCTCGAAAGCTGGAAGGTTGCGTGGGCTCCACATTTCTCATTGACTTCTCTCTATGCCTCGTGATAGGGTATGTGCCGGAAGTTACCAGAAGAATTCCATAGATTTCCTCAGATTTCATAGGATCAAACAATGGCATCTTCGCAGCTTCAAACGCAGTGGCTGCCTCTCTCCGAGGCGTGCGCCTTGATGAAGGTGCATCAATCTACCCTCCGCCAGTGGGCCGATAATGGACAGATCCGCACGTTCCGCACTGCGGGCGGCCATCGCCGGTTCCTGCGGGAAGACCTTGTCGCCATGACGCAGGGGCGCAGGCCGGTCCAAATAGCGGTGGCCACTCTTGAAGAGTCCGCGCTGCGCAGGATACGCAAAGGCCTGCACGGCGAGCACTCCCCGCGCAAGCAGGCGTGGATGGGGAAGCTTAGTGAAGAGGGGCGCGTCAAGATGCGCGTGCTTGGCAGGCGGTTGCTTGATTTGAGCATTACCTATGTCAGCCAGCGCCGGGGGCAGGCAGACGTGCTATCAGAAGTTGGTGTACTTGCCGAGGGGTATGGCCAGGACATTGCGCGTGTGGGCGTGCCGCTTGGACAGGTGCTCGAAGCATTCATCTTCTTCCGGAACTCGCTCTTTGAGGCCGTGCGAGAAGCTGCCCAACACGGCTCACTCCGTGGGACTGACACCACTCTCATCTGGGAGCAGATGGAGCAGGTGGCGGACCATATGTTGCTGTCCATGATCCGGTCCTATGAAGGGAGCCACAATGGTGCGGGCAATGATACGCAAAGCGCAATCCAAGCCGCCGGCGCAGTCTGAGCCAGCGGCTGCTTCTAAGCGCAGCGCCCCCAAGCGTGACGCCAGCGACATGGACCTTGACGACCGGCGCATTCTGAACGTCATCCAAACGCGGTTCCCACTGACAGATGAGCCGTTCAAGGCCATAGGTGACGAGCTTGGGCTTACTGAGGAGGGTGTGCTGCGCCGCATTGGTGAGTTGAAGCGCAAGCATGTGGTGCGCCAGATCAGCGCTATCTTTGACACTCGCAGGCTGGGCTATACGACGTGCTTGGTGGCGATGGCTTTTGACCCGGAAAGGCTGCACAAATCGGCGCTACTTATCAACCGTCATCCGGGTGTGTCCCACAACTACGCTCGCGAGGGGCACTACTTCAACCTATGGTTCACGCTGGCAGTGCCGCCAATGGAGAGCCTGGAAGGCACAATCAAGGAAATGGCGCAGCGCACAGAAGCTCTGGAGTGTCGTCTGCTGCCGGTCATCCGCTTCTTCAAGATTGGCGTGAACTTTGACATGGTGAAAGAAGAGGGCGCCGCGGTTTCCTACGACCCGGACAACCCTAACTGGAACAGAGCGGAGAAGGTCACGCCGTTTGACGTTGAGGCGGTGCTGGAGCTGCAAGAGGACATTGCGCTGGAGAGCCGCCCGTTTGATGTCATAGCACAGCGGTTACACCTAACGAACCGGGAACTCTTCGACATTGCGAACGGATTGCAGCAGCGTGGGTTGATGCGCCGGTTCAGTGCAGTGCTGCACCACCGTCGTGCGGGGTTCAAGTTTAATGCCATGTCCGTGTGGCGCGTGCCGGAGACCGCCAATTCGGCAGAGGTGGGACGTGCGCTGGCGAAATCCAAGTGGGTTACGCACTGCTATGAGCGCCCCACGTATCCGGACTGGCCCTACAGCCACTTTGCGATGATCCACGCTACGACCCAAGAGAAGTGCGAGGAAATTGCAAAGGAGATGTCGCAAGAGTGCGGGGTCAGCGACTACATGTTGCTGTTTAGCACGCGCGAGTACAAAAAGACACGCGTGCGGTACTTTGTCTAACCGGCGCAGGCTCAACGAGGTGAGATGTGGCTGATTTTTATCCCGTGTTCTTAGACCTGAGGAATCGAAAGTGTGTGGTCATTGGCGGCGACGCTGCGGCCGAAGGCAAGATTGGCCCAATGCTAGCCTGCGGTGCGCGCATTGAGATCGTGAGTCTAGGTCTTACGGAACACCTGCAACAACTGGCGACAAGCGGGAAAATCACGTGGCACAAGCGCCATTACCGGCGCGGAGACCTGCAGGGTGCCTTCATGGCCATTGTGGCAGACACGTCGAACCCTGCTGTGAACGAGGCAGTGAACCACGAAGCTGAGCACCGCAATTGCCTCTTGAATGTCATGGACGTTCCGCATCTCTGCAACTGGATTGCGCCAGCGGTAGTGCACCGGGGGCCGGTCACTGTGGCTGTCTCAACGGGGGGGCTGAGCCCTGCATTGGCGCGACGGCTTCGCGAAGACTTGGACAAAAGCCTGCAGCGCGGCACGGCCTGTTGCATTGCGTGGGCAGACGCAGGAGAGATGCTTGGCGAGGTGCGCGGCGACCTGCGTAGTCGGGGCGTCATTGTCGCGTCAGACCATTGGCAGGCGTGCATGACCACCGATGTGCTGGAGATGGTCCGGCAAGGAAAGAGAGCAGAGGCTCGCAAGGTGCTCACGGCTCGACTTGAGGCGGGCGCACAGCCTGCGGGAGTGAAGCATTCGTGAAGCCTATCATTCTTGGCATAAGCCATCGCACGGCGCCGCTTGAAGTGCGTGAGCGGCTCAGCGTGTCTGCAGAACGGTTGCCGAGTGCGCTAGAGGCGCTGGCGAAGCCGTTCGGCCACGCTGTCATCGTCTCCACGTGCAACCGTACAGAGTTTTACACAATGGCTGACGCGTCCGCTGGGCAGCGGGATGCATGGATGGCGTTCCTGGAACAACTGTACCCGCTCGGCGCGGGGTCCATTGAGCGGTACTTCTACCGCTATGAAGGGCCTGATGCCGTGCGGCACCTGTTCCGCGTGGCAAGCGGCCTGGACTCGCTACTGGTCGGCGAGACGCAGGTGCTGGGCCAGGTGCGTTCGGCGTTCAGCGCAGCCACGCTGGCGGGAACCGTGCACGATCCGCTGGGGAAGATGTTCCATCAAGCATTGCGCGTTGGCAAACGGGTCCACACAGAAACGCGCCTCAGCCGGAACGGGCTTTCTATCAGCGCGGCGTGCATCCATCTGGCGCGCCAAACGCTGGGCAATCTTGCCGGCAAGCGTGCTGTTGTGATTGGCGCGGGACAGGCCGGGAAGTTGGCCGCGCGAGCACTTTCGCAAGCCAAGCTCGAATCCCTGGTCATCACGAACCGCACGTTCCAGCGCGCGCAGGATCTTGTGGCAGAGGTAGGGGCTACAGGGGCCGAGCCGTTTGAATCGCTGCACGCCTTGCTGGCGGATGCCGACGTGGTGGTGAGCGCTACAGAGTCGCCGGGAACGGTCATTACCCGGGGACTTCTTGAGGCTATACGCATCTCTCAGAAACCGCTGGTGCTCATGGATATTGCGATACCACGTGACGTTGACCCCGACGTGCGGACGCTGCCCTACGTATCGCTGTTTGACCTGGATGACTTCAACGAGATTGCTGCGCTGCATCGCCACGAACAGGACGAGGAATCGGCGCGTGCGGAAGGCATTGTCGAAGAAGAAGTGGCGCAGTTCCAAACGTGGTGGGACGGCCTGGCTATTCAGCCTGCCGTGGCATCGCTCCAGCAACAGGCAGAAGCAGTGCGCCAGCGTGAATTTGCGCGGGCTTTGCGCAGGCTGCAAGAGTTGAGCCCGGAGCAGCAGGTGGTGCTTGAGGACATGAGCCGCGCACTGGTGCAGAAGCTGCTCCACGCGCCCATCACCACAATCAAGTCCAGCGGCAACCAGGAGCAGCTCAAGCTGTTCCGGGAGCTGTTTCAGCTTCCTGTGGATGCCCCAGGCCAGGCGAGAGGCCATCATCTTCAGGACAAGGACTAGCAATGGCTGCTCGCGCACTGGTGATAGGCACTCGCGGGAGCAAGCTGGCGCTTATACAAACCGGCATCGTGGTCAGTGCGTTGCGACTGCTGGATCCCACCCGCGAGTTCCACATCAAGACCATCAAGACCAAAGGCGATGTCGTCACGCAGGCGCCTCTTGAAGAGCTAGGCCGTGGCGCATTCAGCCGGGAAATCGAGAACGCCCTGCTGGCTCATGACGTTGACCTCGCTGTGCATAGCCTGAAGGACTTGCCGGGGCAGTTACCTGCCGGACTTGTGCTAGCCGCCGTGCCGGAACGGGCAGATGCGCGCGATGTCATCGTCAGCAAGGATGGTCGCAGCCTTGGGCAATTGCAGGCGGGCGCTGTTATTGGCACCAGCAGTCCGCGGCGGACCGCGCTTGTGAAAGAACTCAGGCCGGACGTGGATACACAGAATATTCGTGGCAATGTGGACACGCGCGTGCGGAAGCTCCTGGCCAGCGAGTACGACGCCGTAGTGCTAGCCGCCGCTGGTCTCATCCGTCTTGGGCTGGAACGGCACATCACCGAGTTTCTGGACCCCGATACCTTGGTGCCTGCGATCTCACAAGGGGTGTTGGGCGTGGAAGCGCGCGTGGACGATGTGGAAACGCTGGCCTTACTGAAACTGTTGGACCATGAACCAACATGCATTGCGACACAAGCGGAGCGCGCGTTTCTGCGGGCAGCGGGTGCAGGCTGCAAGACGCCCATAGCCGCATATGCAACAGTCCAGGGCAGCACCGTGCGTGTCCGCGGACTGGTCGCGTCCACTGACGGCAAACGGGTCTATCGCCAGTTGGTTACTGCTTCTGTTGAGCAGGCAGGCGCCGCCGGAGAGCGATTGCTGCAAATGCTTCGCGCGGCTGGTGCGGATGACTTGCTGCGTGAAGGTGCGGCGTGAGTGGGCGCGTGTTCCTGGTGGGGGCCGGGCCTGGTGATCCAGGGCTTCTCACTGTGCGTGGGCTGGAACTGCTGAAGCGCGCGGACGTGGTGGTATATGACCGGCTCATGGATACCCGATTACTGGAACACGCGCGTGACGGTGCGGAGCTGATTGATGCGGGCAAGGGCCGTGGGCTGCGCGTGATGAGCCAAGAGGGAATCAACGCGCTGCTCGTGGAAAAAGGGCAGGCCGGCAAGCAGGTCATCCGGCTTAAAGGCGGCGACCCGTTTGTCTTCGGACGCGGCGGCGAAGAGGCGGAGGCCCTGGCTAAGGCAGGCGTGGCCTTTGAGGTTGTGCCCGGCGTGACCTCCGCCATCGCTGCGCCTGCGTATGCAGGCATCCCTGTCACCCATCGCGGCGTCGCGTCATCCGTCGCGTTCGTCACCGGGAGCCAAGACCCTGCCAAAGAAGCCGTAAGCATTGACTGGCAACGGCTCGCAAATGCTGCCGATACTCTTGTTGTGCTCATGGGCCTCGCAAATCTTGACGGCATTATGCACGCCATAATTGCCGCCGGCCGCAAAGCGGACACGCCGGTCGCGCTGGTGCACTGGGGCACTACTTCCAGACAGCAAGTGGTCACAGGAACTCTCAATACTATTGCCCGCAAAGCCGATGCTGCAAAGCTGTCGGCGCCGGTGCTCATGGTGGTGGGAGACGTAGTGTCACTACGGGAGCGGCTGGCGTGGTTTGAACGAAGGCCGCTCTTTGGCACGAGTGTGCTGGTGACGCGCACGCGGGACCAGGCCAGCAGCATGAGTGAACTGCTCGCCGCAGAAGGTGCGCAACCCATCCATCTCTCAACCATTGAAGTTGTTCCCACCAGCGACACAAAACCGCTGGATGCAGCACTTGCCCATCTTGGCGGCTACCAGTGGGTGGTATTCACGAGCACGAATAGCGTGGAGATCTTCTTCAAACGCCTCGCCATCCTCAAAAAAGACGTGAGAGCGTTTGGTGCGGCCCGCGTGTGCGCCATCGGCACTGCCACGGCGGTAGCGCTGCGGGAGCGCGGTGTCCTCGCAGACCTGCTGCCAAACGAATTCGTTTCTGAGGATGCATTGCAAGCCTTGCGAGGGCATGTCTCTTCCGGCGATACAGTGTTGGTACCGCGTGCTCTGGAAAGCCGGGACGTGCTGTCCAGAGGATTGCGGGCAATTGGGGTGCAGGTGGACGACGTGGCCGTCTATGAAACGCGCATGCCGAGCTCTGCCCGAGCACAGGCGAACAGCATTCTTAAAGACGGCATAGACGCCGCCACGTTCACCAGTTCCTCAACGGTGAAAAATCTGGTGCGGTTGTTGGATGGCGACGTGAAGAAACTGGATGGCGTGCTCATCGCCAGCATTGGACCAATCACATCAGCAACGGCGCGCGAGTTGGGGCTGCACGTGGACGTTGAAGCGCAGGAGCACACGGTACCAGGATTAGTGCGCGCGATAATAGAGTATGTCGGGTCAGCCCCGGCCAGGCAATAGGGAGAACGATGGCTCAGTTTCCAATAACTCGTATGCGGCGGCTACGTCAGTCAGGCGCGGTGCGGCGCATGGTGCAGGAGACAAAGCTCTCCGCTGATCAGTTCGTGTATCCGCTCTTCGTGACGCACGGCAAGAACGTGCGCGAGGAGATTGAGCCGATGCCCGGCTGCTATCAGGTCTCTTTGGACAGGCTGCACGATGAGATTGCTGAGGTTGTAGGCCTCGGCATCCCAGGGGTGCTGTTGTTCGGTATTCCCTCCCTTAAGGACGCCAAGGGCACGGGCGCGTACGCCGAAGAGGGCGTAGTGCAAGAGGCAGTGCGCGCCATCAAGAAACGCTGGCCGGAGCTTGCGGTGATCACGGACGCGTGTCTCTGCGAATACACGGACCACGGTCATTGTGGCATCGTCCGCAATGGCAACGTGGACAACGACGCCACGCTGGAGCTCCTCGCCAGAACAGCGGTCACCCAGGCGCAGGCGGGCGCGGACATCGTTGCGCCATCTGCGATGATGGACGGGCAGGTGGCCGCCATCCGCAAGGCGCTGGACGCCGCCGGTCTGACCGAGACGCCCATCATGGCGTATGCCGCTAAGTATGCGTCGGCGTTCTACGGGCCGTTCCGGGCCGCTGCGCAGTCGGCTCCGCAGTTCGGCGACCGCCGTGGTTACCAGATGGACCCCGCCAACTGGCGTATGGCCCTCCGAGAGGTGGAGCTCGATGTAGAAGAAGGCGCCGACCTCGTGATGGTGAAGCCCGCGCTGTCGTACCTGGATATCATCGCCAAAGTGCGTGAGTGCGTGCCCTTGCCCCTCGTCGCCTACAACGTGAGTGGCGAATACAGCATGGTGAAGGCGGCCGCAAAGAATGGCTGGCTGGATGAGCAACGCGCGATCCTTGAGGTACTGACCTCTATTAAGCGCGCCGGAGCCGACTTGATCCTGACGTACCACGCTAAGGAAGCCGCGCGGTGGCTGCAGGCGGAGCGCTAGACTAAGCCCGACGAGGAAATGCGCCTGAGTTTCGTTGACACTCTCGAAGCAGGGCTATTAAGAATGCACGGAATATCAGTTGATTGTCCGCGCAGCGTTTCCCATGGACCCCCCTGGTATTAAAGCAGCTCGCGCATAACTTCAGAAGTCTAGTCATTCAGGCCACGATAGACATCGCGATGGTGTTGGACTTTAGCAATTTCAATCAGCTTCATCTGATGCGCGATTGTATAGATAATCCGGTAATCGCCCACTCGGAGCCTGAATAAATCGCGGGAGCCTTTCAGCCTTTGTGAATTGGCTGAAAACGGCTCAACCCGAAGCCGCTGCAGCGCGGCGATGACTCGCTCCTTCATGAGCGGCGCTAGGTCGTCGAGGTCTTTTTGCGCGCGCGGCAGTAGGTTTATTCGATACCGCTCTCTCACGTGCCAAATACTCCTCTAAGGTGACTGTACCTCCCCGGTCTTGGAGGCTTTCTTCGGCAGCCCTTGTGTTTTCTGCGTCCTCTACCGCTTCCATGAGTGCTTCAGCAACCCACGTGCTGATTGGCTTTTGCGCGAGAGCAGCCTCGGCTTTGACGCGAGCCCAGAGTCGCTGGTCTATATCCCCAAGCATCACGCGATGACGTTCCATAGTCTGACTCCAAAAAAAGAATGTGGTAATGTGGTCAATATTTATATCATTATTATGATTGTCAACATTGTCAAGATATCCTGGACAATGTAAACTAGTATTTCATGAAACACGACACCTCCCACCGTCTCTATGAAGAGGCGAAAAAGCTCCTGCCCGGCGGCGTGAACAGCCCCGTCCGCTCCTTCAAAGGCGTGGGCGGCGAGCCGCCATTCATTCTCCGTGGCCGCGGCTCCCGCATCTGGGATGCGGATAATAATGAGTACATCGACTACGTTGGCTCCTGGGGGCCGCTCATCTTGGGCCACGCGCACCCTGGCGTCACCCTCGCCGTCCGCGAAATGGCCTCCCGTGGCACCAGCTTCGGCGCACCCACACCCGGCGAAGTGCAGCTCGCGCAGCTTATCCAGACAGCGTTCCCCTCCATGCAGATGATGCGCCTGGTCAGCTCCGGTACCGAAGCGTGCATGAGCGCCGTCCGTCTCGCCCGCGCATTCACCAGCCGCAGCAAAATCATCAAGTTCAACGGTTGCTACCACGGCCACGCCGATTCACTGCTGGTAAAAGCCGGCTCCGGCGGAGCTACCTTCGGCGTGCCGGACAGCGCGGGCGTGCCGGCGTCTTTCGCTGCGGAAACCCTCGTCGCCGAATACAACGACCTGGCATCCGTTGACCGCTTGATACACGCGAATGCAGGCGGCATCGCCGCGATTATCGTGGAGCCCATCGCCGCCAACATGGGCGTGGTGCTTCCGCAAGCGGGCTTCCTCGAAGGCCTGCGCAGCCTGACCGCCGAAGCGGGCGCACTCCTCATCTTTGACGAGGTGATCACGGGGTTCCGCGTCGCGTGGGGTGGAGCGCAGCAGCGTTACGCTGTAACGCCCGACTTGACCTGCCTGGGTAAAATCGTGGGCGGCGGCATGCCGCTGGCGGTCTACGGCGGGAGCGCAGACATCATGCGGCAGGTAGCTCCCCTTGGCGCCATGTACCAGGCGGGCACGCTCTCCGGCAACCCCGTCGCCGTCGCCGCGGGCATCGCCATGCTGCATGCCTTGCAAACGCCCAAGGTGTACGAGCGCTTGGAGGAAACCTCGGCCAGTCTTGAGGCTGGTCTGCGTGATATTTTTAAACAAGCAGGACGGCCCGTCACCATCAACCGCATTGGTTCCCTAATGACGGTCTTCTTCCGCCAAAGCCCAGTGCAGAACTGGAGCGACGTTGAAAAGTCCGACGTGCCGGCCTATGGAAAATTCTTCCACGGCATGCTGGACCGTGGCGTCTACCTGGCCCCCTCAGCCTTTGAAGCCATGTTCGTCTCCCTCACCCACACGCCGGATGACATCGAGGAAACGCTCATTGCCACCAAGCAAGTAGCCGCAACCCTTTAACTCCCTCACCTGCCGCGACTCGTCATCTTCGCTCGTCACCTACCCGATTGTCGTTGCACTAAAAATAGCTTCCAGAACGGTACCATGACGGGGTACCACTCTCACGCTGTAGGGACGAGGCGTCCTCGTCCTGACTGCCCATACCTTCTGCCTTCACCGCCCGCCTCTATTTGTCATCTTGAGGACACGCCGAAGGATCTCTCCTGCTCTCATCCCTTCCTACTTTTGCTCTTGCAGCCCATCCTTTGTAGGATTAGCCCTTAATCTATCCGCCGCGCGCGCGAAGGCGGCCAGTACACCATCCACACTCGTCCGCGAATCAGCCTCCGAGGCACCGGCCCAAACGTCCGGCTGTCCGTGCTCATCGCTGAGTGGATGTCCGCCGCATCGCCCACCAGAAAGTAGTCATCTGTCCCCAGTGTCCACGATGCAGGCGCGCTCCGGCTTTCAGACGGTCCAAGCTCCTGCGCCAGCTTCCCATTAACGCGCAACCCTTCCGTGGTGGCCTGCACCACATCGCCCGGACAGCCGAGCACCCGCTTCACGAAGAGTGTCCGACCGCCCCGAGGGTCCTCCGCCAGCACCACATCGCCACGCGCAGGTGGGTGTCGTCGATACGCCAGCCGGTTTACCAGCACCCGCTCGCCCGGGACCAGTGTGGGCGTCATGCTCCATCCGCTAATGACTACGCGTTTAGCGAGCAGCAATGCCGGTAAGTGGGCAAGGCCCATAGGCCGCTGGTCGCTATTGCGCTCCACCGTGGGGCACCCTCACATAACCGCGCTGCTTGCTTGGCATGGATGCGTTGATTATACTTTGGGCGGTTCGCGCTCGGCCCCAGTGAGCGCGGCTAGTACCCCAACGCGCCAAGTACGGAGGAGGAAAGAGTGAAGAGCTTGTTTGAAATCACCCGATGGCTGCCCGCCCGGAAGGCCCACGCCCACTGCGATATCCCCTGCGGCATCTACGACCCGATTTCCGCCAAGATTGCGGCGCAGACCGTCCAGAAGATGGTGCTCCGCATTCAGAACCTCGCAAAGCCCGAGCCGAACGCCCCCGCCGCGGCGCAGCTCGCGTACACCAACACCCTGTCCCGCTACATTAAGGTGAAGGAAGACCACGGCGAGATCTGCAAGCGAGAGCTTGATATCCTCTGGCAGGACTTCTTCAACCCCACGCACTTGCAAAAGTTCCCGGATATCCACGACACCTTCTGGAAGACGGAAAAGCTCGTCTCCAAGAATAAGCAGGAAGTGAACATGGACGCCGCCAAGGAATTGGTAGCGGCCGTGGACAAGATCGCGGGCATGTTCTGGGAAGCCAAGGGCGTTCCCAATTACAAGGATGCACATGCTGATGTCCGGTTCGGTTCCTAGTAACCTGCGCGACCCCCAACGAATGCTATAAGGAGGGCAGTGTATGGCAAGACAGCTAAGGACTGAGGTACCTACCAAGGTCGATATCAAGGCTGCACTGGCTGAGGGTGTGGGCACCATGCTCTTCGTCCTCATGGGCGCGGGCACAGTAGTGGTTTCCGGCTCTTTGAACGGCGGAGCACTTGATCCAGCTAGACTGGTGGCCATTGCTGTTGCACATGGTCTGGGCATCTTGACGATGGTGTCCATGACAGCAAGTATCTCTGGCGGGCATCTCAACCCAGCGGTCACCTTTGCCGTGTTTCTCACCGGGAAGATCGGCTTGCGCAGAGGCGTTTCCTATATCGTTGCACAGCTTGTGGGTGCTGCTATTGGCGCACTCATCATTAAGCTGGTGGTTCCTGCAGCCATTGCCGGCAACTTGGGATCGCATGGGCTCGGCAACGGCGTGTCTGTGGGCGCAGGCCTGCTGACCGAGATTGTGCTCACGATGGCGCTGGTGCTGGTCATCTTTGGTGCTGCGGTGGATAAGAAGGGGCCGAACATCATAGCCCCTATTGCCATTGGTTTCACAGTGATGCTCATCCACCTCTTCGCAGTTCCCCTGACGGGTGCGTCAGTGAACCCGGCGCGGAGCTTTGGGCCGGCGCTGATGAGCGGGACGTTCGGCAACTTCTGGATTTACCTCGTCGGCCCTCTCGTCGGAGGCGCCATAGGCGGCCTCCTGTACCAATGCGTCTTCATGAACCGCAAGGACTAGCAAGAGTCTTTGTCCTGAACGAAAAGAGGCGGGCTGGTAAAGCCCGCCTCTTTTCGTTTTTCGGGTAGTGGGTCAATTCGAACCACTACCCTTTTCCGATAGCTCTAATGTTGGACAGGCTTCTTAGAAGGCAGCAGTGAGCGGATTTCCTCAAACTGCGTTTGCAGCCACCAGGAGGAATCTTCCTGCTCAATCTTTGCCAGCAGCGTATTGAAGCGACGATCACGCTCGTCTTGCGGCATCGTAACCGCTTTGTAGAGCGCCTGGCTGGTGCCTTCAATGTCCGCGGGTGAAACGCCAAGCGCTGACTCGCTAAGCTGGTCGTACGCGGCGGAACCTTCTGAGAGGATGAGCACCATTCTCTTGGTGTTCACTACGGGCCCTTCCTTGGCCACCAGGTTCGCGCCGTCGTTCACGGGGTTGACCAGCAGGGCATCTGCCAGCCGGAGACCGGCTAGCGCCTGAACGTAATTGTTCTCGTATGAGACATAGATGGGCTGCCAGTCGGGCTTGCCCAGCGTCTTATTAATGTCACGCACCACCTCGTCGATTTCCTGGAGGTAGCGCTCATACTGCTTGATGTGCGTGCGTGACGGCACCAGGAAGGCGAGAAACTTCACCTTGCCGTGCAGCTCGGGGTGCCGTTCCAGCATGAGTTGGTATGCTCGGAAGCCCCGCACCACGTTCTTGTTCGGCTCCGCGCGGTCCACGCGGACGATGGTCTTCTCTGTGCAGATAGGGGCCAGGCGGCGTTCGTGCTCTACCGCCCAGGGGGAGTCCGCAATTTGCCGGATTTCCTCCATGTCGATGGTGAGCGGGTATGAGCGCACCAACGTGGTGTGGGTACCCTGTCTCACCGTATTGTGTGCGAAGTCTACCTCAACGTCAGGCAGCGCCCAGCGGCAGCATTCAAGGAAGTTGTGGGCGTCCATGCTTGACTGGAACCCCACAACGTCGCAGGCGGCAAGGCCGCGGAAGATGGCGTTGCGCATGTGCGCGGGCAGCAGTTGCCAGAGGTGCGGTGTAGGCCACGGGATGTGCACCAAGTAGTGCAGCAACGCGCCCGGCAGGCGGCTGCGCACCATTTCAGGCACCAGGTACAAGTGGTAGTCGTGGAGCATCACAAGTGGCGAGCCTGACAGCTCCTTGGCCTGTGCCACTACGCCATCAGCGAAGCTCTGGTTCACCACAACGTACCCGGTGTCCCATGCATCATAGACAGACGCGTCGATATTCGGCGTGTACGGGGAACTCCACATGTAGTGTTGCAAGAACCACAGCAGCGGGTTGCAGAAGATGTTATAGAACTTGTGGTAGGCCCGGCGCGGGGTGATGACGAAGCGGATGTTGATGTGGCAGTTAGGTATAGCGGGCTTGATGCTGGGGCCGTTCGCCTGCTCCGCCATGCGGCGGTCGCCCTCACCCATAGCGCTGGCAACCCATGAGAAGTCAGTGGTAGCAAGAAGAGCATTGAGAGCGGTGGTAACGGTGCCGCTGCGACGCCTTGGCTGCGGAGCGCCACCCGTGGGAATGGACTGGTATTCCACAGGCCCACGGTTACTGACGACGATGAGGGGATGTTCGGCAAGGACCTCTTTGCAGAGGGCTAATGCCTCATCGGCACGACGTTGTGCCTCAGCAGAATGTGCCATTGCCGACCTTCTGGCGGATACGCGTCTTTCTACAGGCCGCGGCGCTCCCTATTCGCAACACGCTACCATGTGGCTCTTTAAAGTGTCAAGCAAGGCACGCGTCCGGCACCGCCTCTTGGATCCACCGGCTACTGTGACACTTGAACCCTGCTTCCGGATACTGGATAGGTTAGGGCGAGTCCGCAGGCTGCTCAATCGTAGCGAGCCATTCGCGGAGGAAGGCGCCGTTGTTGATCACCTGCATAGCAGCAACGAACGGGTCCTCCTTGCCGCTCTCAACTCTGCTCAGAACGGTGGCCAGGGAGCCCTGGCGATCGGCAAGGCGCTTAAGGAGAGTGCCGGCTTCCTCCTCCAGCGTGGAAAAGAACTCCTGCCGCTGGCGTTCCTGCCGCTTCTTGGCCAGGTTGCCGCTGCTCTCCAGCGCTGCGTGGTGCTCCTCAATGAGACCGTACAGCTTGTCCACCCCCACGTTGTTGCTCGCCTGCAACTCCAGGGTGGGAGGGCGCCACCAGGGCATGGTGTCCGCAAGGTTCAGCATCGCTTCCAGCTCCGTGATGAGTCGGCCTGCACCAGGCCGGTCCGCCTTGTTGACGGCGAAGATGTCGGCGATTTCCAGGAGGCCAGCCTTTTGTGTCTGGATGGCGTCGCCGGCTTCCGGCACTAGTACGACAACGACCGAATCAACGACGCGCATAACGTCCACTTCGGTCTGTCCAACGCCGACGGTTTCCACGATGATGATGTCTTTGTTTGAGGCGTCTAGCACGCGCAGCGAAGCCTTCACCATACGCGGTAGGCCGCCAGTGCCGCCGCGGGTGGCCATGCTCCGAATGAAGACTCCCTTATCAAGGTAGTGGTCCTGCATGCGGATGCGGTCGCCCAAGAACGCGCCGCCCGTAAAGGGGCTGGTCGGGTCAACGGCAAGAATGCCGACTTCTTTCCCGGCAGCGCGGTAGAGAGCCGCCAGCCGGTCAACGGTGGTGGACTTACCGGCGCCTGGCGGGCCGGTGATACCTATAACATAGGCCCTGCCGGTGTATTGATGGGTGGCCGCGAGCACCGCTGCGGCATTCGGGCCGCCACGCTCAACGATGGTGAGCAGCCGGGCCAATGCGCGCCGGTCGCCGGCGCGCATTTGTGTCACCCACTGGTCAAGAGCGGACAAGAAGGCCTCCAGGCAGGACGTGGATATCACCGTACCATCGTGTTCTTCAGGCGGTCAATCCGCATACGGCAGAAGCGTGTGCACCCACTAGTCCTTGTTTTCCGGCGTCCGTATAGTCCGCTGGGCAACGATATCAACAATCCCCAAGGGTGAGCGCTGGAAAGCGCTTGATACAGGAGGCCCATTCACAGGCAACGGACGAGCGAATACTAAGCTTGGGCTTTCGGGCTTGGAACAGCAATACGTAGCCGAGCGAGAGGATCTGGAGGGCGGGCCAACAAGAAGAATACGCATCCCATCGCACTCAGACAGGCGAGTACTATGAAACCTGTTATGTAGCTGCCCTGGATATCGGCCATGACTCCGGCAAAGATAGGGCCAAAAATGGACCCAGGCGCGCTCAACACGGCAGTCATGCCGGAAATCTTTCCGAACGCTGCACGGCCAAAATACTGACCGCGTAGCGAATCCCCCATTGGCCCTCGCATGCCCCAAAAGAAACCGTACAGAACGCCAAACAGCATTGCAGACCACAATGACGTTGCCAGCGCTAGGATAATGAGCGCAGCGGCGGTGCCAACCATGCCGATGGCAGCAAGGTAGCGCTTGTCTAGCCGGTCGCCCAGATAGCCCCCCAGAAGCCGGCCTCCAATGTTGAGTGCGCTCATTACGGTAATGACCGCAGCGGCAGAACCACGCGAAAGCCCGATCCCCTCCTCCATGTGGGCGAATTGATGCGTGGTGGCTGCAGATACGACCATCACCGCGGTGCCCTGCCCAAGACCTAGGAACCAGAACGTAGGAGTACGTATGGCTTCCTTCAAAGTAAAGTCGACTGTTCCGGCAGGCACATGGACATTTGCCGTATGGCGATCACGCGAAATGACGCCCGATGGAGGCGTGGAATCACCGTCTTGATAGGCGCCATACCTCTCAGGCGATCCGCGCATGAGTAAGGCCGCGGGGATGCCAATGAGCCATATCGCGATGCCCGAGGCCATGGCGGCGGTGCGCCATCCAAACGTTGTCTGAGTCCACACCAGCAATGGAATAACCACGATGCCGCCTACGCCCAAGCCTACCCCAGCGATAGCCATCGCCGTTGTGCGGTTTCGGCGGAACCAGCTGTTAATGGCCACTGTCATGACGAGGAAACCGCCCAAGCCATTGCCCAGCGCCACAATCAGAAACACCCCGTAGTACGTAAGAAGTGAATCGATGAAACCAAATAGAAAGAGGCCCAGACCGAAGATCAACATGCCGATGGCCATGATGCGCCGAGGCCCGAACCGGTCGACTAGAAACCCCTCGAGGGGTCCCAGCAAGCCGTTCTCGAATTGCATCAGCGACCGGGCACCAGCTAGCGAAGCCTTGCTCCAGCCGAACTCATGTTGGAGCGGAATGAGGTAGGTGCCAAATCCTTGAAATCCCAGGCCAGCGTTGAGCAGTTGATTTAAGAATCCCGAAAGTACGATGACCCATCCGTAGAAAATGCTGTGGCGGCGGCCGTTGATAGAGACTCGTATCATATTGGCTTTCCTGTTAGAAAGACTGACTAGAACGCACAGCTATTAGTGGCAGCGAAGCAATCGGACACCACAGTGTATCGCACTAGCGCTCATTGCCATCGGATGCCCATGGCGCTTGGTGTGCTGTGCAAACGACGTCGGATCTGCGTCTCTATCGATAGGGCCTAACGTCCTGGCCCGTGCTACTGTTCCTTGGTGACGCTGCCGGCCTCAACCAGGTAGCGCGGTGCCGACCGGACGCGCGGGTCCAGAGCGCCTTCCATGTCTGCCGTAGTGAGCAAGGCTTGCTGCGCCCGCGACGCAGCTTCCAGCACCTGGCGGCGGCGTGGCGGGTCAAGTTCGGAAAGCATATCGTCAAGCAATAGAATCGGCTCTTCGCCGCGGGCGCTGGCGATAATGCGGGACTCCGCAAGGCGCAACGCGAGCGCAACACTGCGAGACTGGCCACGCGAGCCAAACAGGCCTGCGGCGCTTCCAGCCACCAGCAGGCTGACATCGTCTCGGTGTGGGCCGAGCAAGCTCAGGCCCGCACTAATCTCCTGACGCCGCACTGCCTCCAAACGCTCAGACAGCGCTGCCTCAAGCTCAGCAGCATTGTCACTGTCGCATTCCAGGCTAGGGACGTAATCCACTTGTAGCTTCTCGCGTCCACTGGCGACTTCTTCATAGAAGCGGTCGGCAAGTGTGCTCACCTCGCGGAGGGTGGCACGCCGCATTGCCATGATGATGGCGCCATGCCTGATGAGTTGCGCGTTCCAGAACTGCAACTCGTCCGGCTGGGCCTCGCCTTCGCGAATCTGCCGGAGAAGGTGATTGCGTTGCACCATGACGCGTTGGTACTGCTGCAGCGCACGGAGATAAGCGGGGTCAAGCTGGCAGAGCAGCACATCAATGAAACGCCGGCGCTCAGAAGGTGCACCAGTAACCAAATTGATGTCTTCCGCGGTAAAGAGCACAGCGCTGACAATGCCCAGCGCGTCAGCGGCGCGGCGCGGCATACCGTTGATGCGGATACGCTTGCTCAGTGTTGGGCCAATGGGGTCAGCGCCTTGCGGCTCTTTCCAGAGCAGATCAATCTGCACCTTGGACTGCACGCCAGTCACAGTGAGTGATGTGCCACTGACGCGGGAGTACGGGATTTCGCCAGCGGTTATGGCGCCAAAGTTGAGCAACTCCTTTTCGTTGCTGGCCCGGTAGGACTTCGTAGTGGCCAGAAGGTAGCACGCCTCCAGCAGGTTGCTCTTCCCCGCGCCGTTGTGGCCGTGAAACATGACCAAGCCGCCTGGCAGCTCAAGCGCAAGCTCTTGGAAGTTGCGATATCGGTAAAGGTTCAGGTGGGTCAGCCGCACAGCGTACCTCATAATGAGAAGAGAGGGAGCCATTTCCTCGGTAGTAACCGCCCCCATTCTAACAGGACAGCTTGGGCGCGGGTGATGGACGTGAAAGCCCGTGTTCTGAAGTGATACCGCTTCTCCGCTTGGGTTGCAAGGTCATGTGCGCGGTTCGTATACTGGCAGGTATCCCCATGAAAAAGGAACCGCTTGGTTACCGTCGTGCTTGTCTCCGCCGCGGAACGCAAACGCGATCTGGTACTGGCCAGTCTCACGGAGGCCGGGCTGGAGACAGTGTGCGTGCAAGACGTGAGTAAGTTGGCCCACTCGCCAGACCAGCCTCCCCGGCTCGTCATCGTTGATGTCCCGTCGCTGAATCAGGCGCAAGTCGAGGCAGCATTCGAGCGGTCCCAGGGCTGGCAGGTGCCGATAGTGATGCTACTCTCTCCGGAAAACCTGGGCGACCAGAAGCTATTGCAGCGTGCCGACGACTTCATTCTGGAGCCGGTCCGCCCGCTGGAGATCGCTACTCGGATCCGCCGCCTGCTCGGGCGTGGTGTGGAACTGGTCTCCGAACACGTGCTGAAGATTGGCGACCTCGCCATCGATGAAGAGAAGTACGAGGTCCGCGTTGCGGGTGACGTCAAGCTGCTCACCTATAAGGAGTACGAGCTCCTGAAACTACTTGCCTCAAACCCAGGCCGTGTCTTTTCTCGCGAGGAGTTGCTTTCTAAGGTGTGGGGCTACGACTATTTCGGTGGCACGCGTACGGTGGACGTGCATGTGCGGCGGCTCCGCAGCAAAATTGGGGATCTCAATCACTCGTTCATTGAGACAGTTTGGAACGTTGGCTACCGCTTCAAAGCTCCGGCTGCTTAGTTCCCCAGCCTCCTCACGTAACCATACGTAACCATCGTGTAACACATCTGTAACATATGTGTAATGACTATGTAACACCTCCTCACTAGCCTAAATCGTGCTCATTACGGCAGAAACCTAGCAGGCTGGGCGGCGCTGTCGAATGAAGCATGAAAGCAGGCAAACGTAAGGAGGCACCGTGCTAGAACAGTTTCCCATAAGGGTTCAGGCGCTTTTCCAGGACAACCCCATCAACGCAGGAGATACCGCGTGGGTGCTCGCATCGGCAGCGCTTGTTTTGCTGATGACGCCGGCCTTGGCGTTCTTCTATGGTGGTCTGGTTGGGCGAAAGAACGTCCTGTCGACCATCATGCACAGTTTCGTCATCATCTGCATCATCAGCGTGCAGTGGGTGCTCTGGGGTTACACCTTGGCGTTCGGGCCGGACATGGGCGGCATGGGCATCATCGGCGGCCTTGACTGGTTTGGACTGAACGGTGTGGGCGGTGGCCCCTCCGTTTATGCTGCAACAATTCCCCATGAAGCCTTCATGATCTTCCAGGCAATGTTCGCGGTCATCACTCCCGCGCTCATCAGCGGCGCCTTTGCCGAGCGTATGAAGTTCAAGACGTTCCTGGTCTTCACCGTCCTGTGGGCGACGTTGGTCTACGATCCCGTTGCTCACTGGGTGTGGGCGCTTGGGCCTGACGGAGCCGCCGGCTGGGTTGGCAAGTTGGGTGCAATCGACTTCGCGGGAGGCACCGTTGTGCACATCAACGCGGGTCTGGCAGCGCTGGCTGCGGCCATGATCATCAAGCCCCGACTAGGCTATGGTAAGGAGCCGAAGGAGCCGCACAACATACCCTTTGTCGTCCTTGGTGCGGGCTTGCTCTGGTTCGGCTGGTTCGGTTTCAACGCTGGCAGCGCTCTGGCTGGTAACGCCTTGGCCGCGAACGCCTTCGTTGTCACCAACACCGCAACTGCGGCGGCCGGCCTGGCTTGGATGACGATGGCTTGGATGATGGGCGGCTCACCTGGCGTGGTTGGCATTGCCTCCGGCGCAGTGGCCGGCCTGGTCGCCATCACCCCGGCCTCCGGCTATGTGACGCCGATGGCCTCAGTTATCATTGGACTTGGCGCCGGTGCGTTCTGCTATCTGGCGGCGCGTATCCGCGCTGGCTGGAAGAGCGTTGACGACGCACTGGACGTGTTTGCCGTGCATGGCGTCGGTGGCATCTGGGGCGCCTTGGCAACCGGCTTGTTCGCCACCGTTGCCATCAACGCAGCAGGGAAGGACGGCCTCTTCTACGGCAACCCGTCCCAGTTTGTGAACCAACTCATCGCGGTAGCCGTCACCGCAGTGTACTCATTCGTAGTGACCTACATCCTTCTCTGGGTCCTGGATAAGACCATGGGCCTACGCGTGAAGACTGAGGAAGAAGAAGTTGGCCTGGACATCACTCAGCACGGAGAGAAAGCCTACGTAGAGTAGCCGCATAGACGGAAGAGGAGAAACAGTGAAGAAAATAGAAGCTATCATCCGCCCAGAGCGCCTGGAGCGCGTCAAGGAAGCGCTTGAAGCCGCCGGGTTCAATGGATTGAACGTGGTCAACGTAACTGGCCGAGGCGCCCAGCGCGGTATCACCTACGAAGGCCGGGCTGGCGAGCGGTTCGTGGTGGACATGCTGCCCAAGGTTAAAGTTGAGACAGTAGTACCGGACAAAGACGTGAAGAAGGTTGTTGACGCCATTGTCCAGTCCGCTCGAACCGGAAATGTTGGGGATGGTAAAATTTTCATCAGCCCAGTAGAGGACGTTATCCGCGTTCGCACTGGCGAGCATGGCGAAGGGGCCATCTAGAGTTCCCTTTTAGACCTATTCTAGACACCTTTCCTCGTCGCTGGTGCTCGTGCCTGGTGACGAGGCAAGTATGTCTAAGGCGAGTCCCAAACGGGTGAGATTTAACATTTCCGTAACATCTGCGTAACACCCTTGTCATATGGGCCTCCGATACTGAATCCAACAAAACGAGCGGAGGTGGCGTCATGGGATTGGACACCGTAGTCTCATTAGTCGGTTTTGTGGTCATGGTTGGCACGTGGGCTGTCTTGCCGACGCGGAAGAAAATGTCGGGGTAGGGTTTCCTCTGCACGCTAAGCAGTACTCAGCGTAAGCTTCCGACAAGGCAAGAGCTAAAGGGGTGCCAGCAGGCGAAACTGACACCCCTTTTTGCTTACCTGTCGAACCTGGGGAGCCCGTGTCATCCGGTCGCGCAGCAAGTATCTACCCTTTACAATCCAATAGCATCGCCGTACAATTCAGCCATCTTAAAGTCTGTGGCAAACTTCTACAATTCTTTTTCCACACCCAGCGCCTGAGGGGCGTTTAGAACAGAGTAAAGGAAAAGACGTTGGCAACGCAGCGCGACCCATCTGCTATTAACTACGTTCTGCACACCGCCAGAGAGAAGAATGTGCGGTTCATCCGACTTTGGTTTACAGACATCCTTGGCAACTTGAAAGGGATTGCCATTGGTATCGAAGAGTTGCAGACGGCACTTGAGCGCGGCATTGCCTTCGATGGCTCGTCCATCCAGGGGTTTGCACGAGTAGATGAATCGGACATGATTGCTCTTCCGGACCCGACCACGTTTAGCATCCTTCCATGGCGGCCGCGTGAGAACGCTGTGGCACGCATCTTCTGCGATGTGGTGACGCCGGACGGCCGTCCATTTGATGGGGATCCCCGCTACATCCTGCGGCGGAACTTGGAACAAGCCATTAAAATGGGCTTTACCTATTACGTAGGCCCCGAACTTGAGTTCTTCTATTTAAAGGACTCCAGTTCTCTCGTGCCACTGGGGCAAGGCGACTACTTTGACCAGTCCTCCGATGCCGCTACTGATCTGCGCCGCGAGACGGTGCTGACCTTGGCGGAGATGGGTATCCCACTCACTTCGTCGCACCATGAGGGCGCGCCGGGGCAGCATGAGATTGACCTGCAGTACGCGGACGCGCTGACGATGGCGGACAGCGTCATGACCACACGTCTTGCGATAAAGGAGATAGCCGCCGGCAAGGGCAACTACGCAACCTTTATGCCCAAGCCGTTCGCCGGAGTGAATGGCTCAGGCATGCACATCAACCTCTCGCTGTTCCGCGGGGAACAGAACCTGTTCTATGATCCAAAGACTCCTCTCAAGATTTCCAGCATGGCCCGTTCGTTCATTGCCGGGTTGCTCCAGCACGCTCCTGAGCTCACGCTGGTGACGAACCAGTGGGTGAACTCCTACAAGCGGCTGGTGCCAGGATATGAGGCGCCAGTCTACGTTTCCTGGGCCAGTACGAACCGTTCCGACCTCATCCGTGTTCCAGCCTTCCGTCCGGGTCGTGAAGATGCAGTGCGCTTGGAGTATCGCGCACCGGACCCCGCGTGCAATCCGTACCTTGCATTCGCCACCCTTTTGGCCGCTGGACTGGACGGTGTGGTCCGGGAGTTGCCGGTGCCTGGCCCTGTGGAGGAGAACGTCGCCCTCATGAGTGAAGAGGAACGGCGGAGGCGAAACATCCGTACCCTGCCGGACAGCCTTTGCGAGGCAATTGACCTCGCGGAAGGCAGCCAGCTCGTCCGCAGCGCGCTGGGCGAGCATGCATTCCAGAACTTGCTGAAGAGCAAGAAAATTGAATGGGAGCGGTACCGGTCGCAGGTAACAGACTACGAGATCAAGTATTACCTGCCGCTCCTCTAGAGCCCGCGCCGCGTAGGACTGCAGTAGGCCAACTTCGCCATGCACGCCAAGCACGGCGACGGAATCTAGCGGGCGAAGATATCGCTTCCAGTCTGCCGACGCGGCATTCAAGGGTTGGAGATCCCATCCCCCTACCTTCGAAGGCTAAGGCGTAGTACTTGGTGGGCCTGCCACGTACTCGTCGATGCGCCGCACTGAGTATGGTCCGCCGCCGTCCACCAACGTCTCCACCGCAGCGCGCACAGTATCTAGGGATGTGAAGCACGGAATGCGGCGCTCCACAGCGGTGCGGCGGATCTGGAAACCGTCGTGCATGGGGTCCCGGCCGCCTGACATGGTGTTTACTACCATATCCACTAGCCCCTGCTCAATGACGTCAATGACGTTCGGAATGCCCTCATCTAGCTTCATCACTGGCGTGACGTTGGCAATGTTCATACCCCGAAGCATGCTGGCGGTGCCAGCGGTTGCGTAGAACTGATAGCCCAGCTGCTCCAATGCGCGGATCAACGGCTCAGCGTCCGGCTTATCTCGGTCGGCAATACTCAGGAGCACGGACCCCTTGACGGGCGGCATCATGCCAGAGGCCATAAGCGCCTTTGCCAGCGCCGGGTAAACATGGTGGTCAATGCCCATCACCTCGCCGGTGGATTTCATCTCCGGGCCAAGGTATGTGTCGACGCCTACAAGTTTTGACATGGAGAAAACAGGCGCCTTGACGCCTACAAGGTTCTTCGCCGGGTAGAGGCCGCCCTGGTACCCCAGGTCCTTCAGCTTGCGCCCCAGCATGACCTTTGTCGCCAGCTGCACCATTGGCACGCCAGTCACCTTGGAAATGAACGGCACGGTGCGGCTCCCGCGCGGGTTCACCTCAAGCACATACACGCTGGAGCGAGCCGTGCCGCGCCGTCGGCCCGGGCTCCGGTACGGCCCGCTCTGCGTCTCTTGCATGATGACGAACTGGACGTTCATAAGGCCGGATACGTGGAGCGCCAGGCCCATTCTAGTCGTATAGTCGACCAGGGTAGCGACTTCATCTTTGGTCAGCGTAAGGCCGGGATAGATGGCCATGGAGTCGCCGCTATGGACGCCTGCTCGCTCCACATGCTCCATCACGCCCGGAATGAGCACCGTCTCGCCATCGCATACAGCGTCTACCTCGCATTCTTTGCCTTGTAAGTAGCGGTCAAGCAAGACCGGCTTACCGGGGCTGGCATCCATAGCCGCCTGCACAAAGCCTTCAAGCTCCGCTTCCGTCTGCACAATTTCCATTGCACGCCCACCCAGGACGTAACTGGGCCGCACGAGGATGGGGTACCCGAGCTGCCTTGCGGCGTGGACCGCTTCCTCTTTGTTCATCGCCGTTGTGCCTGGTGGCTTGGGGATGTTCAGCGAGGTCAGGAACTCCTCAAATTGCTTCCGGTCAGACGCCGCGTCGATGGCGCGGGCCGCGGAGCCAAGCAGTGGCATGCCTACCGCGTGCAGTGTCTGCGAAAGGTTGATGGCCGTTTGCCCGCCGAATTGCACCACGGAGGGCGGCACGTCCAGCCCAGGCCCGCTGCGTGGCGAGCCCTCCGGTGTGCGAGCTTCGTTCTCTAGCAAATCGCGTACGCTCTCTTCGTCCAGCGGCTCAAAGTAGAGGCGGCTGCTAGTGTCAAAGTCGGTGGACACGGTTTCAGGATTGGAATTGACCATGATGCTCTTCACGCCTTCTTCCTGGAGCGCCCAAGCGGCGTGTACTGAGCAGTAGTCAAATTCAATTCCCTGCCCTATGCGAATGGGCCCACTGCCGATGACCAACGCACGCGCACCCTCTAGGGGCAAGGCCTCGTTCTCCTGCTCATAGGTGCTATAGAAGTATGGCGTAACCGCCTCAAACTCCCCCGCGCATGTATCCACCATCTTGTAGACGGGCTTGATCTCCCAGCCAAGCCGCTGCCGACGCACGCGCTCAGCTTGCCCTTCGCCGTGGCCAAGCGAGGCGATGACCTCATCTGAGTAGCCCATGCGCTTGGCTTCCAGCATGAGATCTTTGGTCATGTGCGGGGTGTGCTTCAGTTTCTGCTCCGTTTCCACAATGCGGCTGAGGGCGCGAGTGAACCAAAGGTCAATCCATGTGGCGTTTGTCACATCCTCAGGCGTCGCGCCGCGGCGTAGGGCGGCAGCCAGTGCCCACAGCCGGTTGCCCGACGGCGGGAAGAGAGGGAGCTGCTTCCAGTCCTTCACACCCAGCCAGTCCTGGTGTTCCCACGTCAACGGCCGCCTGCCAATCTCCAGTGAACGCACGGCCTTCTGAAGCGCAGCCTCAAACGACCGGTCAATTGCCATGACCTCGCCAGTGGCCTTCATCTGCGTGCCAATGGTCGGGTCGCCGTTAGGGAACTTGTCGAAGGGCCAACGTGGAATCTTCACCACGCAATAGTCCAGCGCTGGCTCGAAGGCCGCGAGCGTCTTCTTCGTCACCGCGTTTGGGATCTGGTCGAGCGTGAGGCCCACCGCGATCTTGGCGGCCACACGCGCAATTGGGTACCCGGTGGCTTTTGACGCCAGCGCAGACGATCGGCTGACGCGGGGGTTCACTTCAATGACGTAGTACTCCAGCGGGCTCTTGGGCCGTACGCCTTCCGGCAGCCTCTCTGCCACTGCCGCGCTAGGTGCCAGTGCCAGTTGCACATTGCATCCGCCCTCAATGCCGAGCGCGCGGATAATCTTGATGCTGGCAGAACGCAGAAGCTGGTACTCCTTGTCCCGCAGCGTCTGGGAGGGCGCCACCACAATGCTGTCGCCAGTATGTACACCCATAGGATCTAGGTTCTCCATGTTGCAAACAATGATGCAGTTGTCTGCGCTGTCGCGGATGACCTCGTACTCGACCTCTTTCCAGCCCTCCAGGCATTTCTCAAGAAGGATTTGGTGGATAGGGCTGGCCGCTAGTCCGGCTTTGACCATCGGCTCCAGGTCTTGCAGGCGGCGCACCATCCCTCCCCCGGTACCGCCGAGCGTGAACGCAGGCCGCACCACGAGCGGTAGCCCAAGCTCTACCGCCGCGCGCTTCGCCTCATCCAGGCTCGTGACCGTCTGGTTGGGCGGCTCCGGCTCGCCGATGTCATGCAGCATCTGACGGAATAACTCGCGGTCCTCCGCCTTTTTGATGGCTTCAAGGCTCGTGCCGAGAAGCCTCACGTTGTACTTTTCCAGGATGCCGCGCTCGGCAAGTTGCACGGCTAGGTTGAGGCCTGTCTGGCCGCCCAGCGTTGGGAGGATGCCGTCTGGCTTTTCCCGCGCAATGATCCGCTCGATCACGTCCGTATTAAGCGGCTCAATGTACACAATGTCGGCAATGCCCTGGTCGGTCATGATAGTCGCCGGGTTGGAATTCACGAGTACGGTAATGACCCCTTCCTCCCGCAGCGACTTGCACGCCTGCGTGCCAGCGTAGTCAAACTCTGCCCCCTGCCCAATGACGATCGGGCCTGAGCCTATGACAAGCACTTTGGACGGCTTATTTGGCATGAAACCTTCCCCCTACTTCTTTTGTACATGGCGCATCATCTTCACAAACTCGTCGAAGATGTATTCGTTATCCCGTGGTCCTGGCGCTGCCTCCGAGTGGTACTGGATGCTCAGCAGCGGCAGGGAGCGGTGTCGCAGGCCTTCCACTGTGCCGTCGTTCAGGTTGATATGACTGACCTCAAGCTCGCGTGGCAGCGAGTCTGCGTCTACTGAGTACCCATGGTTCTGCGCCGTGATATGCACCTTACCCGTGCGTATATCCATCACTGGGTGGTTGCCTCCCCGGTGCCCAAACTTCAGCTTGTACGTCTTGCCGCCCATTGCACGTGCCAGCACCTGTTGGCCCAGACAGATACCCAAGATAGGGATCCGCCCAATAAGCCCCTGAGCGGTGTTGACCGCATAGTCTAGCTTGGCCGGGTCACCGGGTCCTGGCGACATCACAACACCGTCTGGCTTCAGCCCCAGAATGTCATCACTGCTAGAGACAGCAGGCAGGACGGTCACCTCACAGCCTCGCGCCGTCAGCAGCCGAGCAATGTTCCTCTTAAGGCCGCAGTCGTCAACTACCACGCGGTAGTGCGGGCCAGCTATAGTGGGCTTTTGCCATTCGTACGGCTGCTTGGTGCTCACCTGCTTCACAAAATCCGTATCGTCGTAGGGCGTAGCACTATTCAGCTTGGCCAGCGCCTCCTTGGGAGACATACCCACGGCCAACATCCCCATCATGACTCCGTGCGTGCGTATCTTTCTGGTAATCGCGCGGGTGTCCACGCCGCTGATGCCCGGTATCCCCTGCGAAGCCAGGAAGTCATGGATCGTGCGCTCGCTGAGCGTGTGGCTTGGCAGGTCACACCACTGCCGCACAACAAACCCGGACACCTGGATGCGTGACGACTCGAAGTCCTCGCTGTTAATCCCATAGTTGCCAATGAGCGGATATGTGGGCATAACGATTTGACCCGCGTAGGACGGGTCGGTCAGGATCTCCTGATAGCCGGTCATGGAGGTGTTGAACACCACCTCGCCAGTCGCCGGCGTAGAAGCCCCAAACGCCTGCCCTTCGTAGACTGTTCCATCGTTCAGCACCAGGTATGCAGCCGCCATGTCTCAGTCCCTCTCAGCCTTATCGAGCGCCGCGCCCTGCGGGCGTGAGCTTCAGCGTGCGCGCCATGTAGGCTACACGTCCGCCTACAACCGTTGCCACCACACTGCCCTTCAGCCGCACGCCGTCCAGCGGCGTGTTCTTTCCTTTGGAAGCCAGTGCCTTTCGGTCAACCACCCATTCAGCGTTTGGGTCCAGAATAGCCACGTCCGCCATCGCCCCAGCCTTCAGCGATCCCAGCCCGCGTCCCTTCTCCCCAAGCACCTTGGCCGGACCAGCCGTCATCTTTTCGATGACCAGTCCCAGGGGCAGTTGTCCGGCATGTACCAGCCGCATCACCAGCCCAAATGCCGTCTCCAACCCACTGATGCCGAACGCAGCCTCATTGAACGTGCATTCCTTGTCCGTTGCTGCGTGCGGCGCATGGTCTGTTGCGATGGCGTCGAGGGTGCCGTCCTTCAACGCGGCCACCAGCGCCTCAATGTCCCGTGCTGTCCGGAGTGGCGGGTTCACCTTAGCGTTGGTGTCGTAGGCCATTAAAGAAAGTGGCGCGTACACCGCGTTCTTGTCCTGCATGCCCAGCACCCACTCGTCGGTTAGCGCCAGGTGGTGCGGCGTCACCTCAGCAGTGACTGCTAGGCCACTGCCCTTGGCCCATCGGACTATCGCCGTAGTGCCTGCCGTGCTCACATGCGCCAGATGCAGCCTTCCATGCGTGAGTTGCACCAGCCCCACGTCGCGGGAGGCCATCACCTCTTCCGCCTGCGAAGGTTGCCCTTTCAGTCCTAGCCTGCTGGCAACCCACCCCTCGTGCATCATCCCGCCTCGAGCCAGTGATGGTTCTTCGCAATGCTGGATAATCGGAAGGCCCGTGAATGAGCTGTAGAGCAGGGCCGTCCGCATCAGGTTCACATCCGCCACAGGGCTCCCGTCATCGCTGAACCCAATGACCCCCGCTTCGGCAAGCTCTCCCATCTCCGTCAGCTCTTTGCCGTTACGCCCTTTCGTGACGCAGCCAATAGGTAGTACCCGCACGTACCCTTCGACCTGTGCTTTCTGCGCAACCCATCGGACAATCGCCGCCGAGTCCACCGCCGGGTTCGTGTTTGGCATGGCGCACACGGTAGTAAACCCGCCACGGGCAGCCGCGAGCGTCCCACTGGCGATGGTTTCTTTATCTTCAAACCCAGGCTCGCGCAAATGGCAGTGCAAGTCCACGAAGCCAGGGCATACCACAAAGCCTCCAGCATCAATGACCTGTGCATCCGTGGCAAGCCGCTTCTCAGAAGAAACTGCCACCCACGCGACCTTGCCATCCTCCAGCAACACGTCCGCCCGCTGGTCTAACCCCTGCGAAGGATCAATGACCCGTCCATTTCTGATAAGGAGACTGCTTGGTGTTGTCATCTTCTTCTCACACCCTACTGCTCACGCGGCGCGCCCAGGAGATACAGGACCGCCATCCGCACGGCAAGCCCGTTGGATACTTGCTGCTCTACCACTGACTGCGCCCCATGTGCCACTGACGAGCTAATCTCCACGCCTTCGTTCATTGGCCCTGGGTGCATGACTAGCGCGTTCGGCTTGGCCAGCGAAAGGACTTCCTCGTTCACTTGCCAGTAGCGCGCGTACTCACGGAGGCTGGGAATGCGCTCCGCTTGTTGTCGCTCCTGCTGGAGCCGCAGCGCCATGACCACGTCCGCGTCGCGGGCTGCCTTGCGCAAGTCTGGCTCAATCTCCACTGAGCTGAACGGATGCCCTTGGCACTCCGTCCTTCCGTTCAGCAAGTCCCATGGCAACAGCGTCGGTGGTGCGCAGAGCACTACCTGGGCGCCCATGCGCGTGAACCCCCAGAGGTCAGAGCGGGCAACCCTGCTATATGCAATGTCTCCTACCAGGACAATTTTCCTTCCCGTAAGGGAGCCCAGTTGCTTCTGTACCGTAAACAGGTCCAACAGTCCTTGCGTCGGATGTGCGTGCGCCCCATCGCCGGCGTTCACCACCGACGTGTGCGTCAGCACACGCGCCGCCATGTACGGCGCGCCCGAGTCCCCGTGCCGTATCACAATCACGTCCGCCGTCGATGCCTGGAGCGTGAGGATGGTGTCCAGTAGGGTTTCGCCCTTCACCACACTGCTTGAACCCACCGTTATGTTGATGACATCCGCGCTCAATAACTTGCCCGCCATCTCAAACCCCATGCGCGTCCGTGTGCTCGCTTCATAGAAGAGCGTGATGATGACCCGCCCTCGCAGTGTGGGCACCTTCTTCACGTCCCGCTGGAGGACCCCCTGC
This sequence comes from Dehalococcoidia bacterium, assembly GCA_009692665.1. Taxonomy (GTDB): domain Bacteria; phylum Chloroflexota; class Dehalococcoidia; order Lucifugimonadales; family SHYT01; genus SHYT01. The sequence continues at coordinate 69,951 of SHYT01000002.1, read as the reverse complement.
ATCGTTTCAGCCGTCTTCAGCAGCAACTCAAGTTCGTCCATGGACAGCGTGTCCAGGTCAAGCAGGTGTCGGTGCTGCCAGACCTTCCGTACGGATGCCCCGTTCGAACCCTCTGTCGGAGGAGTTATCGACTCCGCTGGAGTAGCCCTGCTCTCCACTTCTTTGCTTCTGCCTTGCATCAGCCACCCCCGCGCTTGAGGATGACGACTTCGTCGACCCCATCAGTTTCTTGCAGGTGTACCTTTACCTGCTCGTCCAAAGCAGTGGGCATGTTCTTGCCGATGTAGTCCGGACGTATAGGCAGCTCTCGGTGCCCTCGGTCCACGAGTACGGCCAGCTGCACGTTCTGCGGCCGCCCAAGATCCAGCACCGCATCGATGGCTGCTCGAATAGAGCGCCCAGTGAAGATCACATCGTCCACCAGAATGACCCGCTTCCGCTCCACGTCCGTTGGCACCCCCGAGGTGCCAGAAGGAATGGGCGTGCGAAATCGGATGTCATCCCTATAGAGGGAGATATCGATGGAGATAATAGGGACCTTCGTACGCTCAAACTCAGCGATGCGCTCCGCCAGTCGGTGCGCCAGCGGCAACCCGCGCGTCTGGATTCCGGCCAGCACTAGTCCCTCGGCGCCGCGGTTCCGCTCGAGCACTTCATGCGCCACGCGCGTCAGCGCACGACGGATATCATCCGCCGTCATGAGCGTCTTCTGCCCGGCGGTCGTCATGACGTCGCCGTCTGAAGACAACAAAAAAGCCTCGTACCGAACCGTCGGTACGAGGCTCTCTTATAGCTAGATATGTGGCATGGTTGATGAAACATCTCTTGCCTTCCCAGCCTCTCAGGGCTGTCCTTAAAGGCGCCGCACTGGAAGAATACCAGCAACAGAAAATTTTCGCAACCACACAGAGGCTTCCAAAGAAGGAATGGAAGGAGAAGAAGAAGAGTTGGCACGCTCTCCTACTCTATAGTTTGTCGCAAACATGCCTCCAGGCTTCGTTTCAAAATTCTTGCTGGTGGCACACGACGTCGGTCTGAATAAGAGTAGGTGGCCTTGCATAGAAAATCGCTGTCAGCGGGAACACATTCTCATCATCATGCTCCGCGAAGTTTAGCTCGACGTAACCCTACTAGGCTCCGAGAGGGTGAAGAATCCGTAACCCTTTCGTGCTGCAAAAGAGATTTGCTGGTTTTATGCAAAACAGTCCGAAGTGCGATGTTGTGCAAAGGCCGGGTGTGGCAGATGAGGTGTCTCTGTGGAACAGCACTTAAGCTCAGTGAGGGTGCATCAAACCGCAGACGTAACGCAGTCTCGCTGGTAAGGACCCCATAAACCATTTCGAAACAACCTCTGGGCGGAGGGCAGAAAAGCCCGTGGTGTCGGCTTAAACAGAAGACCCTCCTCAGTGATGAGGAGGGCCTTCTTCCGATCCAGAAGCAGAATTACTTCTTCTTCGTGGCCGCCTTCTTGGCTGGCGCTGCCTTCTTCGCTGCGGGCATTGGTGTTCACCTCCCTTCATATTTAGGATGAGTGTTAGTCCCGCTTCTTGGCTCCGAGTGCGTTGCAAATACCGTGAAGCCAAGTTCATGAAAACCGTAACAGCAGGTTATAGCTTTGTCAATACTTTTGGATGCCATTTTTGAAGACTCATCGAAACTCCCTACTCATCCCATGACCCTTCAGCATTCGTCAAGCACTTTTAATTAAGGAAGGGCCTTGCCCTCGCCGAAAATGCTGATAGCTGGGAATCCCATGGGTACGGTATTTATGAGAACCACGGTATGAGGTGCGCGAAGCAGTGGAGAGGCCGAAGCCGAAAGAGGAGAAGAGTGGAGCGGGCGATGGGATTCGAACCCACGACTTTTTGCTTGGGAAGCAAACACTCTACCACTGAGTTACGCCCGCATAGCAAAGTCATTCTATCGACGTGACCTTACACCGTCAAACTTTCAAACGAATGCCGTGAATACGCCATTGCGAGGAATCTTGTGAAGGCAAAGGTGTTTTTCTCAGATGGCCAAGCATTCGCGCAGAGGGATTAATAACTCTCCATAAGAATGCATAGCGTTCTTCTCATCCGGCCTTTAAAAAACAAAAACTCGCTCAAAGAATTGGGACAAACATCCTCTTGGACCTTCCAGAGTTAGGCAGGGGCGGCACCGTATAATGCACTCATACCCGTTGAGGAGAAACAGCCACGGTCAGTATTGCCATCGATGGACCAGCCGCTTCCGGCAAGACAGTTGTTGCTCGGAAACTTGCTGAACGCTTGGGCTTTCGCTTTCTGGACACCGGCATGATGTACCGCGCGGTCACGTGGGCAGCGCTCCAGCACGGCCTATCCACAGACAACGGCGATGCGCTTGGTGCCCTTGCTCACCAGACCACCGCGCAAGAGGCCCCTGGCGGCACCCACACCCAAATGCGTTTCCTGGTAGGAGAGAAAGACGTGACCGGTTTTCTCAGGAAGCCAGAGGTGGACCGCTTAGTCTCCCTGGTTTCCCAACACGCGGCGGTGCGACAGGCCCTCGTGGAGCAGCAGCGCCAGATTGCTCAGCGCTACAACATCATCGCGGTCGGCCGGGACATCGGGACCGTAGTGCTTCCCAATGCTGACCTGAAGGTGTTTCTCACCGCGTCTCCGGAAGAGCGCGCTCATAGGCGGCATGAAGAGATGAAGCAAGGCGGCTCGCAGATCCGGTATGAGGCAGTCCTGGAAGAAACCAAACAGCGAGACAAGCTGGATACCGAGCGGATCATCTCTCCATTAAAGCCTGCGCCCGACGCCGTTCTCATTAATACAGACGGCATCAGCGTTGCGCAGGTAGTTGACCGCATTCGCATGGAGTTCCGCAGAAAGACTGGTCATGCCTGATAAGGTGTACTGGTTCTCCAATGGGTACGTCAGCTTCATGCTGCGCCATTTTGCGAAGTGGCGTATCGAAGGCTTGGAGAACGTTCCCAAGGAAGGTCCTCTCCTTATCGTCGCCAACCACCTTAGCAACCTGGATCCACCATTGCTATCGTGCAGCCTGCCCCGGCGGCTCTACTTCCTTTCTAAGCGCGGTATCTTCAAGCCTGGCATCGCCCAATTTCTGCGCGCATACGGCGCATACCCGGTAGATCGGGACGGTCAGGACCTGGACGGGTTCAACTGGTGCCGTAGGACGCTGGCCGCCGGAGGCGCCATCTGCATGTTCCCTGAAGCCAGGCGCGCGCCGGAAGCTGCCATGATTAAAGCGCTGCCCGGTACCGCACTGCTGGCGTTGCGCACCCGCGCCGCGATCCTGCCGATCGGCATCACCGGTACCCAACACATCAAGCCACTGCCCAGGGTGTTTTTCCCAACGGGCGATATTCTCGTCCGCGTCGGCAAACCCTTTACACTGCCAGACACAGCTCGCGTCCGGCGAGAGCAACTGGACGGCCTGACAACGTTCATGATGGAGCGCGTTGCAGAGCTTCTGTCGCCACGGTACCGAGGCGTCTACGGAAAACCTGGCGAGACACCTCCTGCATCCAACCCTCAGGCGCATGCCGGCGGGGTACAGCCGCCGGAGTAGCGCGCAAAGAAGGTAGAAGGGCCACCATGGCAGTCATCTCAGGAGGATTACGGATCAAGCACCTTCAGTTTTTGGAAGTGCTGCGAAATCGGGACTTCCGCCTCTACTGGCTCGGGCTGGTAGCTTCTGTCACTGGCATGACGTGCATGCAGGTCGGCCAATTCTGGCTCATCTACGAGTTGACCGACTCCGCGGCGTACCTGGGTATCCTGGGCGTCGCGACAGCCGTTCCAACCTTCATCTTGAACCTGGTCGGTGGAGTGGTTGCGGACCGCGTCAACCAGCGAGTCATGCTGGTGTGTACCCAGTCCGCCGCCGCTGTGTGTACTGCCGTACTGGGAACGCTAACATTGCTTGGTGCGGTGCAAGTCTGGCACATTCTCACCATTGCCGTTGTGTACGGCGCGCTCAGCTCCTTCGATGGCCCCACACGCATGGCCATGTTCCCCCGGCTTATCGACCGCTCCCAGATGATGAATGCCGTGGCGCTGAACTCAACGGTATGGAACGGTGCTCGCATAGTCGGCCCCGCCATTGGTGGAGCGCTCATTGCGTGGCTGAACATAGCAAGCGCTATCTACTTTGCTACCGCTGGCTCTCTTATCATGGCGATTGCTATGGCATGTGTCTATTTGGCGCCACCACAGAAGCGGCCCAAGGCGCCTATTCTGCATCAGTTGCGTGAAGGGTTTGCCTTCATCGGCTCCAACCGACTTTTCTTGTCGCTCATGGGCATGACATTCTTCAACAGCGTATTCGGTATGAGCTATATCTTTCTCTTGCCGGTCTTTGCCAAAGATATCCTCCAGATAGGTCCGCAAGGATTTGGCTACTTACAGACGGCGTCTGGTGTAGGAGCACTGCTTATGAGCTTTGCTTCGCCAATTCTGGCGCGCGTCTCTTGGCGCGGACCGCTCATCCTGGGCGGGGCTGCGCTGTTTGGTCTTGCTATCATCACATTCGCGTACTCAGTGTGGTTCCCGCTGTCGCTCGCGCTCATGTTCATCGTTGGAGTCATGGGAGCCCTCTATCAGGTGTTAACCATGACCTCCATCCAGTTGCTCGTGCCGGACAACTTGAGAGGGAGGGTCATGGGCGTTTGGGGCATGACCTGGAGCTTGATGCCGGTCGGGGGGCTTCAGGGAGGCTTCCTAGCAGACTGGGTAGGCGCTCCGTTTGCGCTGGCCGTTGGTGGTGGAGCAGTCGCGGGGTTCGCAGCATTTCTTGGGGTAACCAGCCGGGCCATTCGCCAGCTGAAAGGGGGCGCTCCCACAACGACGGAGGCATCCCAGACCACGTCTGGTGGGCACTAGCCCCGAGTCGAGCCCCAAAAAGAAGTCTTAACTCGCTTTAGTTCTCCGGTTTCGCGCCGTTGCTGCCGTTCTTGCTCAGCATTTCGCCCTCCGCGAGTTCGCTGCTCGCTATGCCTACGGCCATACACGCAGCGGCCACCACGTGGTCGTTGACATCCATGCGCATCACCAGTACGCCCATTGCGTTCCGGCCTTTGGAGCTCACCGCCTCCAGCGTCGTGCGTTCCACTTGGCCGCTGCTGGAGGCGAGGACGATTTCACGCTGCATGTCTGGGATAATGCCTGCCCAGGCAATCTCGCCGGTCTTCGCGGAGACCCTGTGGGCAATGACGCCGCCGCCGCCACGGTGGTGGACGGAGAACTCGGCCAATTCAGTGACCTTGCCGTAGCCGTTCACCGTCACGGTGAATAGTTTGCCGCCAGCGCTGGCCACGTCCATTGCAATGACTTCATCCTTGTCCTTGCCTTCGGTCTTGAGGCGGATAGCCCGCACGCCGCCTGCTTGCCGTGAGCGGACCGTCAGCTCCTTGGCGGGGAACAGCGCGCCCTTGCCTTGGCGTGTTACCACCACAATCTCGTCGTCGTCCGCTGCTAGCCGGGCGGCCACCATCTCATCCCCGTGCTCCAGGTCCATGGCAATGAGCCCGGACTGCCGGACGGAGGCCAGCGAGGTAGCGGGCATCCGCTTCACCTCGCCTAGCTTAGTACCTAGTACCAGCGACGGGGCGTGCGTGATGTCCTTGATAGGAATGATGGAGCTGACCTCTTCTTCGGGCTGTAAGTTGATGACGTTCCCAATCAGCGTCCCGCGTGCCGTGCGGGAAGACTCCGGCACGTCATAGCACCGTTTGGCGAACACGCGGCCCTTGTTCGTGAACATGTACAGGTACTCGTGCGTGTCGCAGACCAAGACCTGCTGCACTACGTCGTCCTCACGAGTGGTGATGCCAGCCACGCCCTTACCGCCGCGGTTCTGGCGGCGGTATGTGGACAGCGGCAGCCGCTTGATGTACCCGCCCTGCGTCATCATCACAACCATGTCGGCGTGCTGGATAAACTGGCTCATGTCACGGGAGACGTCGTCCGGCGCCTCCTCGCTGATCTCCGTCCGCCGCGCATCGCCAAACGACTTCTGGAGGTCTACCGTTTCGGTACGGACGAGTGCCAGAATTTTCTTCTGGTCTGCCAGCAGCGTTTCCAGTTCATCGATCTTCTTCGCCAACTCGCCAAACTCTTCGTCAATCTTCTGGCGCTCCAGCGCAGCCAGCCTGCGCAACTGCATGTCCAGGATTGCCTGCGCCTGGATGACCGTGAGGTGGAACCGCGCAATGAGCGTTTGGCGTGCCACGTCCACGTCTGCGGACGCACGGATACTCTTGATGACTGCATCCAGGTTGTCCAGTGCAATACGCAGCCCGGCCAAGATGTGCGCGCGGTCCTGCGCTTTCTTTAAATCAAACTGGGCGCGGCGGGTCACCACCTGCACGCGGAAGTCCACGAAGTGCGTAATAAACCCTTGCAACCCTAACACTGTTGGCTGGTTGTTCACCAGCGCCAGCATGTTGATGGAGAATGCTGCTTGCAGCTGCGTGTGCTTGTACAGATTGTTGAGCACAATATCCGGGTTTGCCCCGCCGCGAAGCTCAACAACAACGCGCATACCCTCGCGGTCAGACTCGTCCCGTACGTCGCTGATGCCTTCGATGCGCTTGTCCCGCACCAGACTAGCAATCTTCTCAACCAGCGTTGCCTTGTTCACCATGTACGGGATTTCCGTCACCACCAGTTGTTGCCGGCCGGACGTGCGCTTGATCTCCTGCAGATCAATCTTGGCGCGAACAACCACGCGGCCCTGCCCGCGCTCGTACGCGTCGTAGAGCGCGCTGCGGCCTGGACCAGCCAGCATGATGCCGCCTGTCGGGAAGTCCGGTCCCTTCACAAACCGGAGCAGGTCAGCGGACGTTGCCGCTGGGTTATCAATGTAATAGATAACCGCGTCGCAGACCTCACGCAGGTTGTGCGGAGGAATGGACGTCGCCATGCCTACTGCAATGCCCGTAGCGCCGTTGACCAGCAGATTCGGCAGTCGTGCGGGAAGCACCGTTGGCTCCCGCAAAGAGCCGTCAAAGTTGTCAGCGAAATTGACGGTGTCCTTGTCGATGTCCGCCAGCATCTCCAGCGCAATGCGTGCCATGCGCGCTTCCGTATAGCGCATGGCCGCGGGCGGGTCGTCATCAATAGAGCCAAAGTTGCCCTGGCCGTCCACAAGAGGGTAGCGGAGCGAGAAGTCCTGAGCCATGCGCACCATGGCGTCGTACACCGACACATCGCCATGCGGGTGATATTTGCCCAGCACCTCACCCACGAGTCGCGCCGACTTCTTGTACCCGGCGTTGGGCCGCATGGAAAGCTCTTCCATGCCGTAGAGGATGCGACGCTGCACGGGCTTCAGCCCGTCACGCACGTCCGGGAGCGCGCGGGCCACGATAACCGACATCGCGTAGTCAAGGTACGAGCCTCGCAGCTCCTCCTCAATGCGTGCATCGCGTATGTTCCCAATGTTGCTGACCATATCTACCTCTCTCTAAGGCTGGCTTATGAGCGGGCAGCCGGCCGAACAGCCGCTGCTCGCTTCCCTGCAAAGTACACTAGCGCATCAAACAGGCCCTGGAAGTGCTTTGGCAGTTCCTCTTTGCGCTCTGGATGGAACTGCACGCCCACGACCCACGTGTGGTCCGGGCTTTCTAACCCCTCAATAATGAAGTCCTCCGGCGAGTACGCAGATGCCTTTAGGTTTGGCGCCTTTTGCGCCTCACGCAGTCCTTGATGATGAAATGAGCTCACCCGCACTTGCCCGCCCGACCCGATGGACGCCGCCAGTTTGCTCCCCGGTGAGATCCAGATATGGTGGAACGACGTCTTGCCGTGGCCCTGCTCGTCGTGCGCGAGGTGGTTGGGGATGTCCTGCAAAAGCTTGCCGCCCGCCGCCACGTTCAGCGCCTGCATGCCCCGGCATATTGCCAGCATGGGCATGTCGGCGACGAGTGCCGCACGGATTAAAGGAAGCTCGAACGCGTCACGTTCTGGCTTGGAGCGAACATTAGCCGCAGGATCGGCGACTGCGCCGTACTCCTTTGGGTCAATGTCATGCCCGCCGCTCAGGAGCAACCCATGAAGTTTGAGAAGCACCTCATGCGGAGACCAAGCCTTCCCAGTAGTAAGAAACATACTATCTGCGCCGTGTGCCTGCACAGCTTCTGCGTACCGTGCCGCAGACTTTTCATCTGTGGTGGTGATTCCGATTAACGGCATAACACCCTCGAAAATGCGCTTGTCGAGTTTACCACGCTGTACATAAGGAGTAAACGAGCATTGGGTCGCCATGACCTCGCGGCATGGCCACCGATGACGTGCTCGGCTCCACCCGCGAAGAAAAGTTCATACAGCCGTCTACCATGCCAGTCCAGGCCCGCAACCGGAATCTCCCCGCGGGGGTCTACCGAGCGGCTATGCCAAATGGCAAGTCCATAGCACTTCTGCGGGTGATGTTTACGGATTTCTGCATGATGGACTGTGCATATTGCCCAAACAGTCATTGGGTGCCGAGAAAACGCTTCTCCTATACCATCGAGGAGCTCTCCAGCCTCTTTATGGAGCTTTACCAACGGCAGACAGTTGCCGGCCTCTTCTTGAGTTCCGGCATCGCCGGAAGCCCGGACAAGATTATGACCAAAGAAACACGGCGGTTACCATGCGCACCGTGCGTTGCCTCGCGACAGACCTATGTGCAAGATGCACTTACGAATTTCGACAAGGTTTTTCTAAATCAACCTTGCGAACTGCGAACAAGGAGGCTGGTCGGTGCAGTAAATGTTCTGGGGAAGGCGAAGCGCAACTCAAAGAACAGCCCTGAAGGATAAAAGCGCAGATGAAATAGACCGTCAGTTGGGTCACACGCAACCCCCAAAAAAACGAGAGAGTGAATTACCCACCCCTCGTATTTTTGCGATGCCCGCTTTGTTCCTGAACGCGCCTAGCCCTGCACTAGCGTCCGCCGGCTACGGCGGGGACGATGCTGACTTCGTCGCCGGTCTTTGTCTCTGTCTCCAGGCCCTTGAGGAAGCGCACATCCTCACCGTTGATGTAAATGTTCACAAAGTGCCGGAGCGCGCCTGATTCATCCATGATGCGCTCCTTCATTCCGGGGAACTGCTTATCCAGCTCAACTAGCGCCTGTGACAGATTCTTCGACTCGACCGTTGTGCGGTCCTTGCCATTAGCCACTTTGCGGAGCGGCGCTGGGATACGAACGAGTACGCTCATGGAAAGCTCCTGTCTGTATGCTTTGGACATTGGTTTCTTCAAATGCCCATTGTACGGTTCAGCCCCTTCGTTGCCAAGTTAGCTACCTCAGCTAGAGTGGCAAAACCGACAAAATGGTGGGAGCCAGAAAACGCTATCCTTCCACGACGTCGCCGGTGACCAAGTCAATGCGAACACCCTTGGAGCGCACCCACGCCAGCCCGCTATCAATGGCAGCGTCGTCACCCGTGAGCTCAAGCACTACCCAGCCCACCGTGTCGCGCACATCTGCGCGGCGAATGTTCGTAACAATAGGAAACTTATGGCTAAGCTCGTAAATGAGCGGGTCAGTAATGAGCGCAGGCGAGTACGTAAACTTCACGCGTCTACTTGTCATGATCTCCCCTTCGCCTACCGGCCGCCCAGCGCCTGCTGGAACGCAGTGACCGTTGGCTCAATCACCAGCGGACGCAGCAGGTCAACCACCGCCTCTTGGGTCTTGAGACCGTTGCCCGTCACGTACACCACCGTTACATCATCCTTCTTGATGACGCCCTTCCGTGCCAGCGCCGCCAGCGCGCTGATCGTCACGCCGCCCGCTGTCTCGGTGAAGATGCCTTCCATCTCGGCAAGCATCTTGATCCCTTCAACAATCTGGTCTTCATGCACAATGTTTGCGGAGCCCTCACTGTCCTTAATGACCTTCAGCGCGTAGAAGCCGTCCGCCGGGTTGCCAATGGCCAGCGACTTGGCGATGGTGTTGGGCCGTACCGGTTTCACTACCTCCAGCTTGTTGATCCATGCGGTGGCGATGGGCGCGCAGCCCTGGGCCTGCGCCATGTGCATTTGCGTCTTCACGGAGCCAATCAGCCCCAATTTGGAAAACTCGTGAAGCCCCTTGTATATCTTGGTGAACAGCGACCCGGACGCGGACGGCACAATGCAATGGTCCGGCGCCCGCCAGCCAAGCTGTTCCGCCGTCTCGTAGCCCAGCGTCTTGCTGCCTTCCGCGTAGTATGGGCGCATGTTGATGTTCACAAACGCCCAGTGATAGGTGTCTGCCAGCTCGCTGCAAAGGCGGTTCACTTCATCGTAGTTGCCCTTCACCGCCACCAGTGTTGGCCCGTAGACCGCGGCGCCCACCATTTTACCCTGTTCCAGGTCAGCGGGAACAAAGATGAACGCCTTCATCCCGGCGCGCGCGGCATGGGCGGCAACGCTGCCTGCTAGGTTGCCTGTGGAGGCGCAGGCCAGCGTATCGTAGCCGAACTCCAGCGCCTTCGTGGATGCCACAGACACAACACGGTCCTTGAAGGAATAGGAGGGATTGACCGCATCGTTCTTAATGTACAACTCATTCAGGCCCAGGTAGCGGCCAAGCCGCTTGGACTTCACTAACGGCGTAAAGCCGGTGTTTAGGTCGTTGACCTCAGTGCCTTCCACCGGCAGGAGATCAATGTAGCGCCACATGCTCAGAGGCCCTTTTTGGATCCGCTCACGGCTAATGACCCGTCCCATCGCCTCGTAGTCGTACGTCACTTCTAGCGGGCCAAAGCAGAAATCGCAGGCGTTCGCCGCCTCGACTGGATACTGGCGGCCGCATTCGCGACAGTGGAGCGCTTTCACAAATCCCATTGGGCCTCACCTCCAGGCGGGTTGCTCGCCCGCTCCATCGCCAAACGCAGCGACGTATGTTCGTAGTAAACGGGACAGACGGCCGAAAAGAATCGATGCATTATAACGCCGTCCCTTGAAGCTAGTACAGCCGAAATCCGCCATCGCCTTATGTTCGGTATCAGCCGGGCCGTGCAATCACCTGCACTTTGATGGCATTCAGGTAGTTGCTGGGTATCCGTCCAGCACGAAACGCGCCGCTTGAAGAGATGGCTCCCGCGTGCTCATCCGCAATGCTCCAGCGAAAGAAGATATCCGGCAGAGTTACCCCGTTGGCGTCATAGGCAACCGCGCGGAACTGCACCCGTCCATTGACCACCACGGAGGGTGAAGTTGGCACAATGTTAATGCGCGCAAGCGGCCCGCGAATCACTACCGACGCGGACACTTCTTGCGCTATTGGCCCGTCCGGCCCGTCCATGGTCACCGTGGCCCGGACACTCGCAGAGTACTCACCGGGCGGGCCGCTCAGCGTAAGCTTTCCCTGCGGCGTGATAGAGCCAAGCTCCTGTGGGATAGACCATGCCACCCTGGGCTCGCTCACACGGCGGCCCTGAGCGTCCAGCACAACCACGGAGAACGTGAACGGCTCCCCGCGAGACAGCTCAATGCGCTCTGGGAACAAGAAGGTCTGTGGCTTGAAAAGAAACAGCGACTCGCCCGTGGGCGCATCGACTACTGTAACGGTTGCCGTTGCGCGCACTCGTCCGCCTGGGGCGCCGGGCACTACAATGTCCGCGGTCACCGTACCAGCCGCGCGGTCCTCTACTTACCAGGTGACTTGCCCGGGTTGCAGCGTCCGCCCGGTGGCACCCAGCACAATGGCGCCAAAGGCGAATTCCTCTCCAGGCCGTAACACGGCCGTTTGCGGGCGCAGCAGCGCGTATCCGGTTGCACCGCCGAAGAATGCATCGTTCCGGATCACGACGTCTATTGCCGAGGAGATTGGCGTGGCTGTTGCGCCGGGAGAAACTACTTGCACGCGAATGGCAGAGGGGAAGCTCCCAACGCGCGCTCCGGCTATGAACCGGCCACCTTGCGTAATGGAGCCAATCGACCCTTCTATTTGCCAGCGGAGTTGTGCGCTGGGCACTATGACCCCGTCGGCATCTTCCGCAACGCGCACTGTTGAAAGAAAAATAGCGCCTGGCACGCAGAAAGAGCTCACGGACTTGCTCCGTGACCTGCAATCCAGGGCAGTCCGTCAGAGGGGCTACATTTCTGGCGAAGTTGTTGTTGATACGTTGAATCCCACCGTGTTCATGACCATTAGCCGCTGGACGACCATGGCTGCCTGGCAACAGCGGGAGAGAAGCGCAGATCGCACAAAGATAATCGAAAGAATAGACAGTCTCATGCAAAGCAAGCCTGTTGTCCGTATATTGTCCGCATATGGAGCACGAACGAGGAAATGCCACCCGCAGCCGTCTAGTGCGAGATTGCGAAGTTGACGCCTTGCAAGCCCCTTGGCTACACTGAATACACCCTCTTATTGGGCGGTTAGCTCAGTGGCCTAGAGCACTGCGTTGACATCGCAGGGGTCACAGGTTCGAATCCTGTACTGCCCACCACCTACCTAATGTTACCGAGCGTGCAGTAATGCCATTGTTATCATGAGAATCCAAGGCATTTGCTGCTTATTCGCCAAGTAATCAGAAATCACTCCAACGGTCACAAGTAGCCAAGTGGAGCGGGCACCTAACAATGTGTGAACACTGCGATGCAGGCACATCATGGGAAAAGGCCGTCTCTAAAGATGAGCGGGTATTGTGCCAGTTCCACCTGGAAACCGAACCGGGACAAGCGGAATATCACTGTGGCGCCTTCGCCACGCACCAGTTCACCGAGCGTGTTGTGGAACGCCACCTCTGCGCTGCTCATCAAGCGCAAGAGGACACGGCCTTGGATAGTGGTTTAGGGGATGCCTTACGAGAAGCAGGTCTGCAAGATGGCGTGGACTTTCTTCCGATTGAAGTGCAATCAGAGATGTGCGATGAAGAAGACTGCGATGCCCCCGCAGCCTACGCCGAGATGGTGGTTAGCACCTATTCCTTCTGCACCCTCCACAATTACTCTTTGGACGACTAAATCCGCCCAGCTTCTAGGCCATTCCCCCGGGGCTTTGTGCTTGCTTTTGGGTGCCTGCCCTCTTTGGGCGCCCGCTCTCTTAGGTCAAGTTACCGGGACTACAAAACCTGGGAACAGTTCCTGCAAGCACTCGGCTTCTGCTCCTTCCCGTTTTAGAAGTATCTGGTGCTACACTGAGCCGTGAGCTCAGCCAGCGGAAGGCGGTAATATAGCGTGCAAGAGCTAAAACGTGCGGAATCCATAAGCAAAAAGATAATCGCAAACGTGAAGCGGGTGATCATTGGAAAAGACACTGCTGTTGACATGAGTGTTGTCGCCCTCCTTGCCGGTGGACATGCCCTTATTGAAGATGTTCCTGGCGTCGGAAAGACCATGCTGGCACGCAGCCTAGCTCGTTCAACTGGATGCAGTTTCAAGCGTATTCAATTCACCCCGGACCTTCTGCCATCTGACGTGACTGGTGTATTCATCTATAACCAACGCAACAATGAGTTTGAGTTCCGTCCTGGCCCTATCCTCTCCCAAGTTGTGCTCGCCGATGAAATTAATCGCGCGACGTCAAAGACGCAGTCGGCGCTTCTGGAAGCTATGGAAGAGCATCAAGTGACCGTCGAGGGTGTCACGCATCGGACACCGCAGCCATTCATGGTCATGGCTACGCAGAACCCCGTGGAGTATGAAGGGACATTCCCGCTTCCGGAAGCGCAGCTCGACCGGTTCTTGCTTCGCATTACGCTGGGCTACCCAAGCATGGAAGAGGAATTGGCCATTATTGACCAGCAGCAATTGGCGCATCCGATTGAAACACTTGAGCCAGTTACTACGCCGGAAGAAGTGCTGGACGTCCAGCGTGTGGTGCGGCAGGTATATGTTGACTTGCTTATCAAGCAATATGTTGTTTCCATCTCCGAAGCCACCCGAAAAATGCCAGACGTAAGCCTTGGAGCGTCCCCGCGCGCCTCCCTCAATCTGTTCCGTGCCGCCCAGGCGCTGGCCCTTATTCGAGGCAGAGACTATGTACTGCCTGATGACGTTAAAGAACTAGCGCCTTCAGTCATCGCGCACAGAATTATTGTTGCGCCACAAACGCGCATGCAGGGTGTAGACTCGCGGCAAGTGGTCCTTAACGTGCTTGGGCAAGTGCCGGTCCCAGGTGCGCGAACGCGCGGCTGGGTGCCTCGGTAGGGCCCAAGGAAACATACCTAGCGGCAAAGTGTTCCGGCAACTTAGGGCAAGAGGTATAACTGCGTCAATGAAGCGGGCTATTCTTCTTGGTGCACCAGCCGCGACCTGCTTCTTCTTTGCCCTGGCGACGGGAGCAACGCTGTACTATCGCGCCGTCTACGCCCTATTGCTAGCCCTGATTGGAAGCTGGGTCTGGGCTCGTCTCGGCTTGGTTGGTCTGCGCGTCCAGGTGGAGCGGAACAGGCGCCAGGCAACCGTTGGCGACGCTATTGAAGAGCGCATCACCGTCACAAACCGCAGTCCTCTGCCCAAGGCGTGGCTAGAAGTAGAAGACCAGACCAGCGTGGGCGCACGCGCCGCATCTATGGTGATAAGCCTGGGCAGCCACAGCTTTCGCTCCTGGCGTGCAACCTTGCTTGCGGAGCGCCGCGGTATTTATTCGCTTGGTCCAATCCGCGTAACTATCAGTGATCCGCTCGGGTTGTTTACCCTGAACCGGTACTTTACTGAACCCGAAGAGCTCATTGTGTACCCTCGTACTGAGCAGTTGCCCAACCTCCGTTTGCTTGCCACCGAGTCGCTTGGCGAGGGGTCTGTTCGCCTCCGCGCGCGGCAGGCCACGCCGCATGCATCCTCCGTCCGCGATTACCACCCCGGCGATGTGCTGAGCCGCATCCACTGGCCCACCAGCGTGCGCCGGGGTCAGCTTATGGTGAAGGAATTTGATGAGGGCATGGGTGGCGGCCTCTGGCTCATACCGGACTTCCATGTTTCCGTGCAGCGCGGCGAAGGCTCGCAGGCAACTGATGAATACGCAGCCACTATCGCTGCTTCCATTGCCCAGCGCTACTTGACGGTGAATATGCCGGTGGGCCTGCTCACCTATGCCGAAAAGCGCTATCTCTTATCACCTGAGCGCGGCGAGGCCCAGCTCCGCCAACTCTTTGAGCAGCTTGCCCGCGCGCGCGCTGAGGGAAAGACATCGCTGACAGAACTGCTAAGCAAGGAGGGCATTCGCTTTGACCGGTACGCAACGCTGGTGGTGATTACATCTTCACAAGAGGTTGCCTGGGTGAAGCTCCTGCAAGAGCTGGCGACCCAGCGCGTGCGCGTTGTGGTTGTGTTACTGGACGCGGCAACGTTTGGCGGTGCTGGAACAATGACCCGCGTGGTGGAAGCACTGAAGGCCGCAGGCATTCTGGCGTACATGGTCCATCAGGGCGATAAGCTGGGGAAGGCGCTGTCGCTGGCCCAAGCGCACTCCGGTGAAGCCGCACTGTACGAGTCGAAAATGAGCCTAGTATGAACGCCGCGGACACCGCCAGAGTGCCCCGCGCTGATACGCAGGAGGGCGGCAGTGAATCGCAATGGCAAGCGTGGCTGAAGCGCGTGACCCCTCGTGAGGGGTGGAGTACCTACGTCGCGCTTCTTGCTTCATTGTTGGTGGTTGTCTGGACGGTAAACAAGGCTCAATGGCTGGCAACACCATCACTCACGGGCATCATGGTCTGGTCGTCCCTGTTTGGCCTGGCGCTTTCGCGCATTCGCATTCATGGCGTGCTGTTGATTGTGCTGTCACTCATAGTTGGAGCAGTCCTCGTCTATTGGCAATCTACTTTGCTTGCGGATGGCAGCACATTCTTGGCGCGTGTCACAGATTTTAACCAGCGCATCGTCCTCTGGTGGAGCGCCGTTGTTGAGGGAGGCATTAGCCCTGACCTCCTACCATTTGGCCTTATCATCGCCGCATTTACGTGGCTTACAGGCTTCTTCACTGCTTGGTCCGTTTTCCGGTTCCACAATGTGTGGGGCGCAGTTATACCAACCGCTACGGGATTGGTAGCCAACCTAAGTTATCTTCCAGACTCGTACTATCCGTTCCTTTTCCTGTATTTCTTCTGTGCTGCACTGCTCCTTGTACGTATGCACACATTCGAACGCCAGCAGCGTTGGGAAAGGCGGCAAACCGGGTACCCCAGCAGTCATGGCTTTTCCACACTCACGGACGCAGTTGTCTTTGCGTTCCTAGTGTTCATTCTTGCGGCAATGCTCCCGGCCCGGCCCGCTGTTTCAAACACATTGCGGACCATCTGGGTGGAAGGCCGTCAACCAATGGACAGGATGGAAGGCGAGTTTAACAGGCTGTTTGCACAACTTCCCGCGCGCAAGGATGTACCGCTCAAGCAATTCGCTGCCAATATGCCTTTCCAAGGGCCGCTCACGAACACTGACCAGACAGTATTCCAGGTGCAGTCACAGTTCCCAACATACTGGCGTTCGCGCGTGTACACCGAGTACACATCTGGAGGCTGGGTAGCAGAAAAAACGGAGCGGCACCAGATCCCCTGGATCCCGCCGGTGTCCCAGCCCATGGAGTACCGCTCCCGCGTGGATCTCCAGCAGACAATTACACCGCTGTTCCCTGTGTCTCAACTGCCGCTTGGCAGTACGCCCATCTCTGCCGGTCGTACTGTCATTGCTGAGGTGATCTCGCCAAAGACGTACCAGTTGCGCATGCAAGACGCCTCAGCGCCTGGTGCGTTCCCTGCTGACGTGCGCCGCTCCTTTACTGACTTGAAGGCACTCACCGCCTCAATGGGGCAGGACCAGCTTTCCCAAACGCTCCTGCGAGTGCTTCCCGAAGGCGTGGTGGTCAGCGGTATGACATTGCTGGACAGCCAGGGTAAGACAGAGTCCGTGACCGTCAAAATAGAATCTGATGATCAGTATGCCGCGGCCCTGCGCCGCTCTATTTCAAGGAACCAAACGTTCAAATTGGTGAGTGTGCAAGTCCAGCGGAAGTACCCATTTCCCCTGGATGTCGTCTCGGTATTGAGCCGGAGCGAGGTGAAGCCTGGCGAAGCGTACACAGTTACTTCGCTGGTGTCCGTGGCGACCGCCCAGGACCTCACCGCTGTGCGTGGCGCGTACCCAGGCTGGGTGCTCGACCGCTACCTCCAGCTACCGGATACTGTGACGCCACGTGTCCGCCAACTTGGAGCCCAGATAACGCGCAACTCTGTGACTGCTTTTGAGAAGGCCACAGCGCTGGAAAATTATCTACACAACACGCTGACCTATGAGAAGAACATCCAGCCGCCGCCGCCTGGACAGGATGGTGTAGACCACTTTCTGTTCGTCAGCAAGCAAGGCTACAGCGACTATTTCGCTTCCGCCTTCGTGGTTATGGCCCGCTCCATTGGCTTGCCTGCGCGTATGGTGGTTGGCTATGCACCTGGGACTTACGACGCCGAAGGCCGGATGTACATCGTAAAAGATTCAGATAGCCACGGCTGGCCTGAGGCCTATTTCCCGGGGTACGGATGGATTGAGTTTGAACCGACGCCAGGCAAGGGGCAAATTCCACGAGGGCAACCCCTAAGCGGCGATGCGGATTTCACGAGCGGCGACGGGGGAGATCCCCTGGGCGAAGGGTCTGAATCGCCACCTGACTCGGCGGAGGAGCCACAGCCTCCGCCCCCGACCCTTCAGGACGAGCTGGGAAGACATCCGCTGCGGAACACGGTCGTTATCCTGATTGGTATGGCGCTGGTTGCCTTGGTCTTCCTATGGCTGTGGTACCGCCAGATGTTTGTGCAGGTCTCGGGCGCTGCCCTTGTGTATGATAGGATGGCTCGCCTGGGCGGGCTGGCTGGCGTGGCGCCTTCCCTATATGAAACACCCGCCGAGTACGCGAAGAGCTTAGGTGCCCACCTGCCTGGTCTACAAGACGACGTCCACTTGGTGGCAGACGTCTATGCACGTAACCGGTTTGGCCGCCGCACCATTGATGCTGAAGAGACGAGCCGCACGCTGGCTGCCTGGAAGCGTATCCGAGGGCGACTTTTCCGCAGGTTCTACCGCCGCCGTTAGCCCGTTTCAGGTCAGCGGGATACTGGCGTGCAAATCGTTGAGGGTCGAGATGATGTTGATTGTCTCCGGTGTAATTACCATCATTGGATCTGTTTGGATGTTGCTACGCTACAAAAAGCGGGGCAACCAGCCAATGGTTTTTCTTTACGGCGTAACCTTACTATTCGCGCTGCTGGGGATAGCGTTAGTCATGGCACTTCCTTTATTAGGTTTAGCTCGATGAGGTTGTCAAACAGACAGGCCTGGTGGCCGACTGTAGTCTGCGTCGCATGTCAAACTTGCTTCCTTTCCAGTCTGCGTAACTTGAGGTAGGAATGCGCATAGCGCCTAACATTTGGAGGAGTGCACAGGGTCTTGGGCGCGAGCGGCTCTTTATGCTGAGCACGCTCACGCTGGGCCACGTCATCGTCCACTGGTACCAGCAGCTTTTCTCGCTCATTACGCCCGCTCTTAAGAATGACTTGGGCCTCTCTAACGTCGACGTAGGCACGCTTTCCACCGCCAGGATGTTCACCAACCTGCTCACGCTGCCCTCCGGCTTCATTTCGGACTCGTACAGGAACCAGAATAATCTCATCCTTGCACTGGCGATCCTATCGTTTGGCCTCGGCTATTTCTTTATTGGAACCGCGTCGTCTTTCAGCTGGGCGATTTTTGCAGCCACGCTCATTGGCCTGGGCAGTGCGCTGTGGCACCCTGCGGCCATTGGCTCTCTATCAGTCCGTTTCAGGGAAGCGCGCGGCATGGCGCTCTCCATCCACGGTGCTGGCGCAAGCGTCGGGGACAGCATCGCGCCTGTCATCGTGGGTGGCGTTCTGCTGGTCATGAACTGGCGCGTGGTGATGCAATTCCACCTGCTGCCTGCTATCGTCGTAGCCATTGCGCTCTGGTGGGGCCTGAGAAAAACGTACTCTGATGACGCCCCCAAGCCGTCCCTTCGCGACTACGCAGCTGGCATCAAGGGCATGGTGACCAATGTCCAAATCCTGGGCGTGACCGGTTCCAGCGCGGTTTCTGGCATGGCCCGCCAGGCGGTCACCGTCTTCTTCCCCATCTACGTGAGTGAAACACTCGGCTACTCTACCTTTGTCCTGGGTATCTATCTAGCGCTGCTCTATGTTATGGGCCTTATCTCCCAGCCCATTATGGGCGCGGTGTCAGACAGGGTTGGACGCAAGGTTGTTCTTGTCGTCTCTTTTGCCACGATGGCCGTGCTGTTCAGCTTGATGATTGTAGTTCCAGGCGGTTTGTGGCTTGGCATTGTCATCACCGCCTTGGGGTGTTTTTTCTACGGCACAGTGAATATCTCGCAGTCAGCGGTCATGGATGTGGCCGGCGAGCGCGTGCAGTCCAGCACCATGGGCGTTATGAGCCTGCTGAGCCAGCCATTCACGCTGGCTTCACCGATCATCATCGGATTTCTGGTAGAAGGACATGGCCTCATGTCGGCATTCTGGTACGCTGCCATATTGCAGGCGATCTCTACCCTCATTCTGCTACCCATCAAGTTTCGCCGGGCGCCCACAAGGCAAGGGGGAGGCCACTCATGAACAATCGGGCACAAGCCGTACGGGAATACTCATACACCGTCTTTCACACCAGCATGGGCTGGGTCGCCGCCGTAGCCTCGCCCGCAGGACTGCGTAAGCTTTCACTTCCCGCCAACACGGAGCAGGCCGCATTGGAAGAAGCCGGAGTTGAACAAGGGGACATGAAGGTGGAGCCTGAGGCTTTCGGCGACCTGCCGCAGCAGGGGCAGCGGTTCATGGATGGCGAGCAGGTGACATTCACCATGTCCCTAGACCTGGCAGGCACACCGCCTTTCTTCAAGGCTGCGCTGAACGCTTGTGCCAGCATTCCCCGTGGCGAGCGCCGCAGCTACGCATGGCTTGCACACCAAGCGGGTAGCCCATTAGCAGTCCGGGCCGCAGGCCAGGCCATGGCGCGCAACCCGCTGCCGCTCATCATTCCCTGCCACCGGGTGGTGGGCAGCAAAGGCAGCCTCACCGGGTATGGCGGTGGACTGGCGATGAAGACGAGGCTGCTGGAGTTAGAGAGTAGGTAAGGGATCCCATCGTGGTACTACGTGGGCTTGGTGGTCCTCCAACCGAGGCGCTGGAAAGTGGACTCTGCTTTTGAGTCAACTTCCTGGTATGGCAACGTGTCAAGACGTCCCCAGGACACATTCCTAAATGCTGAGGACGCTAATCCCTTGAATGTTTTTTGAATTTTGCTACTCCACCAATACGGCTGTCGGCCCTAACATGACTTCTAGGGCGCTATGCAACTCCGTGCAGTATTGGGTGAAGAACGGCGTTTCCAGCCGCACTCGCTTACCCGCGTTCTGCTGGACTTCCAGCAAGACGCGGTCTTGCCCAATGTGGTTCAGCACCACCTTGAGAGCATCACGCAGACGAGCCTCATCTTCCTGAGGCCGGTCCGTTTCTTGGATACGCAGCACTAGCGTCCGAATAATTGGCGCCGCTGGCACCTCACGAACCGCAGCAGGACCATTCAAACTATTTCCGTTCATACCGTTCCCATTGTGGCCACTGCTATGGCCGTTTCCATTTTCGTTGTACGAGGCGTGTCCGTTGCCATTCTTGTATGCCACCGGCGTTTCCGCAGTGGCCAGTGCAGAGGCTGGCGCTCTAGTAAAAGCTGAGTCAGGTGCTATGGTTGGAGCAGCTACAGCCGCGGCAAGAGCTACCCGCTTCTGCGGGGTGGCAACTTCCTGAGGCCCTTGGCCTTCCACGTAGGGTTCAACCTGGTCGCAGGAGACGGAGACGCGGTCATCGCGGTAGCGGATCCTGCCGGTGACCCATGCGAGCGCGCCGTCCGTCATCGTCGCTCTGACCTGATCGTAGACGTTGGACCACGCCACCACTTCAACCTCGCCGTCCAGCACCTTAAGGTTGGCGGCAAGGAACGGCTTCTTCTCGCGCGTGAAGCTCTCCCGCACACCCGTGACCTGTCCGAAGAGTGTTACCCTTTGGCCGTTCATCCCTGGATCAAAGTCTTGCACCGAGATGATTGCCCCCGTGGAGCCGATCTGCGCGATGACCTGCATGAACGGGTTGTCCGTGAGCGCAATGCCCAGCAACTCTTGTTCCCAGGAACGTTTCTCCTCAGCGGACCCTGCCCCGGCAACCGCCAGTTCTACCTCGGCGGCGGCTGGCTCCGATGCGCCCAGCGCTTCAAACATGCTGACCTGGCCGCTCTTGCGGAGCTTGGTCTCACGCTGGGCCATGGCCATTAAACGGTCCAGGGATGCGAGCAGGGCGCTGCGCTCGACGCTCAGGCAGTCGAACGCGCCGACCTTGACGAGGCTCTCTAGAGACTTGCGATTGACGGCGTTGCGGTCCAGCTGCCGGAAGAAGTCACCAACGGAGGCAAACGGGCCGTCCTTGCGCGTGGCGACCATTGCTTCCACCCACGCCTCGCCCACGTTCTTCACGACGGCGAGGCCGAAGCGCACGGCCGCCATACCCTCATCTGTGCGCTCAATGGTGAACTCCACGCCGCTTTTGTTGATGTCCGGCGGCAGCACCTGGATGCCCAGCCGCTGGCACTCTGTGACGGCGATGGCGACGCGCTCCAGATTCTCGCCACGGGAGTTGAGCACGGCGGTGAGGTACTCCACAGGGAAGTTGGCTTTGAAGTACGCCGTCCAGTAGGCCAGCAGCGCATAGCTGACGCTGTGCGCCTTGTTGAAGGCGTACCCGGCGAACGGCAGCAGCAGGTCATAGACTCTATCTGCGTCTTCCCGGCTGTACCCCTTATTGAGCGCGCCCGCGACGAAGCTGGCGCGCTCCTTCACCATGATCTCGTGGACCTTCTTGCCCATGGCTTTGCGCACGATGTCCGCCTGCCCCAGCGAGTAGCCGGCAAACTCACGGACAATGAACAGCACCTGGTCCTGGTAGACGATGACGCCGTATGTGTCCTCTAGGTATTGCTGCAAGACGGGGTGCGGGTAGGTTACCTCAACCTCGCCGTGCTTGGCCTGGATGTAGTGCGGGATGTGCTCCATTGGCCCAGGCCGGTAGAGCGCCACCATCGCGGCGATGTCCATGAATTGCGTGGGCTTGAGTTGCTTGATGTAGCGGCGCATGCCGGCGCCCTCAAGCTGGAAGATGTCGCTGGTTTCTCCTAACGAGAGGAGGTCAAAAGTCTTCTTGTCGTCCATGGGCAGAGCATGCAGGTCAACGTCAATGTTCTGGTTGGCCTTGATGAGCTCCACCGTGTGCCGCAGGATGGTCAGGTTGATAAGGCCGAGCACATCCATCTTGAGCAGGCCAAGCTCTGCGACGGGGCCCATCTCAAACTGGGTCATGGCGAGGTCGCCGGCGCCTGTGCGGACGGGTTTCTGAAGCGGCACGGTGTCCGTGAGTGGGTCTTTGGAGATGACTACGCCCGCCGCGTGGGTGCTCACGTGGTGGACGATGCCCTCTAATCTTTTGGCCGTCTCAAAGAGCTTCCGCACCTGAGCATCAAGGTCCACAAGCTCACGCATCTCCGGCACCATGTCAGCCGCTTCGTCCAGACTCTTGGCGCGGAACGGCACCAGGCGGGCCAGTCGGTCTACGTCCGCGAAGCTCATGCCCAGGGCGCGCCCGGTGTCACGGAGCGCGGCCTTGGGGCCCATGGTCCCGAACGAGATAATCTGCGCCACGTGATCGCGGCCGTAGCGCTGGACGAAATACTGGAGCACTTCCTGGCGCCGTTCGTCCTCAACGTCCACGTCTATGTCAGGCATCTCTTTGCGTTCCAGGTTCAGGAACCGCTCAAAGACTAGCTTGAAG
Organism: Dehalococcoidia bacterium; assembly: GCA_009692665.1. GTDB lineage: Bacteria > Chloroflexota > Dehalococcoidia > Lucifugimonadales > SHYT01 > SHYT01. The sequence continues at coordinate 47,147 of SHYT01000002.1, read as the reverse complement.
GGCATGGGATCAATGTCCGTGACGCCCAGGCAGTAGAGCGCCAGGCTTGCGGCAGCGCTGCCGCGCACACCAAACATGATGCCTTCACTGCGGACGAACTTTGCGATGTCCCACACTACGAGGAAGTAGTCCGCGAAGTGCGTCTTCTTGATGACGTCCAACTCGTACTCAAGGCGCTGGCGGTATTCCTGCGGCGCGTCCGGCTTGCGGCGGGTCAGGCCCTCCCAGCAGAGCTTGGCCATGTAGGTATCTGCGTCCTGGCCGTTGGGGCTTTCATAGTGCGGCAGGTGGTGTGCACCGAAGTCCAGCGCCACATTGCACTTCTCAGCAATCCGCCCCGTGTTCTCAATGGCTTCCGGCACATCCTTGAAGAGCTCTTCCATCTCCTGTGGGCTGGTGAGGTAGTAGGAGTCGCCGTCCATCTGCATGCGCTTGGGATCGTTGACGGTGGTGTTGGTGTGAATGCAGATAAGTATGTCCTGGACCTCTGCGTCCTCACGGCGGATGTAGTGGAAGTCATTAGTGGCGGCCAGCGGCAAGTCCAGCTCTTTGGCCATCTTCATGAGTTCCTGGTTGACTGTCTCCAGTTCCGTGCCCGGCATTCCCGGGTGGCGCTGGAGCTCCAGGTAGAAATCGCCGGGGAACATTTGCTTGTACCATCTGGCGACCGCGCGCGCTTCGTTGAGCTGGCCGTCAGTGATGAGGCGGGGAATCTCGCCGTTCAGGCAGCCGGAGAAGACGATGAGCCCTTCCCGGTACCGCTCCAGCAGCTTCTTATCAATGCGCGGCTTGTAGTAGAAGCCATCCAGGTGCGCCTTGGTGACGAGCTGCACCAGATTATGGTAGCCGATGTTGTTCTTGGCGATGGCGGCCATGTGGAACGGCTGCTTCTCGTTGGGGGAGCGGCCCTCATGGTCGTCCTTGGCCATATACATTTCGCAGCCGATGATGGGCTTGATCTTGGCCTCTTTGCAGGCCTTGTAGAAGTCCACGACGCCGTACAGCGAGCCATGGTCCGTAATGGCGATGGCGTCCATCCCCAGCTCTTTGCACCGCTGCACCATCTGGGGGATTTTGCACAGGCCATCCAGAAGACTGTATTCCGTGTGGACATGCAGGTGGGTAAACAACTTCGTCTCCGGTCTCAGGGCGCTCCTACCTGATAATACGCAGCCTGCCGAGGCCGAGGCAAGAGGAAAACACGGGATTTCCGGGCGGTCTTCTACAACTTCTAGACAGCATGCCGCAGAACGTACTAGGAGTTGTAGCTAGCCGACGGAGCAGCGCTTTGGTATCCCAGATACTCGTGTCTCGGGATTTGTTTTTGATTCAAATATTGTTTGGAACAATTCCCGCGCATCACTGTGCGGCAAACGATCCGCGCCTTTGTTTTTAAGAAACTGAGAAACAAATCAGCTTGTGTTCTCCCCCATGAGAAAGTACGGATTTGTGTAACCCAATCCATCGCCCAGACACTATATTGTGGCGCTGTTTTGACGATGAGGCAAGCCTTCGGTGTCCGTATGGAAGCCACCGTGGGCAAGTTACGTGAGGCTCTTGATGACCTCACGGACGAGGTCTGCGGGGACGTCCGGGCGAACGACGGCGTGGCCGATTTTATCCAGCAGCACCCAGCGCAGCTTACCGCCCGCAACTTTCTTATCAAGGAACATGGCGTCCCAAGCGGCGTCCATGTCCACTTTCATGCCCTTCACGTCCAGTCGCAGGCCGTAGCGCTTGAGGAGGCGCGTCTGGCGCTCCAGGTCTGCGCTGGCGAGCAGGCCCATCCGGTTGCTGATGATGCCCGCCGCGTTCATGCCGATGCCGACCGCCTCGCCGTGGAGGAAAGCGCCGTAGCCGGTGGCCGCTTCCAGGGCGTGGCCGAGCGTGTGGCCGTAGTTCAGGAGCGTGCGGATGCCGTGCGTCTCCCTCTCGTCTTCTGTGACCGTGCGCGCCTTGATGGCCACGCTGCGGCCCAGCGCCGGCGTGACGGTTAGAGGGTCTAGATGCAGGATTGTTTCAGATTGTTCCTCAAACGTACGCACCAACGATTCGTCCATGATGAGCCCGTGCTTGATGGCTTCAGCCCAGCCAGAGGTGAGCTCGCGATTGGGCAGCGTGGTGAGCGCCTGCACGTCCTCCAGCACGAACCGGGGCTGATGAAACGCGCCGACGAGGTTCTTTCCAGCGGGCAGGTCTACCGCCGTCTTGCCCCCTACGGATGCGTCCACCATTGCGGCCAGCGATGTGGGCACCTGAATGAACGCAATGCCTCGTGCGTAAGTGGCGGCGACGAACCCGGTTAGATCGCCGACCACGCCGCCTCCAACAGCAACCATGAAGTCGCCACGCTCCGCACGGTTCTTGGCGAGCCAGGCGTAGCACTTTTCCGCTTGCTCAAGGGATTTGGACTGCTCGCCCGCCGGAATGCTCATGGTATGGACGCGGATGCCAACATCTTCCAGCGATGCCTGCACGTTCTTGGCGTGGAGGTTGGCGAGGTGGGAATCGGTCAGGAGAAACGCGGTAGTGGTCAGGCCTGCGGCCTTGGCCCGGATGCCAAGCTGGCCCAGCAGTCCCCAGCCCAGGTAGATGGGACATGCGCCCACGGAGGTGTGGACGATGGCGGCGACGTCAGTCTGTTGGGGTTGCTCGTCCTCTGCCAGTTTCTTGCTGAGCGTGTCCCATACACGGACGGCTTCCGCAGCTACCTCTTCGGCGGTGAGCAGCTCGGTGTTGATGGTCCAGTGTGCCTGGGCGTATGCGTTCTGGCGGCGGGTCTTGAGCTGCTGGATGCGCTCCAGGCGTGACGATTCATCGCCCGCCAGCAGTGGCCTGGTTTCCAGCTCCATGGCGGTGGCTGCCTCAAAGAGCCGCTTGGCGATGGTCTGCGGGTTGGCTTCCAGGCAGATGACAATGCCGCTCCGGAGCATGAGCTGACGGTTGGTCTCTTGCACAAACGTGCCTCCCCCGGTGGAGATGACCACGTTCTGACGGATGCAGGCCTGGGCAATGGCGTCGCGTTCTAGCGGGCGGAAGGCTTCTTCCCCCTCGTCCGTGAAGATGGCCTCAACGCTCTTGCCGACGCGTTTGACGACTTCCGCGTCCGTATCGACGAAGTCCCAGCCTAGCATGCGCGCGGCCAGCCTGGCCACGGTGCTCTTGCCAGTGCCGGAGAATCCGGTGAGGATAAGGTTTCGCATGCTGTGCTCCGATATTTTGGACAGTTGGCTTTCAGTCTATGGAATGCGTCCTAAAGCTGCAACTTTTCAAAGGCACGGCAGCCAAAGGGCCGATGCAATGCAGTGCATGCTGTGTTAAGATTCGGTATCGGTCATGGATGGGAAGGGGGCCCCCATTTCAACCTCTGCTGCTATACGTTCCAGGCGCGCAATACCCGTGGCGGTGCAGGTGTTTCCTGCGTTCCGCAATAAGACTTCCGCCGCCTGGGTCCGCACAGTGGCCCGCGCGGCCCTGGACGCGGCAGGCGCCGCCGACGCATCCGGCGTCAGCATTGTCATTGCTGACGATGCTGCTGTTCGCACCCTGAACGCCCAGTACCACGGCGTGCGCGATGTTACTGATGTGCTCTCCTTTGCCTGGGGGCATGAGGGGCATTGGGAGGGCGCGGACGGCAAGGACAAGCACCTTGTGGGCAACCACCAATTTCCCTTTATAGCACCCAAGGCTAAAGGGATTGGCGAGGTTATTCTCTCGTACCCCCAGGCCGTCCGGCAATCTGCTGAGCACAAGCGAACTCCTACAGAGGAGGTAGCGCTGCTCATCACGCACGGGGTGCTGCACCTCCTTGGACATGACCACGCAAAGCCCGCCGAAGTGAAGCGGATGCGCGCTTTGGAGGAGAAGGCCCTGCGTGCCCGCGGTCTTAAATCTGCCCTGCGGCTGGGCAGCAATGGCGAATGAGGTCCTCTATCGCAGGTGGCGGCCACGACGCTTCGCTGAAGTGTCAGGACAGGACACTGTGGTGCAGACGCTGCGGCAGGCCGTATTACAGGACCGGATGGCGCACGCGTACCTGTTCTGCGGGCCGCGCGGCACCGGCAAGACGAGCACCGCGCGCATTTTTGCTAAGGCCATCAACTGCCTGACTCCCAAGGATGGCGAGCCGGACGCGACGTGCGCCATGTGTCTGGCCATTGACGAAGGGCGCGCGCTGGACCTCATTGAGATTGACGCCGCCAGCCATAACGGTGTTGATGACGCTCGTTTATTGCGCGAGCGCGTCTTTGGTTCTGGGCCAGCGGAAGCGAAGCGCAAAGTCTACATTATCGACGAAGTCCACATGCTCAGTAATGCCGCATTTAACGCCTTGTTGAAGACCCTGGAGGAGCCGCCGCCATGGGCGGTATTTATCTTGTGCACCACAGAGGCGCATAAGGTGATGCCGACCATTATCTCGCGGTGCCAGAGGTACGACTTCCGCCGCATCACGGCAGTGGACACGATTGCGCGGCTAGAGGTCATTTGCAAAGGCGAGGGCATTAAAGCGGAGCCCGCTGTGCTGCAAGCCATAGGGCGCTCTGCGGGCGGGAGCTTGCGCGATGCGTGCAACCTGCTGGAGCAGCTATCGTCCGCGTACGGCAGGCAAGTGTCCAAGGCGAACGTAGAGGAAATGCTTGGGCTGCGCGGCGGCGAGTATGCCTTGCCGATTGTGCAGCAGACGCTTGCAAAAGATGTGGCCCAAGCGCTTGCTACCCTGCATGCTTCCCTAGGCGCGAGCATTGACCTGCGCATCCTCTACCGCGAAATCATGGAGGTCTTGCGTGTTGTTCTGCTGCTGAAGTCCGGCGCGGGAGAGGGACTGGAGTATCCCAAAGAAGTGCTTGAAGAACTTCGGGGGCTGGCGCAGAAGGCGTCCACGGAGCAGGTGCTGCGGATAATCCGGGTGTTTGCGCAGGCGAACGTAAAGGCGTCGACGGAGGGCGTACCCTCACTACCGCTGGAAGTGGCAATTGTTGACGCGTGCATGACGCCGCAGGCCGTTGTCGTTGCGGACACGTATGGTGCGCAATCGGTGGTACCACCCGTGGCCGCGACTCCAACGCCACGCTTTCCACCGTCGCCAGCCGTGCGGCCGAACAGCGGGAAGCCTGCGGCGCGGCAGAACACTTACCCACCTCACCCGAACGGCGTGAACGGCAGACCACCGGTGCCTGGCGCCATGCCACGCCCGCAGCAATCCCAGACGCCACCGCCGATCCGTCCGGCGGCTCCTACGGCGCCGGAGCCGCAGCGCCCGCCTTCTCGCCCCAAGCCCAGCACGCCCGAGTGGCTTGCGTTCCAGGGAGCGCTCCGGCAAGTAAGCGGTAAGAACTACGGAATTGGTGGATTACTGAACGACTGCACCGATTACCGCATTGAAGGCAGCGCATTAGTTCTGGTCTTTCGCAATGCCTCTAACATGGAACGTTTTCGACAGGAAGTTGAACAACCTGACGTGCAGGCTAAGGTAAAGTCGGCGGTGAAGACCGCGTTTTCATCTGAGTATGAGTTGAAACTGGTCGCAAGTGCTGCTGCGGTTACGCCGTCGCAACCGCAGGGGCACCTGGTCCGCGCGGCTATCAATCTGGGAGCCCGGGTCATTGAGGACGACGCAAAGGAGAAGCAACTATGAACCGAGATTTGTTACGCCAAGCCCAGCAACTCCAGGCGCGTTTGGCCAAGGCGCAAGAGGAATTAGAGTCCGCTACGGTCGACGCGAGCGCTGGCGGTGGCGTGATTAAAGTCGTCGTGAGCGGTAAAATGAAGGTGCAGTCCATTAAGATTGACCCTCAGGCTGTTGACCCCCAGGATGTGGGAATGCTCGAGGAGCTGGTGTTGGCAGCGGTCAACGACGGGCTGCAAAAAGCGCAGGACATGGCCCAACAAAAGATGTCCGCCCTAACGGGGGGGCTGAAGTTACCGGGACTTTAGAGGGCGCTGTAGATCAGGAGTGCATGACTACACCATCGCGTTCCATGCCCCCGGAAAGCCTTCCGTCCGTCGCGCCTGTTGCGCGGCTCATTGAGGAATTTCACAAGCTGCCCGGAATCGGGCCAAAAAGCGCCCAGCGACTTGCCTATCATCTGGTGCGCATGTCTACTGAGGACGCCCGCGCGCTTGCCGAGGCAATCCTGGCGGTCAAAGAAGGCATCGGCCTCTGCGGCCAGTGCCAGAACATCACCGACCGCGACCCATGCGCCCTTTGCGGCAACGTCAATCGCGATCACACTGCTATCTGCGTTGTGGAACAGGCGCTTGACGTACTGGCGCTGGAGCGCACACGGGCATTCAAGGGTGTCTACCACGTCCTCCACGGCCTCATCTCGCCCATGAATGACGTTGGGCCGGAAGACCTGAAGGTTCGAGAACTCTTGCGCCGGCTTGAAGATGACAAGATCAAAGAGATTGTCCTGGCGCTGAACCCCAACCTGACGGGCGAGGCGACGGCCATGTATATCCAGCGTCTCATCAAGCCGCTCGGCATCCGCGTGACGCGCCTGGCGCGCGGCCTGCCCATTGGCGGCGAGCTGGAGTACGCAGACGAAATGACGCTTATTCGCGCCTTTGAGGGACGCCAGGAGCTTTCCTGATGCAGCCTGTTCCGGCCAACAAGGCGTTCGCCGACCACGTCTATAAAACAGATGCCATCGTATTACGGCAAACGTCCACCGGTGAGGCAGACCGTATCCTCACGGTACTCACGCCCTACCTGGGCAAGCTCCGCCTGATCGGGCGCAGCGTGCGGCGCCCAAAGAGCAAAATCGGTGGCCACGTGGAGCCGTTGATGCACGCACGGCTCATGGTCACCAAGGGCAAGAGCGGCATGGATGCCGTCAGCCAGGCAGAAACCGTGGAGGCGTACCCCGCGCTCCGCTCTAACCTGGAGCGCACTGTCTGGGGCATCTACTGCGCCGAACTGGTTGACGCCTTCCTGCCGGATGAAGCGCCAAGCGCCGACGTTTTCGGCCTGCTGGCGGATACACTGGCCCGGCTGAATGCAGGCGAGGAAGGCATGGCCCTCCGCTGGTTTGAGCTGCACCTGCTGGCGATGACCGGCTACCGGCCGGAGCTCCAGGTGTGCACGCAGTGCCGCGGTGCGCTGGCACCGAACAGGTTCGCTTTTAGTCCGGATGCCGGCGGTGTTCTCTGCCAGACCTGCGAGCAGGCTAATCGGATTGAGGAACGCCAGACGCCGTTCCTGACCCCGTCCGTAAATGCACTGAAGGCCCTGCGGTATATCCAGCACCAGCCCTATGAGGAGGCGCGCCGCCTCCGCGTGCCCTCGCCGCTGGCGAACGAGACGGAGGGCATCCTCCGCTTCTATATTCGCTATTTGCTGGAGCGTGATGTCCGCTCCACATCCTTCCTCGACCACCTCCGTCGTCAAGCGGCGTTGTAGACACATCTTGTTTTTAGCGGAGACGAGTGCGGCTAGAACCTCCCATCGCGTTGGGACGTTGAACTGGGACAGCCTCGCATGTGGCTAAGGCGATATAATGAGACTTCATTAGGCAAGCGCGCCACAGCCACGCGCAGGAGCAGCAGATGACCTCGGCGAGCAGCCCCAAAACGTCAGCCGGTGATGGGCAAGCGTCGCTGAAATACCGGCGCATTATCGCGAAGGCGGGCACCAACCTGCTGACCGGCGGCGCGGGCAAGCTTGACCTGGAGCGCATGGCGGCTCTGGTTGGGCAGCTTGCGACGTTGCACCATCAGGGTGCAGACGTGATGCTCGTTACCTCCGGCGCGGTAGCTGCGGGCCGTGAGGCGCTGGCGGCGAACGCAAACCGCCCAAGCCCCAAGGACGCTCCTTCCCGCCAGGCCCTTGCCGCCATTGGGCAGAGCCGCCTGATGCACGCGTACGCCAACCTGTTCGAGCAGGCGGGCGTGCCCGTTGCGCAGGCACTCTTGACCCGCCGTGATATCGCTGACCGCGTGGGCTACCTCAATATCCGGAACACAATTCTCAACTTGCTGACGCAGCGCGCCGTGCCCATTGTGAATGAGAACGACGTCGTTGCCGCCGAAGAGCTTGAGGGCGATACCTTTGGCGACAATGACACCCTGTCGGCAATGGTCGCCAACATCGTGGACGCCGACCTACTGATCATTTTGAGCGATGTGGGCGGCCTCTATACTGCAGACCCGCACAAGGACCCCACGGCCACGCTCATCCCACGCGTGGAGCGCATTGACTCGTCCATCGATTCCAAAGCGGGCGGGGCAATCAGCGCGGCCAGTCGCGGGGGTATGACTACCAAGATTGAAGCGGCACGCCTGGCCACGGCCTCCGGGGTCGCGGTTGTCATCTGCGACGGACGCACGCCGGACGTGCTGACTCGCGTGGCCTCCGGCGAGCAAATCGGCACGCTGTTTCCCGCCATCACGAGCAAGCTGGAGCGCCGCGAACGGTGGATGCTGAGCATATGCTCCAAGGACTGTGGCATTATGGTGGATGCGGGTGCAGAGACGGCCCTTCGCACGCAGAACCGCAGCCTGCTGCCCGCTGGCATCAAACGTGTCCAGGGGCAATTTGACCGTGGCGAAGTGGTGCCGGTGCTGAACGACGCAGGCCAGCGCATCGCCGTGGGCATCGCGAACTACGGCTCCGTGGACTTGCGCAAGGTGGCAGGCAAACGCTCAGATCAGGCGCGCGCAGTCCTTGGAGAGACGTACGGCGACGAGGCCGTGCATCGCAACAACATGGTGGTGCTCTAGGCCGGGCTTGCTGGCCTGGTGAAGGAGTTGGCAGCAAATGACAACCGTCACCGTTTCAGAAGAACTGCTCACTATGGGCCGAGCTGCCCGTGAGGCCTCACGGCTGCTTGCGCGTTTGGGCACCGCCGCTAAAGATCGCACGCTCGTGAACATCGCCAAGGGGCTGCGGACTCAGCAGTCTGAAATTCTCTCAGCCAACACCAAGGACATGGAGTCCAGCAGGAAAGCAGGACTCGACGCCGCCATGCTCGACCGGCTCATGCTCAATCCGGCTCGACTGGAAGATATGGCAAAGGGCGTGGAGCAAATCATCGCGCTGCCAGACCCCGTGGGCGAGGAGTTTGACGCCCGAACGCTGCCCAACGGCATCCGGCTGGCTAGGCGGCGCGTGCCGCTGGGGGTCATCGGTGTGATTTACGAAAGCCGCCCCAACGTCACCATAGACATCGCGGCGCTGTGCCTTAAATCCGGGAACGCTTGCATACTGCGCGGCGGCAGCGAGGCGGTCCACTCCAACGCCGCGCTCACCAAGCTCATCCGTCAGGCCCTCGCGGACGCGGGCGCGCCGCGAGATGGCGTGCAGTTCGTGGAGTCCACGGACCGGGCGTTGATTGCACAAATGCTGCGCATGAAAGAGTACATAGACCTGCTCGTGCCTCGTGGCGGCGACTCCCTCATCCGGTACGTCGCTGAAAACGCCACCATGCCGGCGGTCACTGGCGGCATCGGCGTCTGTCACACCTATGTGGACAAGTCCGCCAACCTGGAGCAGGCCGTCAAAATACTGGAAAACGCTAAGGTGCAGCGCCCTACCGTCTGCAACGCGCTGGACTGCGTACTCGTTCACAGCAAGGCCGCGCCCAAGCTGCTGCCCAATCTGGCAAAAGTGCTCGCCAAGTCCAACGTGGAGCTGCACTGCGACGACCGCTCCCTGGCGCTCCTTGGCCCAAGCCAGGCGTCGGGCGCCAGGGTGAAGCCTGCTGTGCCGGAGGACTGGGGCAAGGAGTATCTCGCGCTCATCCTGGCGGTGAAAGTCGTTGACTCACTGGATGAAGCGCTGAAGCACATTGAGCAGTACGGCTCCGGCCACACAGAAGCCATTCTCACAGAGGACTATTCCGCCGCCACGCGTTTCGTGGACTCAGTGGACGCGGCGGCAGTCATGGTGAACGCCAGCACGCGGTTCACGGACGGCGGCCAGTTCGGCCTGGGCGCGGAAGTCGCCATCAGCACCAGCAAGATGCACGCTCGCGGGCCTATGGGTCTCAGAGAGCTGACGTCCTACAAGTGGGTGGTGCTTGGCACGGGGCACGTTCGCCCGTAGAATTTGATGGTTCCCCTCTCTTCCCTCAGGGAAGAGGCCAGGGTTGGGAGCCCGGGCGCTCTGACACGGGCGGACTGAGGCAGGCAAGGAGGCTATCCCATGGCTGACTATTACTTCGAGCGGGAGTGCCGCACCGCCGCATCCGAGTGCTACACCATTCTTGAAGGCGACAACCCCCTCGGGCGGTTGGACCTCCACTTCACCTCGTCCGTCGTCCACGCCACGCTCTGCGTCAGCGAAAGCCTGACGCAGGAAGCCATCCGCGAGCTTATCGAAATCATTGACGAAGAGTTGGTGGATGCAGTGGGCGTGAACCGCGAGGAGTTCATTGTACACGTCCACCAGGGCCAGGACCTGGGTGTCTTCAGCGACCACGGGTTTGGCGAAAACGGCGGGGAAGAGCACTAGTTATAAGCCCACGTGACGGCTCGGCAGACGTAGGGGCGGGTTTCAAACCCGCCCCTACGTGCCGTTCTGATCACATTCTCGAGAGTAAGCGGTTTTTATTAAACATAGAGAGGCGGATTTTACTCCGCCCCTCCATACCAATCAGAACCAGGTTTGAGTGAGTGCTATCGTGCCGCGCGGGCCGGAACCCTCGCTGCCGGCTTTGCGCCATTTGAGGAGCCGCGGGACGCTGCGCCGCAGACGGTCTCTAGGACGAGGCGGGTAACCACATATGGGTCCATGTTCGCGCACGGGCGCCGATCCTCGATGTAGCCTTTCTTGTCTTTGGCGACCTGCCAGGGGATGCGCACAGACGCGCCCCGGTCGGATACGCCGTACTTGAAGGTCTTGTAGGACGCGGTCTCGTGCCTGCCCGTCAAGCGCTCTTCAATGCCATCGCCGTAGTTAGCGATGTGCAAGTCGTGCCGCGTCTTGAGCGCTTCGGCGGCGGCCACGCACGCATCGTAGTCAACGCGCATCTGCTTCGTGGAGAAGTTGGTGTGCGCGCCCGTGCCGTTCCAGTCGCCCTTCATGGGCTTTGCCGCCAGCGTCATGCTCACGCCAAAGTCTTCAGCGATGCGGTACATCAGCCAGCGGGCGATCCACAGGTGATCCGCTGCTTCAGGCGAGCCAATGGGCCCGACCTGGAACTCCCACTGACCAGGCATCACTTCGCCGTTAATGCCCGCAATTTTGAGGCCCGCTTCCAGGCAGGCTTCCAAATGCGCTTCTACGATTTCACGGCCATATGCCAGCTCAGCGCCGATGCCGCAGTAATACGGGCCTTGCGGGCCGGGGTAGCCATCTTCCGGGAAGCCCAAGGGCTTGTTGGTCTTGGGGTCCATGAGCGTGTATTCCTGCTCAATGCCGAACCACGTGTCGAAAGACCCGTACTTCTTCGCCATCTCCACGCAGGCGGCGCGGGTGTTGGACTCATGCGGCGTGGTGACGTTTGTCCTCATCACTTCGTTCAGTACCAGCACATGCTTGCCACCCCGAGTTGGGTCAGGGCAGGTGAAGACGGGCTTCAGAACGCGGTCAGAGTCGCTGCCCTCGGCCTGGTTGGTGCTGGAGCCGTCAAAGCCCCAGATGGGCGGCTTCTCCCCCACCGGGATGATCTTTGTCTTTGACCGCAACTGCGCTGTGGGTTTGGTGCCGTCGATCCAGATGTACTCGGCCTTGTAGAGCTCTACCATGTTTTCCTTCCCCTATTTTGTGTCTGCATTTAGCGACAGCGACGAAGCATCTGATTCCCAAATCGCAGAGAATTCCGAAGCAACTCGTCGTCGTTTTTCGTCATTTAGGGTACAGCGCGAGAGTTATTAAGGTGTTACGAAGATGTTACACCTAACGCTTACGTTGAATCACCTTGCGTACGGCAGTAGACACGTGTTTTGCGGTCAGCCCGTACTTTTCCAGCAGTTGCTCCGCCTTGCCGGACTCCCCGTAACGGGTGAGCGCCACAAACTCCATTGGTGTAGGCTCCGTGCGGGCCAGTACGCCCGCCACCAGGCTGCCGAGGCCGCCGTGAATGTAATGCTCTTCCGCGGTGACAATGGCTCCGGTCCGCCGCGCCGCAGCCTCGATGGCGTCCTCGTCCAGAGGCTTAAGCGATGCCATATTCAGCACGCGGCAGTTAATGCCCTCTTGCCGCAGCGTGTCCGCAGCCTCCAGCGCGGCGGCTACGAGAATGCCGCACGCGATGATGGTAGCGTCTGAGCCGTCCCGGAGCTGCTCCGCCTTGCCTAACTGAAAGTGGTGCGACTCGTTGTGTATCACGGGCGTCGCTGACCGCGAGAGGCGGATATAAAACGGGCCTTTTGTTTCGGCGGCGGCTTGGACAGCCTGCATGGTCTCTGGCCCGTCGGCTGGGACGATCACGTTGAACGTGGGCAGCGAGGTCATTAACGAGAGGTCTTCAATGCTCTGCGCTGAAGCGCCATCTTCGCCTACCGTGATGCCGGCATGGGTGCAGACGATTTTCACATTAGCGTTCTGCTGTGCAATGCTCACGCGGATTTGGTCAAACGGACGACCTGTGCCGAATACGGCAAACGTGGTGCAGAACGGGATCTTGCCCGATGACGCAAAGCCAGACGCCATGCTCATCATGTTTTGCTCGGCCGCGCCCAGGTCAAAGAAGCGCTCTGGGAACTCCTTGCCAAACAGGTTGGCGAAGGTAGACTTGTTCAGGTCCGCGCCTAACACCACGATGTCGCGGTTTCTGCGGCCAAGCTCCAGCAACGTCTTGCCAAACACTTCGCGCGTAGCTGCTGTCGCTACTTTCTGCACCATGTCCTTGGTCCTTTCGGTCTTTTCGCTCTCCCTATAAGAGAGGGCTAGGGTGACTTTGAGTAGGGCGTACCCTACCCGTTCTCGAGCTCTTTCAAAGCAACTGGCAACTCTTCCTTATTAGCCGCCCGGCCATGGAAGTCTGGGTTGTTCTCCATGAAGCTCACGCCTTTCCCTTTGACCGTGCGGGCAATGATCACCGCTGGCTTGCCGCGCACGGCGTTCGCCTGGTTCGTGGCGTCAATGACTTGCGCCAGGTCGTGCCCGTCAATCTCGAACACCTGCCAGCCAAAGGCCCGCCACTTGTCCGACAGCGGTTCCAGCTCCATGACCTGGGACGTAAACCGGTCGTTTTGGATGCCGTTGCGGTCCACATACGCCGTTAGGTTATCGACCTTGTAGTGCGCTGCAGACATGGCCGCTTCCCACACTTGCCCCTCGTCGCACTCACCGTCGCCCAGAAGGACGTACGTCCGGTACAGCTTGTTATCCAGGCGGGCGGACAGCGCGCAGCCAATGCCAAAGGACAGCCCCTGGCCCAGCGACCCGGAAGACACCTCCACGCCCGGCGTCTCGTGCTTTGGGTGGCCCTGGAGGCGGCTGTTCAGCTTGCGGTAGGTCATTAGCTCTTCCACAGGGAAGTAGCCGGAGCGCGCCAGCGCCGAATAAATTACCGGCGATGCGTGGCCCTTGCTCATAATGAACCGGTCGCGGTCAGGCCACGATGGGTTCTCGGGGTCATGCTTGAGGAAGTGGAAATAAAGGGCGGCAAGGATTTCCACGGCTGAAAGCGAGCCGCCGGGGTGGCCGCTGTTCGCCTCACTGGTCATCAGCACAATGTCACGGCGCATCTGGCGAGCAATCCCGCGCAAGCGCTCTAATTCGGCGTTATTGGGGGCATTGGAGCCGTTTGTGGGCATAGGCGCACCGCGCTGCTGAATCATAGGAACCCTCCCCACGGGAGTATGCCAGATTGCCTATTCTATGTCTAGACAGCGCAATGCCCTGGTTCTGCATAGTTTTCCGAGGTCTTGGGAGAATACGGGTTGCATGACCAATGCATCGCATGATGGCCTCGTGCACGCCACTAGCCGTTTGACCCGCTGTGCTCACTACCGCTAAAATGAGTATTCGAGCTACGCTTTCCCGTCCTGATTTCTTGGCCCGAATTGTTTGGGTAGACAAGGGTTTTATGTTCCAAAAGAGCGTTCTCAACAACGGTGTTCGGATTGTGACGGCCACGCTGCCGCACATCTATTCAGTAAACCTGGCCGTTTTCCTGGGCGCAGGCTCCCGCTATGAGTCTGACGCCGACGGCGGGGCGTTCCACTTTATTGAGCACCTTTGCTTTAAGGGCACGCAGCGCCGTCCCACAGCTCGGGAGGTCAGTGAGGCCATTGAGCGCGTGGGTGGTGTCATGAACGCGTCCACGCAGCGGGAGCTGACTACCTATTGGGTCAAGGTCGCACGGCCACACTACGAGTTGGCGCAAGACCTGCTTCTGGAGATGCTGCTCCATTCGCTCTTTGATCCTACGGAGATGGAGAAGGAGCGCCGTGTGGTGCTGGAGGAGCTGTCCAGCACCAAGGACCACCCGGACAGTAGGCTGGAGCAGCTCATCGATGAAGTGCTCTGGCCAAATCAGCCGCTTGGCCGCGACGTAGGCGGCACGGAGGAGTCCGTGGGCGCGCTGACCCGGCAGCGGCTGCTGGAGCTCATGGAACACCAGTATATTCCATCCAACTCCGTCGTTTCCGTGGTCAGCAGCATGGCGCATGGTGAGATCGTTGAGATGCTGGCGCCGCATCTGGGTACGTGGCCAACGTCTGCGCCTATGTCTATGTTCCCAACGGTCAATGGGCAAACGGAGCCGCGGCTTCGCATGGAGAACCGGAAGACGGACCAGGCGCACATCGCGCTTGCATTCCACACCTTGCCGTCAGTCCATCCGGACCGCCACGCCGTTGACCTCATGAGCATCGTGCTTGGCGAGGGGATGAGCAGCCGCCTTTTCTTGGAACTTCGTGAGCGGCATGGCCTGGCGTACGAAGCGCATAGCTATGTGACGCATTACACTGATACGGGGGCGCTCATCACCTATGCTGCAGTGGACCCCAAGAACACAGCACAGGCCCTCCAGGTCACGCTTGAAGAACTGGTCAAGATGAAAGACCCTGTGCCTGAGCCGGAGTTGGAAAAGGCCAAGGAGCTGGCAAAGGGCCGCCTTATGATCCGGCTGGAAGACACCCGCTCTTTGGGCTGGTGGGCCGGCAGCTATGAGTTGATGGAAGGGCATGTCCCTACTATCGAAGAGGTCAGCAAAAGTATTGACGCCGTCACGCCGGAAGACGTCCAGCGTGTAGCCAAGCAGTTCCTTGTGGACAAGGGCTTGAATCTGGCAATGGTTGGCCCGTTCCGAAGCCAAGAAAAGTATCGGCGCTTACTCAAACTGTAGGGAGATAGATTGCAATGGCAAACGCAAGTAAGACCACAAAGAAGCCAGAGACCCCCGCGCAGTTCGCGGAGCGGGTGGCCAAGGACTCTCGCAAGAGGAACGGCAACCGCGCCAACTTCGCCTGGAAAAAGGGCCACCCCTAGGCCCGTTTGAAACCAGCCTGATTTATCACTATGTAGGGGCGCAGCCTGGTCCTTCGAACGAAGCGAAGGAAGGCTGCGCCCCTACATCCATTGCTAACACGTTCCTAAACTCCACCACTTCTCCTTGTCATTCCGAGGATACGTTGAGGAATTTCGTATTTCGTGATCGTTGTTCTTTACACAATACCCGTTAAACAGGGAGGGGCGGGTTTCAAACCCGCCCCTCCCAATATTGAATTGCCCCAACTGCTTATTCTAGTTCCACCAGCAAGTCCCCAGCCACCACGCTCTGGCCGGGCTTGACGGACGCACTCTTTACCGTGCCGACAATCGCCGCGCGGACGATCTGCTCCATCTTCATGGCTTCGAGCACGCAGACCTCTTGGCCTTCCGTCACGTGCTGGCCAGGCTTCACGGACACGGCTACAATGCGCCCGGGCATCGCCGCGATAATGCGCTTTGGATCGCCGGTGATAGCAGCCTTTGGACCGGTCGAGGCGCTGGGCGCAGCCCGCGGACGGGGCGGCGCGACGATGGCACCAGGCGCGCCCACGGAGACTTCAACGGGCCTGCCCTCAACGGTCAGCTTCAGAATCTTGCCGGAAGCGTCCTTGGTAACCTCTACACGCAGCCAGCGCCCTTCAACGTCAATGCGGAATGCGTGAGTACCTTGTGCCCTCGCCTGGTTTGAGTCCTGTCCCAAGGGCGCAACCTGGACTTTGACCGGCTTGCCATCAATGAGCACCTGCTGGCTCAGTCCTTCAGTTTGGCCGATAGATACCTGCAGCTTTCGATCACCCATGCGCAGCGAGAACTTGCTGCCGGTCGCCGAGGTGAGCCCGCGTTGCTCAAGCTCCCACGCCAGATGCTTGGACGGTGGGTTTACCATATGGACCGGCCATTGATGCGAGCTAGCACCTGCGCCGCGCGTCCAGCGGCTACCCACCGGGACGCCGTGCTGACCGCGGGCCGCTTCCGTTGTTGCGGCGGCTTGGTATCCGTAAGGGCCAGCGCCAGGCCAACTGCGGCAGCCGTCTCGCGCAAATCGCCTTCCACATCCTCATCAACTTCATCGCCGGCGGCTGCGCTTGGGCCCTGCCCCGGATGGCTTGCTGAGGACATCTTAGACAGCATAGTAGTGTCGTAGGTGTGCTTGATGAACATGGGGTCCGCCAGCACATCCTGAATGAGCGGGATATTAATGGTGAGGCCGTCAATACGGAACTGCTTCAGCGCTGTTTGCATGCGCGCAATTGCTTGATCGCGTGTGGGCGCCCACGTCATGAGCTTGGCCATCATGGACTCGTAGTACGGCGTGACCGCATACCCTTCAAACAGAGCGCTGTCGAGTCGTACACCCTCGCCAGATGGCACTTCAAGGTGCGTCACCTTGCCCACCGTCGGCATCATTGTGGCAGGGTCTTCCGGGTAGATGCGTGCCTCAATCGCGTGGCCATTTTGCTTAATGTCTGATTGCTTGAATGGCAGCTTCTCGCCTGCCGCGATGCGAAGCTGCAATTCCACCAGGTCCAGCCCGGTGCACAGCTCCGTAATTCCATGCTCCACCTGCAGACGAGTGTTCATCTCCAGGAAATAGAACCGCCGCGCCGGGTCCACCAGGAACTCCACGGTTCCCGCGTTCGTATACCCAATGTGCTTCACCAGCGCCAGCGCCGCGTTGCACAACGCCTGTTGGAGCTCAGGGTCAATCTTGGCGCACGGAGTCTCTTCCACAATCTTCTGGTGCCGTCGCTGCACGGAGCAGTCACGCTCAAAGAGGTGGACCGCGTTCCCATGCTCGTCCGCCAGCACCTGCACTTCAACGTGGCTGGCGTTCTCCACCAGCCTCTCCAGGTACACGCGGGAGCTGCCGAACGCGCCCTTGGCGAGTGTGCGGGAGCGGGTCAGGATGGACTCCAGCGACTTGGGGCGCCGTACCGCGCGCACGCCAATGCCGCCGCCGCCCTCGGCTGCCTTCACCATGATCGGATAACCCAGGATGCTGGCGAGCTCCGGAGCTTGCTCGTCACTCACCTCTTTATCAAGGCCGGGCACTAGAGGCAGGCCGGCTTCCAGGCCCAGGTTGCGGGCCAGGACTTTGTCGCCCATAGCCTGCATGGCCTCGGCGCGAGGGCCAACAAAGATGATGCCCGCGTCACGGCACGCGTTTGCAAACGCGGGGTTCTGGGATACAAAGCCGTAGCCGGGATGGATCGCCTCGGCCTTCGTCCGCTTCGCAAGCTCCAGGATTTTCGGGATGTTCAGGTAGCTCTCTGAAGACGGCGCCGGGCCCAGCAAATGGGCCTCATCCGCTTCTCGCACATGGAGCGCATTGGCGTCTACCTCTGAGTACACGGCGATAGTCTGGATACCCATACGTTTTGCCGAATGGATGATCCGGCACGCTATTTCACCACGATTGGCAATCAGTAATCTTTTAAACACAGAGCGACCTCCAATATGCAAGGTATCATGCTGCTTCCCCAAGCAGCAAGACTGTAGAAATGCTGTTACAATGCGTACAATTTAGCCGATACTGTCCTTGAATTAGTGCATTCTAGCCAGCATACTTTGTACCGCTCTTGAATCTTGTCCGCCGATGGCAGAGCGGCGCCTGAAAAACTACTCATCTGCGGGGAAGCGCATGGCTCAACAAAACGGGACGCTCAGCGACGAGCAGAAGCAGGCAGTGCTGCGCTGGGAGGGCGATCTTCAGACCCTCCACATAGAACGCGGCCACCTGCACGCGTTTGCCGACGCCATTGGCGATCCTAATCCTCTGTGGACTGACGAGCTCGCTGCCCGCAACAGCCGCTTTGGTGGCCTCATTGCCCCACCCACTTTCCTGCGTGCTGCCCGCTCAGCCATTCCGCGCATTCCGCAACTGAGCGAGTACACCCACATACTGGACGCCAGCAGCGAATGGGAGTACGAAGAGCCTGTCCGTGTGGGTGATACTATCACCGCTGACCTGCACGTGAAAAGTGCAGCACAGCGCAACCTGGATGTTGGCCCGGCTGTGCTCGTGGTGTTTGAGAGCAGCTACCGCAATCAGTTCAACCGAGTAGCCGTCAGGCAGCGCTCAACGCTGGTCTACTACAAAGGCGCCCAGCAAGCCAGTGAGCCGTATAAGCCTCTTCATAAACACCACCATACGCCAACGCCGCGTTCCGGTGTCCTCTACTGGGAAGATGTCCAGGAGGGGCAGGAGTTGCCGCTCCTCACCAAGCAATGTGACAGCATGCAGCTAGTCAAGTATGCCGGAGCCTCCCGCGACTTCTATCAGATTCACTACGACAAAGATTTTGCGCTCGCCAACAAACTCAACGGCATCATCGTCCACGGCGCGCTCAAGATGGCCTTCCTGGGCCAGTTGGTCACGCAGTGGATGGGCGAGTGGGGCACGCTTAAGAAACTTTCCGTCCAGTACCGCGGTATGGACGTCCCCGGAGACGTGCTCACCATTAAGGGCAAGGTGACCAAGAAGTACACGGAAGGCAATCGGTATTGCATCAACTGCGACATGCGGCTGGAAAACGGGAGAGACGAGAAGACAACAACGGGAAGAGCCGTTGTGCTGTTGCCTTTCCGTGAAGCCGGCCTGCAGTCTGTGCCTGTGGCGCAAGAGCCATCAGAGAAAGCAGTTGACTAAGCTCCTACGCAGGAGGCTTTTTAGGAGCAGAAGCGGGTTTTGCAGATGACTTAGCCGTCTGCTGCGCCATCTCTTCCCACTCCTCTTTCCTGGTCTCCATGTATAAGAAGTCGTAGCCGTCTTTGTGGGTATTTTTCACGGGCCGGAAGCCAGACTTCGTGAATGACTTTTGGGCGCGCTCATTCCACTGCAACGTGTGCAGATACACCCTGGTAATGGGCGTCTCCGTGAAGATGTGGCGTAAGAGCGTGTTGACCGCGTCCGTTCCATAGCCCTTGCTCCAGTATTGGCGGTCGCCAATCAGGATGCCGAGCTCAGTCTCCTTCCGCGAAAAATCAATGTCATAGTACATGCAGTTGCCAATGTGTTTGCCGTCGGTTGTATCAATGGCAAAACGGCGGGACCACGGCACGGGGTAGAGCAGCTCTGAGTCCGACATGGACCGGAACTGCTCTAAGCTCAAGCGGAGCGGCGGCGCCGCGTCCAGGCGCGCTAACTCTTCATCCACCCGCCACTCGTAATCATTTTGGACGTCGGAAAGGAGCTTGGGCCGCAGGACCACCTGGTTACCCTCTAGGTGTTTCTCTGTCGGCACCTGTTCTCGCCTCCACCAACTCCAAAGCCTGTTCCACAACCTTCACCTCGTTCGCGTGCGTGAGTAACCGGACCGCTTCCTGCGCCGGAAACCAGCGCACCTCGTCGAACTCAGGGTCATGCTGGTCCATGGCTCCCCCAACGGGGCGCATGAGGTAGAAGTGGACTGTCTTGTGGCACCGCACGCCGTCGGCAACGCGGACAAACCAGTAGGTGATACTTTGCAGTGCCGCGTCAATAACAACGTCTAGCCCCGTCTCTTCGCGGACCTCGCGCAGAGCGGTCTGCTCAACTGTCTCGCCTGCATTTGGCGTTCCCTTGGGCAGCGCCCAGAGTCGTGGAGTAGTGCGGCCGCACACCGCAACCTCAATCCCCTTTTCGCTTTTGCGAAATACAACACCGCCCGCAGAAACCAGCCGCTCCGTGGGCCACTGCCACTTGGAGCCTAATGCTGCCCCAGAAGCTGCCAAAATAAGTCATCCTCTCTACTAGTAGCCAACGCAGTTATAGCCCAACATTACAGTGAAGTCCGGAAGGAAAGCGGGTCATCCAGGAACTCCATGTGGTCAAGTGCTTCCTCCGCGGCCTCGCGGACATTATCTTCGCCAGACTTCGCTGCAACCTGTAGGGCTTTCTTTGCCGTCGGCCCGCCAATCTGGCCTAGGGCCTCGATAGCCGCTAGCTGCACCTGCATATCATCATCCCGCAAGAGTGACAGAAGCTTGGACACGGCGCTCAGCTCCCCAAGCAGACCGCACGCCGTTGCCGCCTCATAGCGCATCTCAGCAGATACGTTGGACAGTTCCTTATACACAATAGGGATCCACATTGGGTCCCCATTGCGGCCCATTGCGAAGAGCGCGCTTGCCTCGAATTTCAGGTCAGCAGCCTGGTAGGCGTCCTTAATGAGCCGTGTCACCTGTTCATGCTCAAACGCGGCCCCGGATTCCAGCGCGCGGCGTCGGACCTCAACCGGCTCATCCATATTCGTCGCCGCCGCAAGCAAGACTTCTTGCAGTTTGTCCTTATCACGGGACGGCAGCTTCTTCTCCTGGCATAGCTCACTGAATCTGCCCAGCGCCTGAGCCGCCGCCGCGCGAACCTTGGGCGACGGGTCGCAGCGGAGAAGCTGAATGAACGCCATCAGCGTGGCGCGGCTGTCCGACTCCCACAGCCCTGCAATACCGCGTTCCCGCACCTGCTCATCCTGGTCCTTGAGGGAGAGGGAGAACACGGAATCAAAGTTAAGCTCAGCGTTGTCCTCAGCCAGCGCAAGCAGCTTGTTCGCAGTCTCATTGCGGCGCGCAGCAGGCAGCTTGGGCCAGCGAGTCCGCACCAAGTCTAGGTCTTTGCCCGCAATACCTGAGAGCACTGTCAGCTCCGCGTGACGGAGAGGCTTGGACTCATCAGCAAGTTCATCGAAAAAGCGTTCCAGTTCCATCGCACGTGTCCTTGCGTTTGGATGGGCCCTCTAAATGCCCCGGAGGAACCGTACCATCAATGTCTGATTCTACCACCGCACGCCATTTGGGGTACTTTCATTCTGCTCTACAGCGTGGCAAAAATCCTGAACAAAAGCAAGAGAAGGAACATGGCTTTGGGGCTACCAAAAAAGATAGAGTAAACCGCTTGACAAATGCACCGCATATGGTTGCGATAGGGCGTTTACCGTATTGGTGCCGCTAAGCAATCATAGCACCAAGAGCTGGAGCGGCCTACCTTGTGCTGTCACAGCACAGCCGTAGAATAGGCCCAGACGTTTACTACAATATTTGCTACTAGATCTAGGAACGGTGATGCCGCAAGGTGTGACAGCATCTTCTCAAGTCCTGCCAAAGCGCGGACGCAAGAAAGCGGACCCGCAGGAAGTCTTGAGGCTTCTGCGCAGCCAGCAAGGCGAGCTGGAATGGGCGCGTAGGTATGAGCCCGTTGATGAACTCATGATTACCATTCTCTCGCAGCACACCTCAGACCTCAACGCTGAGCGCGCCTATAAGGCACTCAAAGCCGAATTCCACTCGTGGGACACTGCCGCCGATGCCGACACTGTAACCATCGAGCGTGCCATTCGCACCGCAGGTCTCTCCAAGCAAAAGGCTCCCCGCATTCGAGAAGTCCTGCGCACTATCCGTGAGCGACGGGGGGTATTGGACCTGGAGTTCTTGAAAGACCTGTCACTAAGCGAAGCAAAAAAGTGGCTGCAATCACTGAACGGCGTTGGCCCCAAGACCGCTGCGGTTGTCCTGTGCTTTTCCTTCGGTCTGCCCGCCATGGCCGTGGACACCCATGTCTACCGGGTTTCCCGCAGGCTCGGACTCATTGGCCCCAAGGTGAATGTAGGGCAAGCACACATTCTCCTGGAAGAAATGGTCCCGCCGGAGAAGGTCTATCCTTTTCACGTCTACCTCATCATGCATGGCCGCCGCATCTGCAAGGCCCAGCGCCCGCTGTGCGAGTCCTGCGTCCTCAACCAGATCTGTCCCTCTAGCCTTGCTGATGCTGCTGCCACTACGCAACCAAAGCGTGACGGCAAACTCACTGGACAAGAGACAGCGCACGGGTCGAGGCTGCACCGCGACTAGGTTGCAGGGCGCTGCGCTTTTACAGCGCCTTCACGCGCAGCCAGCGGCCCAAGAAATAATGCCGCACAAAAACAGGATGACGCCAAAACCGTCAGACCGCGCCAAGTCGCGTGACTGCATAGGGTAAGCGCAGAACCCGATACACCCGTGCTTTAGACAGTTAGCCTTCTGTACAAGAACGGCAACCGCTCTGGTAGCGAGTGGATATCCGCCAGCACCTCGTACCCCATGTCCTGGCACATCGTCTTCAGATAGTCATGGCCGGACTTGTCCACCGTCAAGCAAAACGGCGTGATGTTCTTCCGTCGGGCCTCCGTCAGAGCACGCTTCGTGTCATGCACCGCGTACTCCTTCTCCACGCCTTCCCGACTGTATCCGCGGTCCTGCGGGCGGCCGTCGCTGAGCAGGAAGAGCACCTTCGTCTTTGCGTCCACCGCGTCTAGTTTCGCAGTCGCATGGCGAATGGCTGGGCCCATGCGTGTGGCGTGCATAGGCGTTACACGGTCTAGGCGGCGGCGCACGTTGTCATTCAACGGCTCATGGAAGTCCTTGATGACGGAGAACTCCACGTTCTCACGTCCGTAGCCGGAGAAGCCATAAATCCCGTACTTATCGTCCATGAGCTCCAGCCCCTGCATGAGCAGCACGGCGCTCTCTTTCTCAATGTCAATAATGCGTTTGTATTGCCGCCGTGCGCCGCTCTCGCCGCGATGTGCGCGGAGCCACGTCATGTATTCCACCGGGTCGTTGGGAGCCGCCCAGTCATCGGTGCTCCGGCTCCCCTCTTCAATAGCCTCAGCCGTCGAAGCGCTCATGTCCAGCAGCAATGCCACTGCCACATCACGCTGCACCTTGTTCCGCTTCCAGTACACCTTGTCTGAAGGCGTAATCCCCGCGCGTTTGTCAATCATCGCTTCCAGCGTGGCGTCAAGGTCAAAGTCCTCGCCATCCGTCTGGCCTTTGATGCGCCGGAACGACTCCGGCACCACCATCTCAAATTGGCGGCGTATCTGGTTCAGCAGGCCCGCATACGTCGTCACCGTCTGCCGCCAGAACCCCACATCGCCCTCCGGCACCACCTTCTCGCGCACCAGGCACCAGCGAGGCTTGTAATCGCCCGCGCGGAAGTCCCACTCGTCATAGAGGTAAGAGAAAGGCTCATGGACCTCCAGCGGACCGCCCTCTTCGTCCATATGGACAAATGGCCCCTGACCCATGGGCGGCATGTTCGCGGGAGGCATGCCCGCTTCCCGCATCAGGTTATTGGCGAAGAGCGACGCTACCTGCTGCTGATCGCCTTTGGAAGGCGACTCCATCTCCACGTTGTTCTGCAACAACTGCTGCAGCATCTCGCTGCTTATCTGTTGCTGTTGCTCCTCTTCTTGGCCCTGCCCCTGCGCTTGGCGAAGCTTGTTCATCAGCTGCACCAGCTCAGGCTTGAACGAGCCGCGGAAGTCCACGTCTCGCGGTGAGCTGTACTTTTTATCCTCGCCCGCGTCACCGCCTTCTTGTGACTCCTGCTCGTCGCCGCTCTGGTGCGACTCGTTCTTCTCCTGCTGCTCTTTTTGGAGCTGCTCCAGGAACTTATCGTCCTCGCTGTCGCTGTCTCCTGTCTGGTCGCTGTCATTCTCAGCGCTTTGGTCAAGCTCTTCCTGGTCCTCCGGCGGCACCTCTTTGTTCGGAACACTCATGAGAATGGCATAGATGCGCAGCGTTGCTTCTGAGGTGTCCTCAACCGTCTGGCTGTGCCGGAACGTGCGCTGTGCAATCCGCGCAATCCTCTCGGCTTCCTTCTTATACGTGGCGGGTATAGTCAGCCCGGTGCGCTGGTCCAGGCTCAGCCGCACGAGCATCTCAACCAGCATTTCCCGCGCGCGCATCTCCTCATTCGTCTCCCGCGTGTCCAGCGTGTCGCCCTGTACCCGCTTGTACGCGGAGCGGATGCCTGCGTACTCGCGCTTCACCCGCACGTCCAACCGTCCATCTTCCACCAGCGTGAACACGTCCAGCGCCATCTTCCGCTCGCTGAAGATATCAAAAAACTTTTGCATATCTGTGGCCCAGCCCTCCAGCGCGATAGCAGGCTTTGGCTGGCCCTGCGTAATCTGCGGTGGTCGCGGCTTGGGTGATAGCCTTGGCCGCAGGTCTTTCTTGTAGAGCGTGGACGGCCGGTCATAGGTAAACGTGAAGCTATCAAACTCCAGATGCGCCACCTGGTGCGTGGTCACGACTTTGTACCAGTCGAAGTTCTCTTCCTTTTGCGGGTACTGGTCCACCACCGGCGGCAGATAGACCGTGCTTCCTTCGGTCGTTGGTTTGTTCTCAGAGACCCAGCCAATGCCCTTCTGCGCAAGCTCTTGGCTGGAGGCGATTTCCACCTGCGTGCCAGACAGCGCCCGGCTGTACATCCGCATGAGCTCTTTAATCTTCGGCAGCTCAACGGTCGATGACAGCGACTCCAGCAATTGTTCCGCGTGCGACGACTCCATGCGGAAGAACGCCACGCCTGCGTCCTTGTTCTCCTTCAGTAAGCGGACGCCCTCGTTGAACCACGCCTCTGCCTGCGGCACCTTGAGCCGCACCAGCATGGTGGGGCCGCTCCGCAGAAACTCCGGCACCACCGAGTACTCAATGGCGATGAGCGCTTCGCCCATAGCAAGCAGCCGCGCCTGGCCGTCCGGTTGGAGCTGTCCCATCGCCCGCGAGGTGTCCAGGACGAACGGGGCCACCGGCGAATGCCCTGCCGTAATCATCTGTTCGGCCAGCCGCAGGAACCGCGCACGGTGCTGCCGGTCCACACGCGGCAGTGACTTCGCCGCCCCTTCTAGCGTTCCCTTTACGTCCCGCCAGTTCTTCTCTACCAGCACCGTCAGCAGCGACAGAAGCTGGCCCCTGGAGTCCTCTAAACGCGGGAAGGTATCTGCCACCAGGGCAAGCGCCTCAATCGCCAGGTCTGACGAATAGTGGCTCAGCGTTTCCAGCAGTTGTACGAGCCGGCCCAAGTCGTCAAAGGAGAGCGCGCGCAGCATGGCCGGGCTCACGTCAAAGAAACGCGCAGCCATAATGCTCGACTTCCACGTCCCCTTGTACAGGCTCTGGCCCATCTGAGTCCACTCAGCCAGGCGGTCCATTGGCAGGATCGACACACACTCAAAGCCGACGCGGAAGTAGGACAGTGCAATCGATGGCGATTGCAGGCTCAGCGTCTCGCCTTGTTTGGCCCACACAGAAAACCGCTCAAACGACAGTACGCTTAACACCTGTGGCGATACCCGGTAGTACTCCGCGGAAACTTCCCAGGAGCGGATGGTCTGCTGAGCTATCCGCAGGCCGGCGACTGCCCAGGCAAGCAGGTCTTCAGAGGGCACCCCGGGGGCCAGCTTCTCATGCGCGCGCTGGAACTCTTCGCTGATAGCCGGAGGGAAACGCTGGAGATCTTGCTCTACGGCCGCGATCGTGCGGTAAGGCGTGTCCATGGCTCCTCCTTGTGCAGGACCTCGGCGCGACGTGGGTCCTCTGCAAGCAACGCTACCAGTCCGGTGAGGATTCTGGCCGTCGCTCCCCAAATGCGGTGTTGCCCAAACTGGTACGAATACGTGGGTTGGGGATAGGAGCGGAGGGTAACGGGGTGGAGCGGCCGGTCCGGGTTCTCTGGCTCCTCCGTGCGGTGCTGTGTGTCAAAGAAAAACGCCAACGGCACCCGCAAAATCTCGTCCACCTCTGCCGCATTCGGCGTGAACGTCGGCTCTGCATCCAGCGACCCCACATACGGCGATATCAAATAGCTGGACCGTGGCACCACTACCTGCGGCAGCGCTCCAAGCACACGCACCCGCTCCGGCGCAATCCCCACTTCCTCATGTGTTTCTCGAAGCGCCGTTGCCATCAAATCTTTGTCAGTCACGTCCCAAGCGCCGCCCGGGAAGCTGATCTCCCCTTTATGGTGTTCTACCCTGCTCGTCCGCCGCGTCAGCGTCACCGTCAAATCGTCACCCGTGCCGTCCAGCAGCACCAGCACGCCGGCTAGCCGCAGCGTCGGCTCATGGAACACTTCTACAGACCGAGCCGCCAAGCTCGCCTGCAGGCCCGCAAGAAGGGATGGAGTCAGTGTCTGCACGTGGAGATCGCTCCTTCGAAGGCTATTCAAATATCGAAGATACGATCTCACTGATACTTCGTTGCACCTGTGGATCGTCACTCAGGCCCCAAATTACCGCCACTTGGCAGGCCCGCCGCGGCGCAATCCCGCGCGCAATCAGCTTGCCGGTGTAGATGAGCAGCCGCGTGCTGACACCTTCCTGGAGCCCGTGCTCCTTCAGGTTGCGCACCTTCTCGCCCAGCTTGGCAAGCTGCCACGCCACCTCCGGCGCCACCCCCGCCTCGTGCTCGACAATCGTGGCCTCCAGCTCCTTTGCGGGGTAGTTGAACTCCAGCGAAATGAACCGCTGGCGCGTGGACTGCTTCAAGTCCTTCAACGCCGTTTGGTATCCGGGGTTGTAGGAGATCACCAGCAAGAACCCTTCAGCCGCCTCCAGTATCACGCCGCGCTTCTCCATCGGCAGAATCCGTCGATGGTCCGTCAGTGGGTGGATCAGCACCGTCGTGTCCTTGCGTGCCTCTACCACCTCATCCAGGTAGCAGATGCCGCCAAATCGCACTGCGCGCGTCAGCGGCCCGTCAATCCAGCGAGTCCCATCCTCTTCAATTAGATAGCGTCCCACCAGGTCGTTGGCCGTCAGGTCCTCGTGGCACGCCACCGTGACCAGCGGCACGCGATGGTGGTCGTTGCCCGCATCGGCGGCGCTCTTGCCCTTCGGCTTTGCCACCGTCAGAGGCTTGCTCAGCCGGTGCGCCATATACTCCACAAATCGCGTCTTGCCGCAGCCCGTGGGGCCCTTCAGCAAGACTGGAATTTTCTCTCGGTACGCCGTCTCGAACAGGGTGACCTCATCACCCTGTGGAAGGTAAAACGGCTCGTCCTCAATAATGTACTCTTCAACCCGGATCTCTTTGCCTAGCTGGGGCTTAGCTAAGGACATGGTCACCTATCCTGTTCTGGATTCTGGTGCGCCACGCATTGTAAACACGTTGCCGCAGCGCTTCCAAGTCGCCGTTGTTTTCAAGGATCACATCCGCGTGCTTCACCCGCTCTGCCGAAGGCATCTGCGCGTGGATACGCGCAAGCGCCGCCTCTTTAGAGAGCCCGTTCCGCGTTCGCAGCCGCTCGATTATTGTGCTCTCGTTCGCCGTTGTCACCCACACCTCATCAACCCGTGTGTGCCAGCCCGCCTCAATCAGGACTGCCGCCTCCAGCACCCCCACCTTCACGCCCTGCTTCGCCATCGCCGCCCTTCGTTCGTCAATCATGCCGAAAATCAGCGGCCACACAATGTCCGTCAGCTTCTTCATCGCTTCGGGCTTATTGAAGACAATGGCGCCAAGCTTCGCGCGGTCTATCTCGTTGTCGGGCTTCAGAATGTCCTTGCCAAAAGCCGCAACGACCTTTTTCCAGCCCTCGGTGTTGGGGACGTACGCCTCATGCCCAAGCTTGTCCGCGTCAATAAACGACGCCCCAAGCCCCTGAAGAATCCGTCCCACTTCGCTCTTCCCAGTGCCGATACCGCCGGTAAGACCGATCGTAATCATCTGCCCATCCTCGTGTCGCGTGTGCAGACCGCAGCATGGGCCATTGTACCCCTTGCACTAGAGCCTAGCAAGGCACGTGCACCCGTCTATCTCCACGCGCATCGACTGTGTTGTCATTCTGAGCCGGAGCGAAGATTCGGGTCTGCCTATTCTCCTTAAGGAGCGCATTGTGCCGCGCCCCTAGGATTTACGCAAGCTACATTTGCCTTCGGCAATGCGCTCACCCCATCCATACCACCGCCATCACCCCTGCCGACGCTAGCGGCACCGTGAAGTTATTGTCCACCGGCACCGGCGCCAGTTCCACCAGCGCCGCCGCTAGCGCTCCAACCACCGCCGGCCACTCGCCACTGCTATCATGAGCTAGTACTATTCCTGCCAGGAGTCTCCCATGACCACCCAACCCGCGCAGCCAGAACAGCGACGCCAGCTCGTCAAATACAACTTCTACCAACTCGACCCCGCATGGCGCGCCCTTCCGGAGCGGGAGCGCGAAAACGGCAAGCGCCAGTTCCAGGCTGTCTGCGAAGAGTTCGGCAAAACCCTTTCACTTCGCTCCTACAGCACCGTCGGCATCCGCGCTGACACGGACTTCATGCTATGGCTCCTCTCCTGGGAGCTTGAGCCCATCCAGGAATTCGCCGCCCAAATTAACCGCACCGCGTTGGCGCCCTACCTCAAGACCACCTACGCCTACCTGGCCCTCACCCGCAAGTCACCCTACATGGACTCCAGCCAGCGCGTCGGCCCAGAACGCACCCGCATCATCCCGCCCACCAAGCAATACCCTTACCTCATCGTGTACCCCTTCGTGAAGACCAACGACTGGTACCAGCTCCCCCAGGCCGAGCGCCAGGGCATGATGAACCAGCACTTCGAGATCGGCCACAAGTACCCGTCTGTCCGCAACAACACCACCTACTCCTTCGGCATCGATGACCAGGAGCACGTCGTCTCCTTCGAGACCACCAGCCTCTCCGACTTCCTGGAGCTCGTCATGGAGCTGCGCGAATCCAAAGCCCGCCCCTTCACCCTCCGCGACACCCCTATCTTCACCTGCGCCCAAAAGCCCATCGCAGAAATCCTTACCTCCCTCGGCTAACAATTGTCCAGGCATTTTGGTGCGGCGCGGGCGCCAGCAGTACAGCGCTGCCTTGACGTCCGCGCCGCAGCCTTCATATCATCACCGCAACCGCATTGCCCGCTCATACCTGTATGAGCCGCACAGGAAGCTAGTCCTTGGCCGTAACTGGGCGTGCTCGTCTCGCCATAGCGGGCGTAGTGTTCGTGGCGGTGCCGTCTGCACGCCGCTCGCAGCAGTAGTGCCCCCCAATTGTCATTCCGAGCGAAGCAGCAGAGGAACTATGGGGTGGACGCAATCGAAGAACTAAATAAATAAACTTCCCTCCCTCTTTGGGGGAGGGACCAAGGTCGCAGCCCTGAGTATTACCCGACTGCAAACAGTAGGGTATTACCCGACATGGCCCCAGGTAGGGCGGAGTCGAAGGGGAGGGGGTGGCAGGGAGCTGCGGAAAGGAGTCGAGGCTTGTTTCGACCACCGCGAGGCAAATCTCTAACACACTACCTAATCATCAATAGTTGGGACATCGTCCGCATGAAACTAGACGTCCACGGCAAGACCTGGGCCGAAGCCAAAGCCGACTTCATCGAGGCCTACAACAAGACCTTCACTCGCTCTGCCCGCCAGGTTGTGGACGTCGTCCACGGCTACGGCTCCACCGGCCAGGGCGGCGTCATTCGCACACGCCTCCGCACCTATCTGAACGGCTGCTCCGCCTACCTCACCTACCAGACCGGCGAGCACCTCGACGCCAACCCCGGCCATACCGTTGTCACTCCCAAGCAATCGCTGCCGTCCCTCGAAAACGAGCTTGCAGAAGAAATCTGGGACTACTGCTCCGAGCCGCGCACCACCAGCAAAATCATGGGCAAATTCCGCCGCCACGGCGACCCCAAAGTCCAACAAGCCATCGCCGATCTCCTCGCCCGCCACCGCCTCACCCGCCACTCAGACAAACTCTCCCGCCCCTAGGCGCCGTTGTCATTCTGAGCAAAGCCGCAGCCGAAAGCCCTGGGCGGAGCCGAAGGGCGCAGCGAAGAATCCGTGCCCAGGCCTATTGCTATTAGGCGCCTACCAACTCCGCCACCGTCATCCCCAACCCCTTCGCCACTCGCTCCAGCGTCTCCAAACTCGGCGCATGCTTCCCGTGTTCCAGACGGCTCAAGTTCGGCCGCTCCATACCTGCTGCCTCAGCCAGCGCCGTCACCGTCATGCCTCGCTCCTTGCGCAACGCCTGCACCCGCGTGCCAATAGACGATGCAAGTTCCTGTTCGTCGCGTTGCTGGGTTGAACGGCCCTTGAAGTAGGGATAGTCCGGCTCAGCGTGATACAACACAACGTCCCACGGTATCTCCACGACATTGCCTGACTGCTGTGTCACGTTCAGATAGTCTTTAAGCGGCGATATGCGGCAAGTCCGAATGCCCGAGGCGGATGCATCGGGCAGGTCATCCATGTACAGCGGGTATTCACGCGTGCCGCCCTTGTTGCCCATAAGAACCAAAAGAGCACGTCCCGATGGGATAAACGCAACACCAAGAATGCTAGGGAATTCCGCCCGCGTCGCTTGTTCCGCACGGTTCTCTTTAATTGATCGTGCAGTCGCCATCCCTTATTCCTCCAAATACCCGGCCCGAACCAACGCCTTCAGCAAGAGGGCAGTCACTTCAAAATCGTCGAGCGGCCTTTGCCCCGTATATCCCACCGGCCAATTTGCGTCCGGCCTTCATAGATGTGGACATGGAGAGGTGCATGATCACCCTTATTAGGTAACGAAGACAAATCCGCCAACTCGCCTACGGGTCACGGTCAAATCTCCGGTACATAGACCGTATCAAATATGATACGCCTTCGCAAGGTGAAGCAGCATCAATACTTGAGCACCGCCCGCACATCCATCCCCGGCACCGCCTTCCACCCCCCAAGCGCCGATAGCTCAATCAACATACTCGCCCCCACCACGTGCGCCCTCGCCTGCGACAGCAGCTTCACACACGCCGCCAGCGTCCCGCCCGTCGCCAGCACATCATCCACAATCAGCACCCGCTGCCCCGCCGTCACCGCGTCCACGTGCATCTCAATCACGCTCGACCCGTACTCCAGCGCGTACTCCACCCGGTACGTCTTCGACGGCAGCTTCCCCACCTTCCGCACCGGCACAAACCCGGCCCCCAGCTCCAGCGCCATCGGCGCCCCCAAAATGTACCCCCGAGCCTCAATCGCCACCACCGCCCCAATGCGCTGGCCCCGCCACGGCTCCGCCATAGCCCCCACCGCCTGCCGGAACGCCCCCGCGTCCCCCAATAGCGGCGTAATATCCTTAAAAAGAATCCCCTTCTGCGGAAAATCCGCCACATCCCGAACAAACTGCCCCAGTTCCATACCCGTCTCCTAATGCGATAGCTCAGCAACCCACGCACTCTACCACCCGCCCCGACCCCCCACAACGCAAGCCACCGCAAGTCCCTCTCCTCAACCTGGGGTACTGCTGCGGGGAACCTCTCTCCTTTTGGGGGAGAGAGGTAGAGAGGGGTTGGTGGTGCGGAACGGCGGGGCCGTCCCCCCTTCCCTCGCGTCTGCCTCCCACACAGTTTGCAACCAACGTCCCCCTCAGGGCATGCTCAGCTCGCCCCTCCCTCCCCAATGACACAGTAAGCTTGCGCCAACCTCCCTTAATATACATCATAGACGTATGGACTGCGCATACATCAAGTCATCCGATCAGCATATAAGCCGAAGCTCGCCTGGGTGGGCGAAGTTGTGCTGCACATCGTCCTGAGTAGTACCCACTGCCGACAGCAGGGAGCCAAGCAGGAAGAGTCGAAGCAAGTTGAGCCAAGGAGCACCCGTATGGCCAATACACACCCAGACCCTGAGATACAGCGCCTAGTAAGCACTGCCAGAACCATCGCAGCCGGGAACGGCTCGCCTGCAACTCCCGCTTTTGTTGCTCGGTCGTTCCACACTGCTCGCCAAGCAGGGAGCGGCGCATCCTGTCACCCATCCCCCATCTGGTCCTACGCTGCCCAGTTGTTGCACAATACGCACATCTTCGCCGCGCCCAACCAGGGTTACAGCGGAAACCGTCGTTTGCCACCTCAGAGGCCCCGTGCTAGCATGGGCTCAATCGCACCCAAAGCTGTGTCGAGCTTCGTGCTCGGCTGTCAGGGGAAGGGAAGGTCGCCACGACCATATACCGCTACGGGCGCTGGGACGGCACCCAGGAAGTCTTTGCCCCTGACCACCATCAGCTCATGGATGAGCTCAGCAAAGAGCTCGTCAAGGACGGCGACGTCAAACGCGCCATGCGCGAGATCATGCGCAACGGCCTCCGGAATCAGGACGGCCAGCGCATCATGGGCGTTAGGGAGTTGATGGACCGCCTCCGGCAGCAGCGGGAACAGCAGCTCAAGCGCTTCAACCTGGACTCCGTCATGGACGATCTCCGCAAGCGCCTCCAGGACATCCTCGATACCGAGCGCCAGGGCATCGACAAGCGTCTCCAAGATGCCCAGCAAAAGATGGGCGACCAGCAAAATGCCAATAACCCCAGCGACCCCAGCAACCAGGGCAGCCAGTCTGGGCAAGACCAGCAAGGCCAAGAGGGGCAAGACGGTCAGGACGGCCAGGATGGTC
Organism: Dehalococcoidia bacterium; assembly: GCA_009692665.1. GTDB lineage: Bacteria > Chloroflexota > Dehalococcoidia > Lucifugimonadales > SHYT01 > SHYT01. The sequence goes on along the minus strand of SHYT01000002.1, from coordinate 14,574 downwards.
AGCAAGGCCAGCCGAATAAGTCTGGCCAGGGCAGCCAGCGCGGGCAAGGCAGTCGCACGCCCAACCTGGAACAACTCCTTAAACAGATGCAGGACCGCGCCGCAAAGTCCAAGCAAAAGCTGGACAGCTTGCCCAAGAGCGTCCCCGGCGCCGTCAATGAGCTCTCCAACTACGATTTCATGGACCCTGAAGCGGCCCGCAAATTCAAGGAGCTCCAGGACATGCTCAAAGCCCAGATGATGAAGTCCATGCTCAACAACGTCCGCCAGGGCCTCCAGCAGATAACACCGGAACAGCGCCAGCGCCTGCGTGAAATGCTCCATGAAATCAACAAGATGATGGCCGAGAAGCAGAATGGCGGGAAGCCGGACTTCAACAAGTTCAACGAGAAGTTCGGCGACATGTTCGGCGAAAACCCGCCGGAGTCTTTTGAAGAGCTCATGGAGCAAATGGCCCAGCAAATGCTCAATTCTCGTGCACTGCTCCAGTCCATGTCGCCCGCTGAGCGCCGTGAGCTTCGTGAAGCCATGGAGTCGTCGCTAGACCCGGAGACCCGCGCTGAGATGGAAGAGCTCGCCAGCCGTATGGAACAAATGCTTCCCATTGATGACATGACCAGGGAGTATGACTTCTCCGGCCAAGAGAGCCTTAATCTTGGCCAGGCCAGTGAGATGATGCAACAGCTTCAGCGTATGGACGACCTGGAGGAGCAGCTCCGCCAGGCCAGCCAGCGTGGCGATGCTGAAGGCATTGACCTTGACGAAGTGTCAGACCTCATGGGCGAAGACGCCCGCGCTAATGCGCAACAGCTCCGCCAGCTCACCAAGGAGCTAGAGGAGGCCGGCTACATCGTCCGCAAGGGCGATAAGCTGGAGCTCACCGCGCGCGGTGTCCGTAAGATTGGGCAGAACGCGCTCAAAGAAGTCTTCCAAGAGCTGCGCAAAGAGCGTACCGGTCGTCACAATATCACGCCGCCCGGCTCCGGTGGCGAAATCACTGGTCAGACTCGCCCCTTCACCTTTGGCGATAACTTTGACATCGCCCTGGAACGGACAGTCTTCAACGGTGTGCTTCGCTCCGGCGCGGGCAAGCCGGTCCGCCTGTCGCCCAAAGATTTCGAAATCAACGTGACCGAGACCATCACGCCAACGGCCACGGCGATTCTTCTTGACCAGAGCCGTTCCATGGGCATGTATGGCAGCTTCCAGGCGGCCAAGAAGGTGACGCTCGCCCTGCAAGCGCTCATCAACGCCAACTTCGCCCGTGACGAGCTGTACATCGTTGGCTTCTCTGACTACGCGCTTGAGATCAAGCCGGAGGACATCCCCAGTGTCAGTTGGAACGCATGGGTCTCCGGCACCAACATTCACCACGCGCTCATGCTTGCACGCAAGCTGCTCAGCAACCATCGTGAGGCCACGCGCCAGATCATCCTTATCACCGATGGTGAGCCAACCTCCCACCTGGAAGGGACCCGCGCGTATTTCAGCTATCCGCCTAGCTTCAAGACCATCCAGCAAACGCTCAAAGAGGTCCGTCGCTGCACTGCGGAGAACATCACCATCAACACGTTCATGCTTGAGAATAACTACGAGCTTATGGACTTTGTGGACAAGCTCACCAAGATCAACCATGGCCGTGCCTTCTACAGCACTCCGGATTCCTTGGGCCAATACGTGTTGGTGGACTATCTGAAGAACCACAGAAAGCGTCTGAGTGCCTAGCCATGCGGTACGTGCGAGGAATCCGTGTCGGCCATCGGTGAGTTCTCCCTCGCAGGTCTGGTGCAGAACCACACCCTAGACGCGCACGCGGCAGCGCTCCTTTCGGCGATTGCGGCGCGTCGGGGTAATGTCATCGTGGCTGCTATGCCCCGCCAGGCCGGCAAGTCCACGCTGCTGCATGCCGTCGCGGACTTGTGGCCGCCGGATACGCAGATTGTGCAGACTCGTGGCAACAGTGAGCGCTTTGAATGGCTTGGGAAAACTAACCCGGCGACCACCGGCATCCTAGTCAACGAATTCAGCAACCACTTGCCCGCCTACCTCTCCGGCGATGGCGGAAAGGTCGCGAAGGTGTTCGGTGCGCTAACGCAAGGCTATTGCCTGGGCGGCACACTCCACGCCCCTGAAGCCGAAGATGTCCTCGCGGAGCTTGCAGAGGAACCCAACGCAGTCCCGCCGCTGCACATCGGTCTGCTGCACGCTGTAGTCATGCTGACAGTCTGGGCAGGCCCGCGCGGCACTATCCGCAGGGTGCAGTCGGTTAACCTGGTCACCTCCGCCAATGCTCCAAACCAGATGCCGGATACGCACCCACTGGTTGAATTTGACCAACGTAGAGATGCCTGGAACGCGGACACTACGCCTGAAGCCGCAAGCCGTTTGGCCACTCGTCTCGGCGTCACTTCCAAAGCGCTCGCCGAAGAACTTTCGGCTCGGGAGCAGGTAATCGATATTTTAGTGCAGCAGGATACGGTTGGTCCGGAAGAAGTCCGCCGCCATTTCTGGGAAACGTTTCGACAAGGCAAAACAGCCACAGAAAAGTAACCAATTTTATTGTGATGCGCTACCTACAAAAACAGAGGCGGTTACGTAATCCGAAGAGCTTTGCGCACCTCATCAATGCTTGACAGAATTCGTCGCCAGCCTTACGGTATACGAGGACTTTTTGTGATGTTTTGAGGTATACATGGATGAGCTTGACCGGAAAATCGTCGCCATGCTTCAAGCAGACGGACGTGCTTCCAATGCGAAAATTGCACGGGGAGTAGGTGTTAGTGAAGGTACTATTCGCCGCCGCTTGAAGCGCCTGATGCAGGAGGGCCTTATTACTGTTACGGCTGTTGTAGAACCAGATAAATTGGGCTTCCAGACTGAGGCGCTCATAGGTGTTCAAGTAGAGCCCAACAAAGTAGACATCGCGGCATCAGAAATCGTCAAGTTCCATGAGGCATCGCAAGTCTCTCTGGCAACGGGTGCCTTTGACATCTTTGTCTGGGCCACTGTGAAGTCATCGGAAGAGCTGGGTACGTTCTTGAAGGCTAAGATTGGTTCCGTGCCAGGCGTTCGCCGCACTGAGACGTTTGTCATCTTAGCAACGCCTAAGCGCGGATACGGCGTCTCTATCTAGGAACGGGAAGACTTAGGGTAGGCATAAAAAGCTTTGCCCCCTGATATCATTGTGCTAGAATGTGGCCGCGTGCCCCCAAATCTTTCGCCTTTGAGCCAGGAGGAACAGGTACATGACCTATACCATCGCCGACCCATGCGTAGGGGTCAAGGACGCAGCGTGTGTTGACGTCTGCCCGGTGGACTGCATCTACACCACCGCGGACGATAAACAGTTCTTCATCAACCCTGACGAGTGCATTGATTGCGCCGCCTGCGAGCCGGTGTGCCCGGTAGTGGCCATCTTCCCAGCAGACCAGGTGCCGGCCAAGTGGCAATCGTTCACACCGCTCAACAAGACTTACTTTGATGGCAAGGACCTGAACGATTTGAAAGAGAAGACCCGGACGGCGCCGCGCAAGATCAACGAAGCCCACTAGCTTCACCCGCAACCAGAGGCCGCTCCATTCACCTTCCAAGTTGAGTGGGCGGCTTTCTTTTTCACATACGAATCGTTAGAGACGGGAGCGCCGAGGCTAAAGCCTCGGCGCTCTTCTTGTGCCGGGGAATTGGGTTATTTGGTTGCGAGCATCTTGCGCAGGACGTAGTGGAGCACGCCGCCGTTGCGGTAGTACTCCAGCTCCACTGGCGTGTTCAGGCGGCAGATGACATGGAACGTAGTCGCGGTGCCGTCTGCGCGCTTGACGTTGACGGTCAGCTCTTTGTTGGGGGCCAGGCCGACGTCCATGTCGGTGATGGTGTAGACATCAATGGCGGCAAGCTTGAGCGACTGGCGGTTCTCACCAGGCTTGAACACCATGGGCAAGATACCCATGCCGATGAGGTTGCTGCGGTGGATACGCTCAAAGCTCTCCGCGATGACTGCTTTGACGCCGAGGAGGTTGGGGCCCTTGGCCGCCCAGTCGCGGGAGGAGCCTGAGCCGTATTCCTTGCCGGCAATGATGATGAGCGGCACGCCCTCTTCCTTGTACTTCATGGAGGCGTCAAAGATGCGCATCTTTTGGCCGCTGGGCTGGTGGACGGTCCAGTCGCCCTCTTCCTGGTTGGGCACCATCTCATTGCGGAGACGGATGTTGCCGAAGGTGCCGCGCACCATGATGCGGTCGTTGCCGCGGCGCGCGCCGAAGGTGTTGAAGTCGATGGACTCTACCTCATGCTCGCGGAGGTACTTCGCGGCCGGGCTTTGTCCAGGGATGGCGCCCGCGGGCGAAATGTGGTCGGTGGTGATGGAGTCGCCAAGGATGGCAAGCGGGCGAGCGTTCACCACGTTTTGAATGGCGGGCGGGTCCTTTGGCAGGTTATCGAAGTACGGCGGCTCCTGGACGTAGGTTGAGTCGTAGTCCCACTTGAAAAGCTCGCCGAGCGGCACAGGTAGATTCTGCCAACGGTTGTCGCCCTTGAACACCTCGCCGTAGCGCTTCTGGAACATCTCCGGCTTGAGCGATGTGGCGATGGTCTGCGCGATCTCCTGCTGCGTGGGCCAGATGTCCTTCAGGTACACGGGCTTGCCGTCTTTGCCGGCACCCAGCGAGTCGTTCTCCAGGTCAAAGTCCACGGTGCCCGCAAGCGCGTACGCCACCACGAGCATCGGCGATGCCAGGTAGTTGGCCTTCACCATTGGGTGGATGCGGCCCTCAAAGTTGCGGTTGCCGCTGGCGACGGCGGAGACGACCAAATCACCCTTGGTGATGGCTTCGTCAATGGCTGCCGGAAGCGGGCCGCTGTTGCCGATGCAGGTGGTGCAGCCGTAGCCGACGATGTTGAACCCAAGCTGCTCCAAGAAGGGCAGCACGCCTGCGGCCTTTAAGTATTCATCAACGACGCGGGAGCCGGGAGCCATGCTGGTCTTCACCCAGGGCTTACTGCTGAGGCCCTTCTCTATCGCTTTCTTGGCAACGAGGCCAGCGCCCACCATGACGGAAGGGTTAGACGTGTTGGTGCAGCTGGTGATAGCGGCGATGGCGACATCGCCGTGCTTCAGGTTGAACGCCTTGCCGTTCATGGTGACCGGCACGCTATTGGGCTTCTCGGCTATGGCGACGGCGGTCGATGCTGCGGCGGGCGCGGCGTCCGGCGCGGAGCGCTTGAACGTATTGGTGAGCGCGGTGCGCCAGGTAGGCTTCATCTGGGTGAGGGCCACGCGGTCTTGCGGGCGGCGCGGGCCGGCCAGGCTGGGGACGACGGTGCCGAGGTCTAGCTCCAGCTTGTCTGAAAACTCAGGGTCAGGGGTGGCGTCCGTGCGGAAGACGCCCTGTTCCTTGGCGTAGCGCTCGACGAGGTCCACCTGCTCAGCGGAGCGGCCGGTGGCCCGCAAGTAGTTGAGCGTCTCCTGGTCAATGGGGAAGTAGCCGACGGTGGCTCCATACTCGGGAGCCATATTGGAGATAGTCGCGCGGTCAGCCAGCGGTAGTTTGCTCAGGCCCGTGCCATAGAACTCAACGAACTTCTCAACGACGCCCTTCTTGCGAAGGATTTCAGTGACCGTGAGCACGAGGTCAGTGGCGGTGACGCCTTCTTTCAGAGTGCCGGTGAGCTTCATGCCGATGACTTCCGGCAGGTTCATATAGAAGGGCTGGCCCAGCATGGCGGCCTCAGCTTCGATGCCGCCGACGCCCCAGCCGACGACGCCCAGGCCGTTGACCATTGGAGTGTGGGAGTCGGTGCCGACCAGCGTATCGAAGAACGCGTCACCGTTGCGGCGGTCGACGACGCTGGCGAGGTATTCCAGGTTCACCTGGTGGACGATGCCGGTGCCGGGCGGGACGAGGCGGAAGTTCTGGAACGCGGACTGCGCCCAGCGGAGGAGCAGGTAGCGCTCCGTGTTGCGCTGGTATTCAAGGTTAACGTTGCGCTCATAGGCAAGGTTGGTGCCGAAGAAGTCCACCTGCACCGAGTGGTCAATGACCAGGTCGCAGGGGACGCCGGGGTTGACCTTGCGGGGGTCGCCGCCGAGCTTCTTCATGGCGGAGCGCATGGCGGCCAAGTCCACGACTGCGGGGACGCCGGTAAGGTCCTGGAGGACGACGCGGCTGGGCATGAAGGGCACCTCGCCAGCGGGAAGCTTGGTAGCGTTCCACTTGGCGACGGTCTCGACGTCCTGGTCTCGGTAGACGTGGCCGTCGTGGTTGCGGAGGATGTTTTCGAGCATGATACGGATAGTGACGGGCAGCTTGGCGAGGTTCACCAGCCCCAATTGCTCGAGGGTCTGCAAACGGTAGTAGTTGGTGGTGCCGCCGGCGAACCGGAGCGGCGTCCTGGAGCCGAAGTGCAAGGCGCGTGTGGTCATGAACGTGTCCCCTCTCTTGTAGTGGTTGTTGCGAGTGGTGCTTTCAGCGCCCTGAACGCTTCATCTCGCATCAGGGCAGGCCCATGTTAGCCAGAAACGGCGTCCAAAGCAAACTCCGGGGAGGCTTCCAGCGCCGCCCGAGACACGTTTGGGCTGTTCGCTTTTTTGCAGGGTATTGTTCTATACATCGCGCATTGCTACATTCCGGGTGGTGGCTGATTCGGCACGTGGTTGCCGCGCGTGAGGAGTCGTCATTCCCGTCGACTTTCATCTCCGGGTGAGCGACGGGTTTCGTCGGAGCTTGCCTGTACAGTACGAGAGTGTGTGTATAGTGTCGCCGTGACCTTGCGGCACGGTTTCAGATGCAGGCATCTTGTAACAACTGGGTAGCATAGGACCACATGCTCTGCGTGTCGCAGGATGCGGTTGTGTGTTGGGATGCTTGGCTGGCGTTCTGCGTCCTTCGGCTTCGGCTCAGGACTTTGCCCTGCTGTTAGACAGTCGGGTATTAGGGTACTATACTGCGGCTTGTCCAGGTGGGAGCCGTTATACGCCAGGCATGTGTTGCGGATTGCCGTGGGTGCTGGTTTGCCTGGCGGCAGCCGGATGCGTAGGGCACTAACAGAGACGCCGGGTGCTTTGAGAAGACGCTTGGGGCCGGAAAAGCAGGAAATGGCTTGGGCCGGCTTTGCACAACAAACCCCATTTTTCTGTTAAGAACTGACAGCGCTCAGGATCGTCGTTGTAGAAGGGCCGGTAGATCGGTCAAGAGTTGGATTCCTGCGTCGGGGACCGTGCCCAGTCGTCTAGGGGCAAAGCTGAGCGATCGAGCCGCAGTGTAGTATATAGGTTGGGCCCGGCACTGATTCGGCCCGGGGTTCACTTCCAGTTTCTTGTTAAGCCGGTCCTCCTTTGGGGAGGATGGGCCTGTTTGTGTTGGCATTTAAGGGGTTAGAGATGGGACTACAGGGTGTACTGTCGCTGATTGGGGCGGTGCCGGCGTACCGGGCGGTGGTGGACGGGCTGAACGGGACGGGGCAGAGACGGTGCTCGGTGCCGGAGTTTGGGCGGGCGTACGTGCTGGCGGCGCTGGCGAACGAGGTCCGGCGGCCGATGGTGGTGCTGACGGCGAAGCCGGAGGCGGCGCGGCAGCTTGCCGAAGATATTTCGGCGTTTCTGGGGGACGAAAGCGGCGTGCGGGTGCTGCACTGTTCGGAGCATGATGCGCTGCCGTATGAGCGGCTGGCGGTGGATGAGGGGGTGACGCACGCGCGGCTGCAGGCGATGGGGGCGTTGGTGGGGGGGACTACGACCCCGCCCCGCCCCGCCCTACCTAACCCCTCTAACTCCTCCTTCGACTTCGCTCAGGATCTGCGACCTTCCCTAAAAGGAAGGGGAGAATCCAGGTCGGGCCAAGCGGAGGGGGCGTCCGTTCATGGTTCGAGTGTCTCACCACGAACGGGTATTAGAACTGTGGCTGGCGGCAAGGGTCGGGGTACGGCTCCCAGCCTCGTCCCCCACCTCGCCCTAAATCCTTCCCCTAAAGAGGGAGGGACTTCCCCCGTCGCGACCGCCCTGCAGGTGACCGTCGTGGTGGCGTCGCTGTCGGCGGCAGCGCAGCGGACGGTGGCGCCGGGGGCGTTTGTGGGGGCGCGGGAGACGATTCGGGTTGGGGAGGATGTGGAAACGGGGGCGCTGCTGGGGCGGCTGGGGGCGATGGGGTATCGGGTGGAGCGGGCGGTGGAGGTGCCGGGGACGGCATCGCTGCGAGGGGGGATTCTCGACATCTTCTCACCCGACTCGCCCTTGCCCGCACGGATTGAGCTGTTTGGGAACACGGTGGAGAGCATCCGGCTGTTTGACCCGGCGACGCAGCGGTCTGTGGAGGAGCGGCAGAGCTATGAGGTGATGCCAGCGCAGGAGGTGCTGCCGGCGCTGGCAGATCTGGACAAGGCGCGGGAGGCGCTGGGGCGGCTGAAGCCGGAGGGCGTGAAAGAGGACGAGTGGGAACGAATCCGGTCTGAGATGGGCACGCTTCTGGAGCACGGGCAGCTTGAGGAGGCGTTTGTCTACTCGGGGTTCCTGTGCCAGGGAAGCCTGCTGGACTATCTGCCGAAAGACGGGCTGCTGATTCTGGATGAGCCGCTGCTGCTGGAGCAGACGGGCGCGGACTTGCAGAAGCAGAGCGACGAGCTGTATGCGACAAAGAGACAGCGCGGCGATATTCCTGAGAACTTTCTGTCGCATTCCTGGGACTGGGCGACGATGCAACGGCGACTGGGGAGCGCGCGGCTGGTGCTGGAGTGGTTGAACGCAGCGCCGACTGAACGCCGCGCTGAGTTTGGGTTTGACCCGGCGCCGAACTTCTGGGGGCGACTGGAGACGTTTGCGAAGTCGATACGAGAAATGGCGGGTGCGGGGAAGCGGCTGGTTGTGGTCTCGCAGCACGCGCGGCGGCTGCATGAGGTGCTGGGGGAGCGTGCGGTTGGTGCATCCCTGGTGGACGACCTAAAGGAAGAGCCTGCGCCAGGGTCAGTGACGGTGGTCCACCACGGGTCGCTGCTGCAGGGATTCACGCTGCCGCTCCCCGCCCACCTCCCCCTAAATCCTCTTCGGCCTGGCTCGGAGTCTGCGACCTCCCCTAAAAGGGAGGGACTTGAGCAAGGACTTGAGCCGCCCGCCCGGAACGAAGCGCTCCAAGACGCGCTGGTGGTGGTGACGGACGCGGAGGTGTTTGGGCAGGTCAAGCGGCAGCGGCCCATCCGGCGGCACGTCATCCGGCGGGAGGCGTTCCTTTCCGAGCTGACGCCAGGGATGTACTTGGTGCACGTGGACCACGGCATCGGCAGGTTCACGGGGACGAACCGTGTGCAGACGGAGCAGGGGGAACGCGAGTACCTCATCCTGGAGTTCGCGGAGAACGACAAGCTATTTGTGCCCACGGAATCGCTGGACCGGCTGAGTCCGTACGTAGCGCCGGGCGACCAGTCGCCGACGCTGACGCGGCTGGGGACGCAGGAGTGGGCTCGCGCTACGGAACGCGCCAAGAAGACGGCGCACGCAATGGCGCAGGAGCTGCTGGACCTGTACGCGGCGCGGCAGGTGGTGCAGCGGGAGCCGTATCCGCCGGACTCGCCGTGGCAGCGGGAGATGGAAGACTCGTTCCCGTACATCGAAACGCCCGACCAGGCGACGGCGATTGCGGACGTGAAGGCGGACATGGAGAAGACAACGCCAATGGACCGGCTGGTCTGCGGTGACGTTGGGTACGGCAAGACGGAAGTGGCCCTGCGGGCGGCGTTCAAGGCGGCGCAGGACGGCAAGCAGGTTGCGGTGCTGTGCCCAACGACCATCCTGGCGCAGCAGCACTACGCCACGTTCTCGGAACGGCTGGCGCCATACCCGGTGAAGGTGGACGTGCTGCACCGGTATCGAACGAAGGAAGAGGCGGCTGACCTGAACAAGCGTATCAAGGAAGGCGGCGTTGATATTGTCATCGGCACGCACCGGCTGTTGCAGAAAGACGTGTCGTTCAAGCATTTGGGCTTGGCCGTGGTGGATGACGAGCAGCGGTTCGGCGTGGCGCACAAAGAGCGGCTGAAGCAGATGCGCAAAGAGGTGGACGTGCTGACGCTTTCGGCGACGCCCATCCCGCGCACGCTGTACATGGCGCTGGCGGGCGTCCGTGACATGAGCACGGTGCAGACGCCGCCGGAATCGCGCGTGCCGGTGCGGACGTTCGTGTCGGAGTACAGCGACGACCTGGTGCGGACGGCGGTGTTGCGGGAAATCGACCGCGGCGGGCAGGTATTCTTCGTTCACAACCGCGTGAAGGACATCTACGAGTGGGCGCAGAAGATACAGGCGCTGGTGCCGGGCGCTCGCGTGCTGGTGGGCCACGGGCAGATGGCGGAGGGTGAGCTGTCCGACGTGATGGAGCAGTTTGTGCAGGGCAAGGCGGACGTGCTGGTCTGCACAACCATCATCGAGGCGGGCCTGGACATTCCGAACGCGAACACGATGCTGGTGCACCGGCCAGACCTGCTGGGGCTGGCGCAGATGTACCAACTGCGGGGGCGCGTGGGCCGCGGGGCGCACCAGGCGTATGCGTACTTCCTGCTGACGCCAAGCAAGATTCTGACGGAGATGGCAGAGAAGCGGCTGAAGGCGATTCTGGCGCACCAGGAGTTGGGCGCGGGGTTCCGCATCGCCATGCGCGACCTGGAGCTGCGCGGCGCGGGGAATATTTTGGGCATGGAGCAGAGCGGGCAGATTCAGGCGGTTGGATTTGACCTGTATGTGCTGATGCTGGAGCAGGCGGTCAAGGAGCTAAAGGACTCGCAGGCCGCGGTACAGAGCGGCACGGTCACCGTTGCCGGGACGCCGATGGTGGTGCCGTCCGACGTGAAGATTGACCTGCCGCTGGCGGCGTTCATTCCGGAGGAGTACATCGACGACCTGCCGCAGCGGCTGGCGGTGTACCAGAGGCTGGCGCGGACAACCAACGCGGATGAGCTGCCCCAGATTCACGATGAGCTGAAAGACCGCTTCGGTGAGCTACCGGAGGTGGTGGAGAACCTGCTGTACGTGGTGCAGCTCCGCATCCTGGCGAGCGCGGTGGCCGTGGAGGCGATTGCGAAGTCGGGCGAGCACCAGATTGTGCTCCAACTCAAGGCGGACATCGGGGGCGCGCGCGGCGCTCTGCAGCAGGAGCTGAAGAGCGTGGCGCAGGTGGGCGCGGCGCAGATACGGATGGAGCTTCGCGGCAAATGGCGTGACGTGTTGGTGTGGGTGCTGGAGAGCGTGGGCGCGTTTCAGGAGCGGATGATGAAGGCGGTGGGGTATAAGGCTCAGCCCTAGGTTTTCTGCGCAGGCTTTACCAAACGTTTATCGTGGGCTGCTTGTGCAGCATTTGATGAGGGGGTCTCTTCCGACATTATTGGCGGCATTGTTTACCCCATTGTAGTGTGCCAGCACACCAACAAAGAGAAAAGGTCCAAAGGCATCCACAGGGTCTCGCAGCCAGGAGGCAATCCGAAAGGTAGCTAGTGCTATTAGGGAATTGGAAGAGGGCGACCCCGTAGTCAAACGGTTCTTTAAAGAGCAGTTGGATCATGCGGTCCTCGCTCCTTTTGCAAAGACAAGAGGAGCCGCCCAGCGTGACATTGAAACCCTGTGCCAGGAATTGGCGAGCCTCCTCGTGGTTTCCAAGCCAAAGGACCTGGATGAGGATGAGCGAAGCGCTCTGGGCACCCTGAATTCGATGATTTCAGGGCTACTCAAATAGCTGACGATGAGCCCTGCATAGGACCATAGGTCCTCAAAGGGCTAGTCTGAAGGGGAGGGGCGGGGGCGTAAGCCCCCGTCTCCTTTTTAGTCTCTTGCGCGACGAATGGACGGTTAATACCGCGCCTGAGGACTACTCCAACTCGCCCCAAGATGCGCCCGTCTTCACCGCCACGTCCAGCGGCACCGTGAACGGCGCGATGCCTTCCAGCGCCTTCGGCATCGTCTCCATCAGCATGGCTCTGAGGAGGCTCACCTCTTCCGCGGGCGTTTCGAAGATGAGCTCGTCGTGGACCTGGAGGAGCATACGGGACTTGACGCGCTCATGCTTGAGCTGCGCGGCCACGCGAATCATCGCGAGCTTCATGATTTCGGCGGCAGTGCCTTGCACGGGCATATTGATGGCCTCGCGCTCAGCGGCTTCGCGGGCGACGCGGTTGGTAGAGAGCGCCTCGGGCATCTGGCGGCGTCGGCCCAGCATCGTTTCCACGTAGCCCTTGTCGCGCGCCATCTTCTTCGTGCGCTCAATGTACTCCAGCACAAGCGGGTACTTGCCGAAGTAGCTGGAGATGAACGCGCGGCCCTGTTCCGGGGAAAGCTCCGTCTGCTGGGCGATGCCGTACGCGGACAGGCCGTAGATGACGCCGAAGTTCAGCACCTTGGCGATGCGCCGCTGGTCTGAGGACACTTCTTTAAGCGGCACGTTGAACACCTGCGACGCAGTGGCCGAGTGGATGTCCAGCCCCTGGTGGAAGGCTTCCAACAGGCTCGGGTCTTGCGACAGGTGCGCCAGCACGCGCAGCTCGATTTGCGAGTAGTCGGCGCCGAGCAGTATCCAACCCGGCTCGCGGGGCACGAACGCGCGTCGGATGCGGCGGCCGGCCTCCGTGCGGATGGGGATGTTCTGGAGGTTTGGCTCGCTGGAGGCGATGCGGCCGGTGACGGAGCCCGCCAGGTTGTACGTGGTGTGGATGCGCCTGGTGCGCGGGTTGACCGTGGTGGGCAGTGAGTCGACATACGTCGACTTCAGCTTGCTGAACCCCCGCCATTTCAGCAGGCCTTCGATGACCTGCAGGCCGCGCGGGTCGGCGTTGGTCTCGCCGCGCCCAAGCGTCTCGCGCAGGTTGTCGAGCGCGGAGGCGTCGGTGGTGTAGCCGCCGCTGGCGGTGCGCTTGGTCTTGGGCAGGTGCAGCTCGTCGAACAGCACGTCACCAAGCTGCTTCGGCGAGCCCATGTTGAACTGGTGGCCCACGGCCTCGTAGACGGAGCGCTCCAGCCGGGCAAGCTCGTCGCCCATGGTGAGGCTCATGGCTTCCAGCTGGGCGGTATCTAGCGCAATCCCGTCGCGCTGCATCTGAACGACGATGGGCAAGAGTGGCATCTCGACCGTGGTGAAGAGATGGTACGCGGCGGCCAGCGCCTTCAGCTCCGGCTCCAGCACGGCGCGCAGGCGGAGCGTCATGTCGGCGTCCGCCGCGGCGTAGGGGACGGTATCGGCGATGGACACGAGGTCCATTGTCTTTTCGTTCCGGCCTGTGCCGATGAGCGAGGCGATGGGCGTCATCTCTTCGCCAAGAATCGCCAGGGCCATCTGCTTGAGGCCGATGGCTTTGTGGCCGAGCATGTACGCGGCGAGCATGGTGTCCATGTCCAGGCCCTGCACGAAGACGCCCTCGTTGGCCAAGACGCTCATATCGTAGTTGGCGTTGTGCGCGGCTTTGGAGACTTTGCCGTCTTCCAGCACGGGCTTGAGCACGTCCAAAACAAGGCGGGCGGAAAGCTGCGCGCCGCTGGAGTGGCCCACGGGCACGTACCACGCCTTACCGGGCGCGGTGGCGAACGAGAGGCCGACGAGCTTGGCGCGCATGGGGTCTGTGCTGGTGGTCTCGGTGTCCAGCGCGAACGGGTGTGTGGCGAGCTCCACCTTCAGCGCTTCCAGGGCTTCCATTGTGCTCACGCACTGGTAGTCGCGAGGGATGGCGTTGGTGCGCGGCTGGAAGACCGTTGGCTGCGGCGTGCCGTCCGCGTTGGTGCTGGGCAAACCTTCAGGTATGCGGTCAACCAGGCTGAGGAACTCCAGCTCTCGCAGGCGCTCCACGACGTCCTTACGTTCGTACTGGGGCCACTTGGCGAGGTCCACGTTGAGGGCTACGGGCGCGTCACGGTGGATGGTGATAAGTTCAATGCCTTGCCGAAGCGTGTCTCGATGTTGTTTGAATAGCTCTTGCTGTTTGGGTGGGAGCTTGCTCAGGTTAGCGTAGATGCCCTCAACATCGTGGTAGGCGAGGAGCAGCTTGGTTGCGGCAACTTTGCCTATGCCAGGCACGCCTGGGACGTTGTCCGAGGTGTCTCCAAGTAAGGCTTTGTACGTTACCAGCTGGCTTGGTACTAGACCGCCGTACTTTTCACGGAACATCAGGTCGTTGTAGACGGCTTGCGTGGTGAAGCCCGAGTACATGAGGACACGTGTGTGCGGGGAAATCAGCTGAAGAACATCCGTATCGCCGGTAACGACCAGGGCATCAAGACCATGCTGCTCTGCCTGGAGACTGAGCGTTCCCATCAGATCGTCGGCCTCAAAGCCATCAACCTCAAAGACGGGGATTTTGAAGGCTTCCATGATGCCGTGGACGAGCGGGAACTGCTTCCGCAGGTCATCCGGCATGGCAGGCCGCTGCGCCTTGTACGCTTCAAATGCGATATGGCGGAACGTCGGAGCGTGCGTGTCAAAAGTGATTGCGAGGTAGGCGGGTTTGTAATCCTGAACGGCTTTCATGAACATCTGGATGAAGCCGTAGACGCCGCGGACGTCCTCGCCGGTGCGGCGGTTGGTGAGCGGGTTCTGGATGGCGTGCCACGCGCGGTGCACCA
>SHYT01000016.1 GCA_009692665.1 Dehalococcoidia bacterium | reverse complement strand
TGAACTTCCGGGACTAGCTGGCTATCCAGCGTTACGCGTTACGCCTAACGCCAACAATGCAGCCGGGGCTTCACTATGCTAGACCGCTTCCGCTTCTAGCCGCTCGTCCATTCGCCGCAGGACGAACTTCGCGACGAAGCCTGCGGCGGTGAGCGTGGCGGCTTCCAGGACGGTGGCGACGACGATGAGCATGGCGGCGTCGAACCAGAAGCCTTCCGGGAACATGCGGACGAGGTTGTCTCGCGCGGGGTCAAGCTGCCAGAAGTCGTTGGCGAAGCTAAGCTGGTGGAAGAGGATGAAGAGGGAATCGAACGAGAAGAGGAAGGCGAGGCCGGCCAGCGCCAACAGCGCGAGCGTGATGCCGCCAGCCCAGATGGCGAGGCGGGATAGCTGGGTGGAGAAAGCGTCGCGGCGCCAGATGAAGCCGACGACGGCAAAGCCGAGGATGTAGGCAAGAGCGATCCGGCGGAGCTTGCTGACGCTTTTCACTAGAGCCTTCACGTCTTTCAGATGGGCGACCTCTTTCTCGTTGTAGAAGGGTCTGCCGACGTAGCGGATGTCCACCAGATCAGTGTTGTCGCGAAAGTAGGTGCGCAGGTCGGCGGCGATGCGCTCCAGGTCCTGCATGGGCATGAACATCGCATCGGGAATGTTGTACTTGGTGAAGCCGTAGGAGTAGAGGCGCGACTCGTTGAAGGCCCACATGACGTTGTTGGTGACGAGGAAGACGGGGACGGCGAGCAGGAAGAGGATGCTGAGGACGGGCAGGAGGTATCTACGCATGTTCTTTCCAGACGTCAGGATACGCTTAAGAGTGTAGCGCGTGGGAGCATGTGGCGTGGGGGCAGGCGCGTTGCAAGACAAAGAGGCCGCTGCTGTGCAGCGGCCTCTTTGTCTTGCAACGCTTAGTCGGCGGGTAAGACTCCGAGGATGGCCTGCATGTTCACGGGCTTGACCAGGTGGTTGTCAAAGCCTGCTTCCTTCGACCGGAAGCGGTCTTGCTCCTGCCCGTACCCCGTGATTGTCACCAATTTAGTGGCTTGCAGTCCCGGTACCTGTCTCATGCGGCAGGCAACCTCAAAGCCGTCCATGCCTGGTAGGCCGATGTCCAGCAGCACCACGTGCGGGAGGAACTCGGGGGCGACGTCCAAGGCCGCCTGGCCGCGATGGACGACGCGCACTTCCTCACCCACCGTCTCGAGCATCATGGGGAAGGCCATGGCGATGTCCACGTTGTCATCCACGATGAGGACGCGGGCGTTCTTCTTATTGGCTACGCCTTGCGCGTCATCGAGGGCCTGCTCATGGCCGCGGCTCTGTGGTATCAGGCGTGGAAGCCGGACGATAAACTCGCTTCCCTTTCCGACGCCTGCACTGCGCGCTTCCATGGTGCCGCCGTGCATCTCGACAAGGCCGTGGACGAGGGTCAAACCGAGTCCTAAGCCGCCGATTGAACGCGCCAAGTCCTGCTCTCCGCGCACAAACACTTCGAAGATGTGGGGTACCAAATCGCTTGGCATGCCGATGCCGTTGTCAATCAGGTGGAGCGTTACCTGCTTTGATGTCGCCTCGGCGACCAGCCGGATGTGGCCGCCTTCCGGAGTGTACTTAGCCGCGTTGGAGAGCAGGTTGTCGATGACCTGAATCAGGCGGACGGGGTCGGCGTTGAGGTACACAGGCTCGTCAGGGAGCGTGACGCTCAGCGCATGCTTGCGAGTCTGGATAAGGCTTTGAACGGCCTCAGTGGCGTTGCGGACGGCCGACGCGAGCTCCACCGTTTCCTTGCGCAAGGTGACCTTGCCATGCGTGATGCGCGAGACGTCGAGGAGGTCGTCGACCAGGCGGGTCAAGTGGCCCACCTGACGGTCAATAATGCCGCTCATGCGCGTCAACCGCGCGTCCTGCGTGGGCTCCATCTTCATGAGGTCCACTGCACTGCGAATTGGCGTGAGCGGGTTGCGAAGCTCATGCCCGAGGAGCGCCAGGAATTCGTCTTTGCGTTGGCCAGCCTGGCGCACGGCTTGCTCCACCGCCTGGCGTTGGATGGCGCTGCCGAGCACGTTGGCGACAGCTTGCAAGAAGTTGACGTCTTCCTGCGTGAAGATGCGCTGCTTGGTCGTATGGGCGCTGACCACGTCCCACGGGCGGCCGTCGACTTAGACGGGGATTAATCGAATTGAGCAATAACTCTGAACGCGAGGCACTTCATAATTCGATAAAGAAAGCTTTAGCTGAACCCAAAAGGCCCCGTGTTTAGGGGGCCTTTTATTTGCATGTATGCGCTTGACGCAATTACTTACCGTTGTCATTCTGGTGGGAGCATCGCTCACTAGGACACGTTTTTCAGCCGGGTCAGACGAAGGCTCGGAAGGTGTTTCGCCTTGATCCTGTAGGGAACGAAGAAGCAAGAAATCGCGAGAAGAGGTTGTGAGATGACGCAGCAGTTTGAGATGGAGAAGTTTGAGGGGTTGCGGCAGATACTCGCGAGGCTGCGGGCGCCGGACGGGTGCCCGTGGGACCGGGAGCAGACGCACGCATCGCTGCGGAAGACGTTGCTGGAGGAGTGCTACGAAGCACTGGAGGCCGTTGATAAGAAGGACATGACCGCTCTACCAGAGGAGCTGGGCGACATCCTGCTCCAAATTACGTTCCACTGCCAGATTGCGGAGGAGGCTGGCGAGTTCACGTACGCGGACGTGTTTCGCGCCATTAACGAGAAGTTAGTTCGCCGCCACCCGCACGTGTTTGGGGACGCGAAGGCAGCATCGGCAAAAGAGGTGGAAGAGCAGTGGGAAAAACTAAAGGAGCAAGAGCGCGCGGGCAAGAGGCAATCGCTGCTGGACGGCATTTCAAGCGCACTCCCTGCTCTGGCGCAGGCGCACATCATATCGAGCCGCGCGGCGAACGCGGGGTTTGAGTGGCCGAACTTGCAGGGTGTAAAGGACAAGGTAGCGGAGGAGTTGCGGGAAATGGAGGAGGCCGCTACGAAGGAAGAGAAGGAGGAAGAATTCGGGGACGTGCTGTTCTCGCTGGTGAACGTAGCGCGCTGGATGGGACTGGATGCAGAGAGCGCGCTGCGCGGTGCGAACGCGCGGTTTGGCGGGCGGTTCCGGCACATGGAGCAGGCGGCCAGCGACCGAGGGACAAGTTTTACCAAGCTCACGACGTCGGAGATGGATACGCTGTGGGAAGCGGCGAAGCGGGCTTTGAAGGGCCCGGAATAGCCTAGTGTGCGTCTTGACACGGTGACAAGATGTTAGATGGTACTTCGTGAAAGACGAGATTCTTTCTTATTGGGAAATGTGTAGCCGTCAGGGCATGGCCCTGCAACGGGGCATGTACTTCCGTCCGCCCCCTCAGCATGGGATTATCCTGATGTCACGACGTAGAAATGCGCCATATCAGGATTTGATGAATGTTGATGAGAGTGAATTGGTCTACGAAGGTCACGACACCTATCGGGTCGCAGGCAACAATCCGAAAGACGAGAACCAACCCAGGTACGACCAATCAGGGAAACCCACGCAAAATGGACGGTTCGCTGACTGGGTGGATAACAGTAAGCAAGGGGGAGGGGATCCGGCCGTCTTTCGAGTTTATGAAAAGATGAAGGACGGTATTTGGACTGATAGAGGTCTATACCTGTTGCTGGATTATGAGATTGATAGCGCGACGGGACGGGAGGTCTTCAAGTTCCGTCTAAAGCAAGCAGTCGGTGATTCCTCTGCGCGCTTAGAATCTGCACAGACGGATTCGCCAATGACACGCCAAATACCTTCGTGGGTCAAACAGCAAGTCTATAAGAGAGACAAGGGTTGCTGTGTAATTTGCGGGGCTTCTGATCAACTCCATTTTGATCACGATTTACCCTTTTCAAAGGGCGGAGCCGGCATTACACCTGAGAACGTTCGCATCTTATGCGCAAAGCACAACCTTCAGAAGTCAAACAGGATCGAGTAGTGGCTCCCCGGGTTGGATTCGAACCAACGACCTAGCGGTTAACAGCCGCGCGCTCTACCGACTGAGCTACCGGGGAATGAACTTGCGAAGTTCCTGTAAGCGGCACCGGGCGTATTCTACCAGGCCGTTACCGCACTCGCAAGCTATTTGGTCAACCGCACCCGTGTGCGGGCGTTTCGTGCGGTGGCCTTGCGAAGACCGGCTTGCGCGCGCTTCGCGCTCGGCCTGGCTGCTGGTCGTCTGACGTCATCTGGCTCGCCAGCAAGCATGCGCAAGAACCGCGGGGTAGGAGCCTCAGTAGCGAATGGAGCAGTCTTTGGCCGGACAGCCCGTTCTATCTGTTTCCGGACCCCTGGTCTCTTAGACGTGGTTTTCAGACGGGCTTCCGCCGCACGCCGCGCCTTCAGCGCGCTCACAGCGGACTTGGAGAGCTTCTTCAAGCTGTAGTAAAGGTCGAGGACGCTGGTCACTGTGCCGGTCGTTGGGATAATACCTAGCCCGGCTTTCACCACGCCGAGGGCGTCCTCTTTGGCTTCGGCCATAGCGTTGGCGGCGACTTTCTTGGCTTTACGCGTCTGCTTCGCTTTCAGGACCGCTGCCCGCTTGCGCCGCAGAACCCGCGCATCAACGGCCACCTCCACTGGTTCGCGAGGGCCAACATGCTGTGGAACGGCCACTTTCTTTGCGGAGGTAGCTTTCTCAGCGGGAGCTGGCGCGCTTTGCTGGCGCGGCTTCACTATGGTCTGCGACTGTGGCTTAGTGGGCACTGCTGTCTCCGTTGTTGTATACGCTAATGAGCAACAGCGTAGCAGATACTCGGAAGCGATGAAGCGCCCACGGCTATTGCGCGTCCAAACTCACTTTGTACGTCGTGGGTACCCGCGTGTGCTCCGTCATGCCGGAGACGATCACCACCGCCGACTGCACCTGTGAGTCCAGGCCGTCCAGGCGAAGTTTACCTGCGCTGGTCTGGTCTAGGGGGACTTGCAGGACGGTGATCTGCCCGTTCTGCATGGTCTGCACCACCTGCACCGCATAGAGTTGCGGCAGCGTAAGGCTCAGGCGCTGGAACCCCTCAGCCTGCCAGCCCCCCGCGTCCGACTCGGCATCGTCAAAGAAGCCCACTTCAGGGACGCTGATGTCATCAATGCACAGCCCATCGCCGTTGATCGACTCGTCGGTGATGTACTGGAAGCGCAGCAGGAGTTTTTGTCCTGCATACGGCGTGAGGTCCACACGCTCTTGCAACCATCCTTTGCTAGCGCCGGTGAAGCCCGGGCCATAGCTGTTCCCCACCGGATTCTCCGGCGATGTGTGCGTGGAAGGGAGCACGTCCCAGGTCTTGCCACTGTCTCCAGACACCACAACGTACGCGTAGTCCCACTGCTCTTCCGTGCTGTACCAAATGCGGAACCCCAGCGACGCGCTGGTCTGTCCGGTGAGGTCAACCGCGCGCGTCATCCGCGAATCGATACCGTCTCCACGATTGCCCCACCAGCAGGCGTTGCCGCTGAACGGCTTCGTCGGCAGCAGCGAAGCCAGTGGCACGCCCTGGAACCGCAGCGTGGCGGAGCCGCTGCCGTCCAGCTTAATAAACTCCGAGCCGAACTGCGGCACCTGGCCATTCACGAACTTTCCTTGACCTAGCGTCTTGCGCAGGCTGATTCTGGGCGGGGGATTTGCGTAGCTGTAGCGGTCATTGCCTTGCTGGGCTAGCAGGTTCGCCACCGTCCAGTCCTTGAACACGTCCGCAAAGGTTTGTGGGACTCCCAACGTCCGCAGGTATCCACTGACGCCGTCGATGCTGTCTGCCTGCTGCGCCAGCAGGTCACGTGCTCGCTCTGCGCTGCCGTAGTGGGTGAGTAGATACCGCACAAAGAGGTGTGCGAGCCCATAGTATGGCGGGCTATCATTGGGCTCCAAGGGCCACTCTGTGAGCGAGAGACTAGGCTGCTCAACGTAGAACCGCATGAACCCGCTTGGGAACCCCATAGTCTCGGCAGCAAACTCCGACAAGCCCTCATTGATCCACGTGTCTTCCGTAGGGTCCGCGTCAAAATGAAGTGCGTGCTGGAACTCATGCGCAAGCGTCGCTTTGTACTGGCTTGTGCCAAGACGCATCCCCTTGATATTCATGTAGAGCATGCGCCGCTCGTTGCTATAGTGGTGCACCGCCTGTGGGTAGCTGTCCATGCCGCTAAAGTAGCCTGCCACACCCTGCAGCGCAGCATGGAGGATGGTGATGCGGCCGTCCAGCGCACTGCTGTGCGCCGGCGAGCCGAACATGGCAACCTCCTTGGAGACAACCTGTTCCTCAAAGAAGCGCGCCGATTCCTGGATGGCGTTCTGGTCTACATTCTCGCCATCCTGCACGTACCAGTACGCGTTTGGCATGACGAGCACGAGGCTCGCGGTGATGCGACGTACGCGCTTATCATTCAGGTCGGTCACCCAGAACTGGTCAGACTGGCCGACACGTGGCTCCGCAGTGCGCGGCAGTGCACTGGCAGTGCCAACGTGCCGGAGTGACTCAGCGAGGCGGTACAAGTCGCTGTCTGGTGACGTGGTGATGACCACGGGCGCAGCGGCAGCCACTGGCGCCGCGCCCGATGTGGCTATAGGTGTGCTGGCAGGCGGCACGCTGGACTGTGGCTCGCAAGCAATAAAGAACGCCAGAAGCACCACTAACAAGAGCAACACGGGGGTTTTGGGAGGCAGCATCAACCTACTCAACCCGTTCTTGACCGTCTATATAATTATAACGACTTGCCTGTGAAAAGGTTTGCGTTGACACCCCACAGCACGCAGGTTACGCTAGGGCAGCATTAACAACGCGCACCTGTGCCGAGGGGGAGCCTGGGAATCGCCGGGCTGAGAGGTTCACCTGAAGTGGACGACCCCAGAACCTGACCTGGGTAATACCAGCGGAGGGATGCGGTCATTCATGGCAACGTGAAAAAGCCGTTCTTCCTCGGAAGAACGGCTTTTTTGTGTGAGGTTTCATAGTGACCACTTCGCAAGCTGCCCCTGTGCTCCGGATGAGCGACGTGACCAGGCTGTATGCTACGAAGCAGGGCGGCTTGCATGTGCTCGCGGGCGTCAGCCTGGAGGTGTGCCAGGGCGAGTTCGTCACGATTATTGGGCCTAGCGGCAGCGGGAAAAGCACGCTCCTGAACATTGCTGCCGGGATTGAAGAGCCGAACACAGGACAGGTGGCATTATTTGGGGCGGACGGTGCTCCGCTGGCAAAGCGCCTGGGCCAGGTGGCATACATGCCCCAGCGAGATCTGCTCCTCCCCTGGCGCACGGCGCTGGACAACGCCACGCTCGGCCTCGAATTGCAGAGCGTTTCGCGTGCCCAAGCGCGCCAGCGGGCCACACCGCTGCTCGACACATTCGGCCTGAGCGGCTTTGCAACGGAGCTCCCACAAAACCTGTCCGGCGGCATGCGGCAGCGAGTGGCGTTCCTGCGCACCGTTCTTGCCGGCAAGGGCCTTATGCTGCTGGACGAGCCGTTTGGCGCGCTGGACGCGCTGACCCGCGCGGACATGCACGCGTGGCTCCTCTCGCTGTGGCAGGGCTTGGGCCGCACGGCGCTGATGGTGACGCACGACGTGGAAGAGGCCCTGCTGCTCTCGCACAAGGTGTACCTGCTCACCGCAAGTCCTGGCCGCGTGCGCCACGTTCTGCCCGTGCCGCTCCCGTGGCCGAGGACGCCAGCCATGGTAGCCACACCCGAGTTTGTGCAATTAAAAGCGAATCTCCTGCACTACCTGAGAACTCCGGCGATGGCGCTATGACAACACCCTCAGCATCCACCAACACGGCGCTGACGCCCGGAGCCTCCGCCGTTCCAGCCAGACGCAAAACGACGCTGTGGCAGTGGGCCGCGCCGGTGTTGCTGATTGGGTTTCTGATTGCGCTGTGGGAAGTGCTGGTGCGCGTGACCGCCACACCTCGCTGGCTGCTGCCGCCACCGTCGGCGATTGGGCAAGAGCTGCTTAATAGCCGCGAGTTATTGCTGCGGCACACGGTGGTGACGTTGGAAGAAGTGGCGCTGGGATTCGCAGCGGCACTGGCGGCAGGCATCGGCATTGCTATGGCGATCGCGTACTGGCGGACGGTGTCGCGCGCGGTGTACCCGCTCGTTATCGCATCGCAGACCATTCCCATCATCGCCATCGCTCCGCTGCTGCTGGTGTGGGTCGGATACGACATCCGGCCTAAGGTCATTGTGGTAGCGCTCATCTCGTTCTTTCCCATCGTCGTGAACATGGTGGACGGGCTGCGTGCTGTGGAGCCGGACATGGTACACATGCTGCGCAGTCTGGGGGCCAGCCGCAGACAGGTGTTCCAGAAGGTGCAGATTCCCGGCTCGCTGCCATACCTCTTCTCCGGACTTAAAATTGCTGCGGCGGTCAGTGTCATTGGCGCCGTCATTGGCGAATGGGTGGGCGCAAGCGCCGGCCTAGGCTATCTGATGGTACAGGCCGCGCCCAGGTTCCAGACAGCACTCGTGTTTGCCTCCATTGTTGTCCTTTCCTTGATGGGCATTGCACTGTTTCTGGCGGTGGCCGCACTGGAGCGCGTGCTGCTGCCCTGGCGCCACACCCCCAAACAGGCACACGTGCTCTACGAAGATAGCGAATGAGGAGTCAAGATGCCTAAGCAGCTGAACCGCATCGTTTCTCTGGTTGCCACCGCTTTGCTCCTTGGGCTCATTGAGGGTGCTTTGCTTGCGGGGTGCGCCAGGCCGGCCAGCGGCGTGACGCAGGTGACGCTGGCGCTGGACTGGTACCCGAACTCTAACCACGCCGGGCTGTTCGTTGCCCAGCAAAAAGGCTACTTCACAGATGAAGATCTGGAGGTCAAGCTGTACACGCCGTCTGATCCATCGACTGTGCTGCAGACAGTAGGCGCGGGCAAGGACGACTTTGGCATCAGCTATCAGGCCGACGTGCTCATTGCGCGCTCTGAGGGTGTTCCAGTGGTGTCCATCATGGGTATGGTGCAGCACCCGCTGAACTCGGTCATGGCGCTCAAGTCGTCGGGCATCATGCGCCCGCGTGACCTGGTGGGCAAGAAGGTGGGCTACCCCGGCATTCCGTACAACATCTCGCTGCTGAAGACTATGGTTGAGAAAGACGGCGGCGACTTCAGCAAGGTGGAAGTAGTGAACGTAGACTTTGACCTGGTGCCTGCGCTGCTATCCAAGCGCGTGGATGCGTTTGTGGGTGGCTACTGGACGCATGAGAATCTGCTGATTGAACATCTGGGACAACAAGTCAACGTGATGCGCATGGAGCAGTGGGGCGTGCCGGACTTCTACGAGCTGGTGCTGGTCACGAACGAGAAAACGATCAAGGAGCGCCCGGACGCGGTGCGCAAGCTGGTGCGCGCGCTGGTCAGAGGCTACAACGACGCCGGGGGCAACCTTAATGAGGCGCTGGACACGCTGGTGCAAACCCACCCGGAAGTGGACAAAGGCATGGAGGACCGCGGCATCCGCCTGCTGGCGCCCATGTGGACGGACGGCGCCCCCTCCTTTGGCTGGCAGACCGCGGAGCGATGGCGCAGCTACGCCGCGTGGATGCAATCGCAAAAGGTAGTCGAAAAGCCCGTTGACCCGGACAAGGCGTTCACCAATAGTTTCGTGGAAGAAGCCGCCAAGTCGAAGTAGACGGAAACGGCCTTCTCCCATTGAGGGAGAAGGGGAGGACCGCCATGACCCAGCACGCCAAGCACGTCCCCGTGGCCATGACCATCGCCGGCTCCGACTCCGGCGGCGGCGCAGGCATCCAGGCCGACCTCAAGACATTCGCCGCGTTGGGCGTCTACGGCACCAGCATCATCACTGCAATCACCGCGCAGAACACGCAAATCGTCGCGGCCATCCACGAAGTGCCGCTGGAAATCATCGCCGCGCAAATCGACACTGTCATCGCCGACATTGGCATCGACGTGTTGAAGACCGGCATGCTGTCCAGCACCGCCATCATCGAGCTGGTGGCGGAACGCATCGGCAAGTACGCGCTGGATCGGATAGTGGTCGACCCCGTCATGGTCGCCAAGGGCGGCGACCGGCTGCTCCAGGAATCAGCCGTGGAAGCGTTGCAGACCATGCTCATCCCGCTCGCCACCATCGTCACGCCCAACGCGCCGGAGGCCGAAGCGCTGACTGGTCGCAAGGTGGCATCCGTCGCGGACGCCCGGCAGGCGGCAAAGACGATTGTGGAAGAGCTAGGAGCCAAGTGTGCCGTGGTCAAAGGCGGCCACCTGGACGGCCCGGCCATTGACGTCTTCTACGACGGCCGCGAGTTCCACGAGTTCCGTGCCAAGCGCATCCAGACCACCAGTACCCACGGCACCGGCTGCACCTTCGCATCCGCCGTCGCCGCCTACCTGGCGCACGGCTACGAGCCCGTGGAAGCCGTCGCCCGCGCCAAGCGCTATGTCACCCAAGCCATCCTGAAGGCGTATCCGATTGGCCAGGGGCATGGGCCGCTGAACCATTTCTATAGGTTGAAGGAACCTCAGTCATAGCCTGATATTCCGTGTATTAGTCGTATACTTCCCGATGGCGGTTGCATGCGTCAATCAAACAGTCAAAGTACGCAGAAGCAGGGTTATTAATATGGCTTACTACCTTGACCTCTTTTCGCCAGAGACATTTGAGGCATTTAGGCAATCTACACAGGGCGTTTCTGGCTTCCGTGTGAGGCAGAAGCACATGGCGGAAATGGTTGTTGCTGGTGACAATGAGAATGGCTGACCTTTTAGCGCTGCAACCCAACATGAACATTAAAGTCCATATCGTCGCCCCGCCATCGCGCCGAGAAAAGGTCTTCAATGAAATCAAACGACCAGTTTTTGCTTTATTGGGGGCAAGACCATTGGCGGATACTTGTACGTATCTATCCTATGAAAGTTTTCGTGAACTCGCCAAAGAAAAGCACCTAAACCGCATGGCAGCCGATGTCCTCGATGATTACGCAGAAGAAGCTGATTAGATAGGCACTGCCCTACCCGCCCCCAATCGGCCGCACAATCTCAAGCACGTCGCCGTCCTTCAGCGTGACCGAGCCGTACTGCGCCTTCGGCACCACCTCGCCGTTATAGCCCACGGCCAGGAACCTGAAGTTCACCTTCAAGTCCTGCAGGAACTCCATGAGCCCTACGGGGCGGTCAAGCTCGCGGGGCTTACCGTTGACTTGAATCTTGATCATGCTCTTTTCGCTGCTGGCCCAGAAGCGTCGCCAGCGCCGCCGCCGCGCGCTTGGCCCACGCCTCCGACAGCGCGTGCTTCATCTGCCGCGTCGCCTCGCCCACGTCCTTGGCGCCCAGAATCGCCGAGATAACCGCCACGCCGTCCGCTCCGGCCTCCATGCACTGCGCCACATTCTGCGGCGTCACCCCACCAATAGCCAGCACCGGCGCGCGTCCGCCAGCAGCGGACCGCTTCACATCCGCAATGAGCGACGGGCCGGCGGGCCGCTCGTTGGGGTGCGACCGCGAGGTGAAGATGGTACCGAGGACCAAGAACTCCGCGCCCTCGTTCACCGCGTTCACCGCGCCCTGCACCGAGTGTACCGAGCGCCCGATGCCCATGCCCACGCGTAAGATGCGCCGGGCCGCTGTGGTAGGCAACGACGTCTCCGGAAGCTGCACGCCGTCCACGCCGGACGCCATCACGATGTCCACGCGGTCGTTCACGATCAGCAGTGCGCGCCCGGCGATGGCTTCTTTCAAGTCCATGGTGAGCGTGTACAGCTCGCCTGCTGTCAGGTCCTTCTCGCGCACCTGCACCATACCCACACCGTTGGCGACGGCCTCCGTCACTTTGGCCACCAGCGAGCCGTCAGGGCAGAGCGTGCGGTCGGTGATAAGCGCCAGGCAGGGCTGCGGCAAGCGCCTCATCGTTACGGCCTCCGCGGGGCAGCCATCTGCGGCACGCCGGTCATGGGGCTGCTGGCCTCGCCATAGGCTTTGTGAGCAATCCGGCCAGCCTGATACGCCTTGCGGCCCGCTTCCACGCCGAGGCGGAACGCCTCGCCCATGAGTGCCGGGTCTTTGGCTTGCGCAATGGCGGTGTTCACCAGCACGGCGGACGCACCCCACTCCATCGCCTGGCTCGCGTCTGACGGCACGCCCAGGCCCGCGTCAACCACGACGGGTATCTTGGCGTTGCCGAGGATGATCTGTATCTCTTCCTTGGTGTGAATCCCCTGCCCGGAGCCAATCGCCGAGCCAAGGGGCATGACGGTGGCGCAGCCAAGCTCTTCCAGCTTCTGCGCCAGCACCGGGTCCGCGTGGATATACGGCAGCACTACAAACCCCTCTTTGACGAGCTCTTCCGCCGCGCGCAGCGTGCCTATTGGGTCCGGCAGCAGGTACTTGGCGTCCGGAATGACCTCCAGCTTCACCCAGTTGGATCCGGTCACTTCCCGCCCCAGCTTCGCCGCCCAGATGGCCTCTTCCGCCGTCTTGGAGCCCGCGGTGTTCGGCAGGATGGTGTACTTGTCCCAGTCAATGACATCAAGGATGGTCTTCTCGCTGGGGTTGCTCAGGTCGAGGCGGCGGATGGCGACGGTGACGATCTGCGTGCCGGATGCCGCGAGCGCCGCCACCATCTCCTCGTTGGAGCGATAGCGCCCCGTGCCAATCATCAGCCTGGATGTGAACTTCTTGCCCGCTATTATCAGGGTGTCTTCCACTGCATGCCTCCATACAACAAACATGCCGTCCCAGCGCGCCGGGACGGCATAACAGAGCCTTAGCTCGTGTTGTCCCTGCGCTGGCATTACCCAGATCAGGTTCAGACGGTCGTCTCCCTTCGGCAGACCTCTCAGCCAGCACCCCAGCTCCCGTCGCCCCGCCATTCGGGGCACTCTCAGCGTAGCACCCGCTCTCTGGAGCGTCAACGATGTAGTCAACCTACCCTCTCCGAACTCATGTACACTGTAAATAAGCATATTGATAGTCATTCCATCTCCTGGCGGCGGTGGCGCATCGTTCTCCGGCGGAGTAGCATCGAAGATATGAAGGGCCATTCAAGCCCAACAGCAGGAGGAAGCCATGGCAAAGCCAGTTGATGTAACCGATTCTTCGTTTGACGCTGATGTTCTGAAGTCCCAGACTCCAGTCCTCGTGGACTTCTGGGCTGAGTGGTGCGGGCCGTGCCACATGATCGCTCCCATCGTAGAGGAGCTGGCTGCGGAATATGACGGCAAGATTAAGTTCACCAAGATGGACGTTGACGCTAACCCGACCACCCCCTCGTCGTTCGGTATTCGGGGCATCCCCACACTCATCATCTTCAAGGGCGGCAAGCCCGTGGAGCAGGTGGTGGGTGCAGTCCCCAAGCAAGTGCTGAAGCGCCGCCTGGACGCGGCACTGGCGGCGAAGTAACGGCCTTACATTCGCGCAGCAAAAACGAGCCAACCCCATACATTGGGGTTGGCTCGTTCTGTTTGGACAGTTCTGTACACTAGGATGCGGCTTTTGGGCTTGAGGCTCCATGCAAAACCACATCTACTTCGGCGATAACCTGCCCGTGCTGCGGAAGCTGCCCGCTGCCTCCGTCAACCTCATCTACATCGACCCGCCGTTCAACACCGGCAAGAGCCAATCGCGCACCCAGCTCAAGACCCAGCGCGCCGACTCCGGAGACCGCACCGGGTTCAAGGGCCAGCGCTACCAGACCACCAAAATCGGCAGCATGGCCTACACGGACATCTTTGACGACTACCTGGCGTTCCTGGAGCCGCGCCTCAAAGAAGCCCGCCGCGTCCTCGCCAGTGACGGTACCCTCTACTTCCACATCGACTACCGGGAGGCGCACTACTGCAAGGTGTTGCTGGACAGCATCTTTGGCCGCGCGAGCTTCCTCAACGAGGTCATCTGGGCGTATGACTACGGCGCCCGCACCAAGCGCAAGTGGCCGCCCAAGCACGACACCATCCTGGTCTACGTCAAAGACCCAGCACACTACACATTTAACGCAGACGCCGTCGAGCGCATCCCTTACCTCGCACCTGGCCTGGTGGGCGCCGAGAAAGCAGCGCGGGGCAAGCTGCCCACGGACACCTGGTGGCACACCATCGTCCCAACCAACAGCCGGGAGAAAACCGGCTATCCCACACAGAAGCCGCTCGGCATTCTCCGGCGCGTCGTGCAGGCGTCATCAAAGCCTGAAGACACCGTGCTGGACTTCTTCGCGGGCAGCGGCACCACAGGCGCGGTGTGTGTCGAACTTGGCAGGCGGTTCATTCTGCTGGACGACAATCCGGACGCGCTGCACGTGATGGCAAAGCGCTTTGCAGGCGTCCAGAACATTCAGTGGCATGGCTTTAAGCCCATGTGAAAGCTGCAGGTCTACTGGCTAGCCTTCGCCAGCGCCGCCGCCAGTACCCGTTCCGTGACGTCCGCGAGCAGCGGCCAGGCCCACATGATGGCATCCTGCAAAGAGGTGTCCTGCCGCACAATACCCAGCATGTCGAGGAACCCCAGCGCGTACAACTGCTCGTGCCCCGGCCCCAGCGAGCCTGCCACGCCCAGCACCGGCACGCTCTTGGCGGCGGCGTGGCGCGCCACCACTGAGGGCGCCTTGTCAAACGCGGTCTGCCAGTCTATGCGGCCCTCGCCGGTAATCACGTAGTCCGCACCGTCAAGCGCCTTGTCCAGGCCAATGGCGTCACAGACCAACTCCGCGCCGGGCAGCAGCGAAGCTCCCAGAAACGCGGCCAGACCAAAGGCGAGGCCGCCGCCCGCACCAGCGCCGGGCAAATGCGCCATGCGCAGGTCGAGTTGGTAGCGCGCCACTTGGTCCAATCGCGCCAAGGCCTGGTCAAGCTGCTCCGCCATCTGTGGCGTGGCGCCCTTCTGCGGGCCGTATGTCACAGCCGCACCCAGCGGGCCGCACAGTGCGTTGCGCACGTCCACCGCCACCTGCACCTGGCACTGCCGAAGTCGGGAGTCAATAGTGGAGAGGTCAATGCGCGCCAGCTTTAAGAGCGCGCCACCGCCGCG
This sequence comes from Dehalococcoidia bacterium, assembly GCA_009692665.1. Taxonomy (GTDB): domain Bacteria; phylum Chloroflexota; class Dehalococcoidia; order Lucifugimonadales; family SHYT01; genus SHYT01. The sequence goes on along the minus strand of SHYT01000016.1, from coordinate 8,224 downwards.
CGCAAGCTCGTTGCCCTGCGCGTCCAGGAACCTTGCGCCCAGCGCCTGCGCCATTCCCACGCCGCCGTCGCACGTCGCCGTCCCGCCCACCCCGATGATGATGCGGGTGTGACCGGCATCCAGCGCAGCCTTGATGATCTGGCCAACGCCAAACGTCGTGGCCGCCAAAACGTTGCGCCCTTCCTCCGGCGTCAGCGCCAGACCGCACGCCCGCGCCGCCTCAACGACCGCCGTCTGCCCGTCGCCCAGAACGCCCCAAGCGGATTGCACTGGCTCGCCAAGCGGCCCGGTCACTTGGCACGCAACCAGCTTGCCGCCGCTGGCTTTCAGGAGCGTGGCCAGGGTGTCGTCGCCGCCGTCCGCCACCGGCAGCAACACCATCTCCGCGTCCGGCACTACGCGGCGTACGCCCTCGGCAATCGCCTCAGCCGCATCTTCAGCACTCAGGCTCTCCTTGAACGCTTGTGAGGCAATAACAATCTTCACGCTGCCGATTATACCGTGCACGGCGTGTCGGCGGTGCTTGTCCCCTATGCTGCCAGCAGACTACAATCGGAGCATCCTTCGATATGAGTAGGTGATGGCGGCCAACAAAGACGTCCTGAAGCACCGAGTTGCCGACGAGATAGACCAGCATGCCGAAGAGCTTGTCCGGCTGGCGCAGACGGTGCTCAGGCACCCGGAGCCGGGTTTTCGAGAGGTTAAGACCTCGGCCCTCGTCCAGGAAACGCTTCAGTCCTGGAGCATTTCGGTCCAGAACAACATCGCCATCACCGGCCTGCGCGCCACGCTTAACGGCGGCGAGCCGGGGCCAACCGTCGCAATCCTCGGTGAGCTAGACTCGCTCATCGTTCCCGGCCACCCGTATGCAGACGCGGTTACCAATGCCGCCCACGCGTGCGGCCACCACGCGCAGATCGGTATGCTTCTGAGTGTAGCCCGTGGCCTGCTGGCAACCGGCGTACTGCGTGCGCTCGCCGGCCGAGTCGTGCTTTTAGCCGTGCCCGCCGAAGAGTACATCGAGGTGGCCTTCCGCGAAGGGCTGCGTCAGGCCGGGCGCATCGAATTTCTGGGCGGCAAGCCGGAGCTTATTCGCCTGGGCCAGTTTGATGACGTGGACATCGCGATGCTGACGCACACCACCAGCGGCACCGAGCATAAGAAGCTGGCGCTCGGCACCACCAACAACGGCGTGCTGGCGAAGCAGGTGCAATTCATCGGCAAGGCTGCGCACGCGGGCGGCGCGCCGTGGAACGGCGTCAACGCGCTCAACGCCGCCATGATCTCACTCACCGCTCTCAACTCGCTGCGGGAGGCGTTCCCGGAGCGCGACACGGTGCGCATTCACCCCATTATCACGAAGGGCGGCGATGCCGTGAACTCCGTGCCTGCGGACGTGCGGATGGAACTCTTCGTTCGAGCGCGCACGCTTGACGCACTGTTCGCGGTCACCGAGAAAGTAGACCGCTGTCTCCGCGCGGGCGCCCTGGCCACGGGCTGCAAGGTCAAGATTTCTACGTATCCCGGCTACTTGCCCATGCTGAACGATCCTGCCTTGTCAAACGTCTATCGCGCCAATGCCGCCGTACTCGTTGGCGAAGAGAGCGTGGGCCTGGTGCGGCATCGAGGCAGCTCTACCGACATGGGGGACGTGAGCCACCTGCTGCCGGCATTGCACCCGTACGCGGGCGGCGCGAAGGGCGAGGCGCATGGGCCAAACTACCTCATTGAAGACTGGGAGAACACGGTCTTGACCGCCTCAAAGGCGATGGCGTTCACCATTATTGACCTGCTCGGGGACGGCGCACAGCAGGCGCGTGAGGTCAAGGCAAAGCATCGCCCGCGCATGACCAAAGAGGAGTACCTCTCGACCATGCGCGGGCTCTTTCAAGAGCGGGTGTTCACAGAATAAACTAGGCGGCGACGTCCTTAGCCTTTTCCTCAATGTCGTGGCCGAATTCCTTGACCTTTTCTTCGGCCTTGTAACCATATTCCTTAGCCTTGTCGGCAGTTTCCTTAAACTTCTCTTCGGCCTTGCCTACGTTCTTCTCAAACTTACCTTCAGCCTCTTTGAACTTGCCGTCCGTTTCCATCTTCTTGTCGCCGATCATTTTACCGGCCCCATTTTGGATCTTACCTTCGGCTTCTTTCGCCATGCCCTCGTATTTCTTCTCATCAGCCATTTGATCCCCTCCTCCAGTGAATTCAGCAAATTGTCTGTTTGGCGCGATTGCGCCAAAGAACTACTTCACTATGCTCCTTGCGAAACACGGAAGCATCGCCAAGTCGCCCGATTTCGGCCCATCCAACGCGTGCATTGGAAAGGGATGCACCGCGTGACAACGGGAGAAAGCTAGGTCACTGTTTACTGGCGATGACGCTCAGCCGATAGTCTTTCTTTTCAATCCGCTTGGTGGAGACAGGAGACGGCGACAGGCTGAAGACGATGTGAAAACTCTCGTAGTTCACCCCCGCCTGGGAGCGCGTGCCAATAAATTCAAGGCCTGAGTCCTGCCGCTTGCCGTTCACGTCCAGGGTTATCCGCGCGATAGCACGTCCTGCCGTGATACACGTGACATCAAGCGGGCACCGGCTGTCCTCCGCCACGTCCAAGAAGGTGACTTTGAGATCTCCGCCGCCGATATCAGCGGTATCGCCTGGCGCGATAGTGGCCTCGTTGCCCGAACGCAGGTTGGGGCTGGGGATACACGCTCCGAGCAGGAGGCCAGCTAGCATGATGCCAAAGAGCGCCTGCCACAAGCCCGTTGGCACTGCTTTGAGACTACGTACCATCCACAACGTCCTTCAGAATCATTTCTTTGACTTTATCCAAAGGCATTGCGCCCTTGTCCTCGCCGGAGCGCATGCGGACAGCCACGGCGCCCGCGGCGGCCTCACGGTCACCGGCAACCAGCATGTACGGTATCTTCTGAAGCTGCGCGTCCCGAATCTTCGCTTGCATCCGCTCGCTGCGGCTGTCCACTTCCGCCCGAATGCCCGCCGCCTGGAGCGCGTCTCGCACCTGCTCTGCGTAAGCACTATGCCTGTCCGCGATGGGCACCACGCGAGCCTGCACCGGTGCGAGCCAGACCGGGAACGCGCCACCAAAATGCTCAATCATGACGCCCAGGAACCGCTCAATGCTCCCAAACATGGCCCGGTGCAGCACCACGGGTCGCTGCTTTGAGCCATCCTCAGCGGTGTAGTCCAGGTCGAACCGCTCCGGCAAATTGTAGTCGAGCTGCAACGTGCCAAGCTGCCACTCGCGGCCCAGCGCGTCCGCCACCAGGAAGTCGATCTTGGGGCCGTAGAACGCCCCTTCGCCAGGCACAGGCTCGAACTCCAGGCCCTGGCCGGTCAGCGAGTTCGCTAATGCTTTCTCCGCGCGGTCCCACATCTCCTCTGTCCCAATGCGCCCCTCTGGCCGAAGCGAAAGCCGGATACGCACGTCTTCAAACCGCAGCAGCTTATACGTCTGGTCCAGCATGGCCACGAACGTCCGTATCTCCTGCTCCACCTGGTCCGGGCGGCAGAAGATGTGCGCGTCATCTTGCGCAAAGGTACGTACGCGCGTCAGGCCGTGGGTGACGCCGGAGCGCTCGTAGCGGTGCAAACGGCCAAAGTCGGCAAAACGCACAGGCAGATCCCGGTAGGAATGCGCCTGCGCGCCGAACATGAGCGCGTGAGCCGGGCAGTTCATTGGCTTAACGCCATACTCGCGCTCGTCGATGTTAATGACGTACATATTCTCAATATAGTGCTGGTAGTGCCCGGAACGCTTCCACAGCTCTGTCTCAAAAATCTGCGGCGTAATGACCTCTGAGTACCCGTACCTCTTGTAGAGGCCGCGTGCGTATTCAACAAGTGCGTTGTACAGCGCCGTGCCCTTTGGCAAGAAGAATGGACTGGCCGGCGCAATGGGGTTGAACACAAACAGTCCCATCTCAATACCGAGCTTGCGGTGGTCGCGTTTCTGCGCCTCTTCCAGGTTCTTCAGATACTGGTTCAGCGCCGACTGCGACTCGAACGCGGTGCCGTAGATGCGCTGCAGCATGGGATTGTGCTCGTCCCCGCGCCAATAGGCACCCGCAACGTTCAACAACTTGATGGCCGACACCTGGCCGGTGCGGTCCACATGCCCGCCGCGACATAGGTCTGTAAACTTGCCGTGCGAATAGAGGGTGATTTTCTCTCCCGGGGGGATGTCCTCAAGGATTTCCAGCTTGTACCGCTGGTCTGCGTACATATGGGCAGCCTCTTCTTTAGTGACTTCTTTCCCAACAAAGGGTAGGTCTGCTTTGATGCGCTGTCGCATGATGCCTTCAAGCCGCTCCAGGTCCTCAGGCGTGACAGGGCGAGGCAGGTCAAAGTCGTAGTAAAACCCGTCGTCTGTTGGCGGGCCTATAGTGAGCTTGGCGGCAGGAATAACCTCCAGCACAGCATCTGCCAGCAAGTGCGCCGCAGAGTGGCGGATGCGGCGTCTCAGGTCAAGCAATTCAGGACTGGGACGGTTTTTATTGCTGGACTGCAGCATAATCTGTTGCCTCTTTCATCGTTAAGCGCGGTTCACCGCATAACCATGGCGAACGCGCACAGATAGTGAGTTAGGTATATGCCTACCAGCATGGTAGCATGCCGTTGCTGGCGAGGTTAGTGTGCGCAGGCTCCAACAGGCCCGCACGGGCAACACGTTGTAGTGGCCGTGGCGGTCGTGCACGTGACGGGACTGACTGCACTGCTATGCCCGCTTAGAGTAACTTTTGCCTTCATTCCAGCGCACGGTGTGAACATGCCTGTATTGAGCTCTACCGCGCAGCGGTTGGCTTGCGAGGTGATTCCTCGACCCTAGCGCGATTACGTGGGCCTACCGTCTTCTGGTACGCCAGATAGTTGCGGCGCGTCTCCTCGATATGATCGCCGCCGAACTTTTCCAGGAACGCTTCAGCCAGCACCAGACCGACCATTGTCTCGCCAATGACACCGGCGGGCGGCACCTGGCAGACGTCGGAGCGCTCAAAGTGCGCCTGCACCTTCTCGCCGGTAATCAGGTCAACCGAGGGAAGGGGCTTCGCGAGTGTAGCAATGGGCTTGACGGCAAACCTGGCAACCACCGGCATCCCATTGGTCATGCCGCCCTCAGTGCCGCCGGAGCGGTTGGTACGCCGCTGCCATGGATGCGCTGGATCGGTGACAGGCTCGATGACATCCTGGAACTCCGACCCGGGCAGGTTGGAGCCTTCCCACCCGTCGCCAATGGACACGGCTTTCACCGCGTTCATGGACATCAGCGCAAAGGCAATGCGGGCATCAATCTTCCGGTCCCACTGGATGAAAGAGCCAAGGCCGATAGGCACACCAGTCGCAATGACCTCAACAATGCCGCCCATGGTATCGCCCGCCTCTTTCGCCTGGTCAATGCGCTTGATCATAGCGGCCTCAATTGCGGGGTCGGCCACGCGCACCTGAGACTGCTCCACCTGCTCCCAATCAATCTGCTCAGGGGCAATAGGCTTTGCCCAAACACCGCCAATGGAGATCGAATGCGAGTGCAACGCAATGCCCATCTCTTCGAGGAACTTGCGAGCAATGGCGCCGGCGGCTACGCGCGCCGCGCTCTCCCGCGCGGACGAGCGCTCCAGGACGTTGCGCACGTCATCCTGGCCGTACTTCATGGTACCTGCGAGGTCCGCGTGGCCCGGACGAATGCGCGTTATAACCTTCGCTGGCTCTTCCACCGGCGCTACACTCATCTGCTGCGTCCAGTTCACCCAGTCCTTGTTCTCAATGAACATGCCAATGGGGCCGCCAAGTGTCTTGCCGTGCCGGACGCCAGAGAGGATATGTGCAAAATCCTTTTCGATTTGCATGCGCCCGCCACGGCCGTACCCGCGCTGCCGCCTGGCCATCTGCTCGGCGATATAGTCCTCGCTGAGTGTCATTCCAGCAGGGATTCCCTCGAGAATGACCGACAGAGCTTCGCCGTGGGATTCACCGGACGTTAAGAATCGCAGCATGATGGCCTCTCTCTGCAGCAGAAAAACGCCCGATTAGTGTAGCGTATCGCTCCTAGCCTGCCAAACCAAGGGCCTTGCGTGCGGTCTGCGTCATGAGGGCAACTGGGGCCTCTTTGTCCGTCCACAGCGTGAAGGCAACCGCCCCCTGATACACGAGCATGGGAAGCCCGCCAAGCGTCCTGGCGCCTGCTTCTTGTGCTGCACGCAAAAGAGGTGTTATCGCAGGGTTGTACACCAAATCGTAGACCAGCGCTTTCGATGGGATGAGGTCAGCCGACATGGGCGACTGCCCTTCCGCCAGGCCGTGGACCATGCCCATAGTGGTGCAGTTCACGATGAGATCTGGGGAAGCCTTTGAGCGCGCCTGGGCCCGAAGCTGCGCCTCATCCATGGGAATGGCACCGGCGTACGGCACCAGGCCTTTGAGTGCGTTCACCAGCGCCTGCGCGCGTTCCACAGTGCGGTTCGCGATGGTGATGGAGCGCACCTTTTCGTGCGCCAGGGTGAGCGCCACAGCACGGGCAGAGCCGCCGGCACCCAGCACCAAGACCGTTGCGCCGCGGGTGTTAAAGCCCGCGTCCAGCCGCAACGCCCGCAGGAACCCATCAGCGTCTGTGTTGTAGCCAGTCAGCTTGCCGTTCTTGTTGACGACGGTATTTACCGCACCCAAATGCCGTGCCCAATCGTTCTGGTCGTCCAGGAGCGCGCGCACCGTCTCTTTGTGGGGGACAGTCACGTTGAAGCCCAGCACACCGCTCGCTCTCAGCTCTTGAACGCGGTCAGCCAGACGCTCCGGGGGTGTTTCCCAGACCTCATACCGCGCATCAATCCCGCACGCATCCAACGCCGCCTGCTGGAACGCTGGCGACAGTGTGTGCTTCAGCGGGTAGCCGACAATGCCGAGTTGCTGCGTCATGCCTGTCCAGCCTTCTTTGTTTGCAACGCGGCCATGTAGCTTTCCAGTATCACCGCCGCGCTCGCCGAGTCCAGCTTGTCGCGGTTGCGAGATGGCTGTGCGCCCGCCTGCTGCATAGCGTGTTGAGCCTCCGCAGTAGAAAACCGCTCGTCCCAGGTTTCAACAGGCAACGAGCTTGCCGCCCTGAGCGCCACCGCGAATTGCTCGACGGAACGCCCCCAGCGTGCTAGCGAGCCGTTCAATGAATACGGCATCCCCACCACAATGCGTTCCACTTTTTGCTTGCGCGCCTGGACGACGACGAGCTCTATGTCCCGCACACGGATGGAGCGCCCCAGCGCCGGAATGGGCGTGGCAACACCACCCACGGTTTCACCTACCGCGAGACCGATGCGCCTTTGTCCGATGTCTAGGCCAAGTATTCGCATCGCTAGCTTTCCTTGTTCATCACTTGAGATTGGTGACGCTCCAACGTCTTTCGGCCACTAACTTGTTCACCCAATCTGAGAGATGCAATGGAATGTCCGAATAAACCCAGCCGGTCGCACCAAATCCATAATCTTCACCGAAAAAAATCCCCTCTTTAGCGTCGCCCACAACGGCAACCACTTGCTGACCGCTGGCTTCTCTTAGATAGAACGCGAAACGCCAGGTGACTAATCCGGGCTGATCAACTACAAGTTCAGCTACCGCGTCTAATATTGTGCGACCACGGAGGCTGCTGCTAACCTTACTGCTCTTTTGAACGAGCTCGATGGCCTTAGTAGGGGATAGACGAGTGTAGAGATGTTCAAGTCCCCAGCCTTTTTGCTTGGTTATTATCCAATCCCTACTCGGACGGCTGGCGGCGCTATATGCATAAACTTGACCATCACGGACCGTGGCATCAGCAACAAACTTTGCCCCCCCAAGCTGATTCAAATAGACCTACAACCCACCACTCATTTCCCTTTTGCTCTGCCGTCCAATCTAATTCCCTCATAAATGGAGCAGCTTCCTCGGACATTTTGGGTGATAACCTCACCATGGCAATTGCCTCTTGGCTCGTCGCCGGAGATATGGCAATTTGAGCAGTTGCTAAGTTGGAATTCCGAGTGGGGATTACAACAGAGGGCGTCGGCATAGGTGCTGGCGCGGGGGCCTTTGTGGTAGATAATTGGGCACGCGTTGAGGCAATGGTGACATTAGCTGCGTCCAATTCAGCACGTGTGGAACTCATACGAGTATTGGTCGCAGCTAGTTCAGCTTGCGTGGCGGCAAGGTCGAGCTTTGTCTGTTGAAGCTCGCTGCCGGC